>JBGAWE010000180.1:0-9407 GCA_044227705.1 Saprospiraceae bacterium
CCGCTGACGGAGATGGTGATGGAGACGGACGACCTTCCCGTGAAAAACTTAAACCGTTGGAAACCAACCGATTATGTCAACATCTGGGTGGTGAAAGACATAACCAGCAACTCCATCGGGCCGGGCGTGGCGGGGTATGCCTACTTCCCGTCGTCGCACGGCTCGGCGGTCGACGGAATGGTCTGCGAGGCGAGATATTTCGGCACCAGCCCGAGCGAGAACGGCGTGCTCATCCACGAGATGGGGCACTACTGCGGCCTCTACCACACCTTCGAGGGCGGCTGCAAAAACGACGACTGCTCCGCCGATGGCGACCGCGTCTGCGACACGCCGCCCGATCAGGCGAAGCACACCGGCTGCTCGTACAACTCCTGCTCGACGGACGTGGCGGCGAGCAGCCCGTTCACCTCGGACGTCGACGATTTCACCGGGGATTTCATGGACTACTCGCCGTTCACCTGCTACTATTTTTTCACCAGCGGGCAGGCAGAGCGGATGCAGGCGGCGGTTGGCGCGGCACGGGCGAGCCTGCTGGCTTCGATGGGTTGCGCCGACCCTTGCACGATGCCGGTTGCGGCCGGTTTCACCGCCGTGCCGAACCCGGTGATGGCTGGGCAGCCGGTTGTTTTGACGAACAGCTCTACGGGCGGGACGAAGTGGGAATGGTCGGAAAACGGGTCCGTTATCTCCAATAACAAGAATGAAACGCGCACTTTCAGCGCAGTTGGCCAGCATGAAATCGTGTTGAAGACGACGAACCAAGACCCGAACTGCGCCGACACGGCCCTTCTTTCCATAAAAGTCCTCTGCCCGCTGACGGTCGATTTTTCGGCCAGCAACCTCAACCCGGCAGTCGGCGAGGCGGTCAATTTCACCAGCACCACGACGGGCGGCGCGACCAGCTTCGAGTGGTCGGTCAACGGAATCCCCGTCGGAACCTCGACCAATTTGACCTATTCCTTTTCCAACCCCGGCCTCCACGCGGTCAACCTCTTGGTGGTCGGGCCTTTTTGCACGGTGGAAAAGACGGTCTGGGTCGATGTCAAATCGAGCTGCGGCCTCACACCCGAGCCGATGCAGGTGACCTTCACGGCGCAGCTCAACAAGAAATTCTTGACGCAGGACATCGAGGCCATCGGCGGCGGCTACCTGCTGCACGTCGGGTCGCAAAACGAGAAGCCGATGGTCACGCTCTTCGACGCGGGCGGTAATGTGGTCTGGCACAAACTGCTGAACGTGGCCGGCTCTTTCTACGAAATCGAGCCGCTGCCCGACGGCGACGGGTGGCTCCTCTTCGGCCACCTCGGCACCGGGGCCTTCCACACCATCAGCGCGAGCGACATCCTGCTCGCGAAAATCGACTTCAACGGCAACTTCGTCTGGTCGAAGCAGCTGACCATCTCCGGCAAGTTCCAGTACATCGGCGACGGGTCGACCCTGACCGCCGCTAATCCCGACGGCTCGTTCGGCCTTTTGGCGGAGCCTTTCAACGGCGGGCGGTACCTCATGAAGCTCGGACCGAACGGCCAGCTCCTCTGGTCAAAAAAACTGACGACCGATAGCGGGTCGAGCTTTTACACGGGCATCCGCCGGTCGGCGGACGGGGCGGGCGACTTTCTGCTCGTCTTTCGACCGGGGCCCTCGCCCGCACCGCTTGCCGCCAGCCGGATTCGGCAGGACGGGTCGGTGGTTTGGGCAAAACAGTACCGTTTCCCGGCCGATTCCATCCCCGGCTCTGGCTACCTCCACTTGGCCACGCACGAGGCGGACGGCGGGTTTTCTATCTTTTATTCGGCTTCCTCTGTGAATTCGCCGGCGGGGAAGAGCTTCAAAGTCCTTTCCCGCTTCGCGGCGGACGGGTCGGTCAAGTGGGTCAAGAAGTTCGTGCCGAGCGGCGGGCTGAGCACTTATTTCTCTGTTTTCAGCTCCCTTTCGGGAGGGAAAGGCTGGCTGGTGGTCGACGGGAAGGTGAACACCAACTTCTCGGTGCAGAACAACTACGTGCAGCACGTCTCGGACGACGGCGAAGTCCTATGGCAGCGCAAGTTCGGCGGGCAGGGCTTCTTCGGCGAGACCAGCTTGCGCGTTGGGCTCGACAAGGGCCGTCTCCGCTTCATCCGCGAGGAGAACTACCCGAACAAGGCCAATATGCACCTCATGGCCCTGCCCGACGCCAACCTCCCGATCGCCTGCCTGCCTGATGTGCCGGTGACCGAAACAACGGCACCGCTCTCGCTCTCGGTCGAGAACATCAGCCTGACGACAACAAACACGACGGCCATCATCGTGAGCGACTTCATGCCGACCTTCGTCGGCGACCCGCTCATCCGGACGCTGGCCTGCGACTTTGTTTTCCCCTGCCCCGAAATCTGCGGCAACCAGCTGGACGACGACGACGACGGCCTCGTCGACTGCTTCGACACCGCCGACTGCCCATGCCCGACGGGGCAGGACACGGCCTGCGCCATCACGCCGCCCAAGCTCCCGATTCGGGGGAAAATCGAATGGGAAAGCTCGGACGTGGCCGTGCCGAACATCTCGTCGCCCGCCGTCGCCAACCTCAACCCGCAGACCGACGCCATTGCGGAGATTCTCGTCCCCACCCAATTTTTCGACACGCTGCTCATCTATCGGGGCGACGGCGCGAACCTCGCCAGCCCCGACCGCCTGCAGGTGGCCACTCTCGCGACCGCCACCGACGCCTTCCCGCTCATCATCGACATCGACCGCGACGGCAGCCCGGAGGTGCTGTACGGCACGGGCACGGGCAAAATCAAGGTTTTCAGAAAATACCAGCCCGGGGCCGTGCCGCCGATGGAGCTTTGGTTTGAAAGCAATCCTGCCGTCAACGATAGGGCCACTCGCATGTCGGCCGCCGATTTTGATGGCGATGGCGTCCCGGAAATCCACATCGGGGCGCAAATCTTCACCTTCGACTTTTCCAACCCGGTCGCGCCGACCCTTTCCCCGAAGCTCAAAGGGACGGGCCACGTCGGCAAGGCCCAAACCTCTCCCTACGACTACACGGGCTTCTACGACTGCTCGCAGGCAGTGGACATGCTCTCCGTGGCCGACTGCAACGGCGACCCCGACTGCGCGGGCCTCGAACTGGTGGCCGGGGCCAACATCTATTCCGTCGACCTCGACCCCAACGACGGCGACGGCCTCCAGATAAAAATCCAGCGCGACCTCAACCAGATGGTGAGCGGGCAGGGCTTCGAAGACGGCTACACCCAGGTGGCCGACCTCAACCTCGACGGCCGACCCGACGTGGTGGTCGCCGGGCCGCGCAAGACGGGCAACACGACCACCCCCGGCTTCTACGCCTGGGACAGGAACGGGTTGATTGCCTTCGTCGCCAGCCCCATCTACCAGCCGCCCGCGCTGGGCAAGCTGACCATCGCCAATGTTTTTGACGACAGAAAGATGGGCTTCCCGACCGACCTTCCCGAGGTCGTTAGCCAATGGTACGGCTTCGACGCGAAGCTCGTCGCGTGGAACCTCAATGCCGCCGCCGCCAACCCGGCCGACCCCTATTGGTGGAAGGCCCCGTCGAGCGACATGTCGGCCTATTCCGTTGCCCCGGCCTTCGACTTCGACCGCGACGGCTTCGACGAAATCGTGCTCAAAGGAGAGAGCAGCCTCCGCGTCCACTACGGCGGCCCCGACCCGCTGCCGACGGGCGTGGACCCGGCGACCCGCGCCTGGTTCTCCATCCCCTCGCTCTGCAACACCGCTTTCGACGGCCCCGCCGTGGCCGACGTGGACGGCGACGGCGCGGCCGAAATCGCAACAGTTTGGATGGACGACTACTTCGGGCAAGGCCGTGGCCGCCTGCGCGTCATCGGCTCCGACAACCTGCCGTGGCCGCCCGCCCGCCCGATTTGGAACCAGTACAACTTCTTCAACGTCAACATCAACGACGACCTCACCGTCCCCAAAACCCAGCAAAAGCACTGGCTCGAAATGGGCGGCATCGGCTCCGGCAAGCGGCCGTTCAACACGCACCTCGCCGCCTCGCCGTCGCTCAACCCGTTGATTGTCAGCAAGTTGCCCGTCCCTGACGCCTCGCTGACGGTCGACTCGGTACGCTGCCAGCCCGACAGTTTCGAGGTCTTTTTGACCATCTGCAATTTCGGCAGCGCGGTTTTGCCCGCCCATCTGCCCGTCTCTTTTTACAAAGGAGACCCGACGTCGACGGCCGCGCCGCTCCATTTCCCGCCCGTCTTTTGGGAGAAAAAATTGGAGGAGGGTGACTGCCAGCCGTTTCACCTGACCATCCCGGCGGCTTACGGCCAAAAAGTCTTCGTGGTGGCTAACGATGACGGCTCCACGCCGCGCCCCTTTGTTTTGACGAAAGACACCATCTCGACCGGCCAGCCCGAGTGCCACCTGACGAACAACATCGGCAACTTCTTCCTCCAAAACTCGACCCCGCCGCTCGACCTCGGGCCGGACAAGGCACTCTGCCAAAACTCGGTCGTCAAACTCTCGGCGGGGCCGCTGTTCAAAAAATACCGCTGGCAGGACGGCTCGGCCGACTCGACGTTCACCGCCTTCGGCGCGGGCAAGTATTGGGTCGATGCCTTCGACGCCTGCGGTTTCAAACAGACCGACACGATTTTGATAAAACTCAACACGGCCGCCTCGCTCGATCTCCCGCCGGTTCTGAACCTCTGCCCCGGCGGCTCGGTGGACATCGCGGCCAGCCCGGTTTTTAGTGAGTACAAATGGTCGCCCGCCTCGGTTTTGAGCTGCACGACCTGCCCGAAGCCGACCTTTTTGGGCAGTGGCCCGACGACGGTCAGCGTCACCGCGAGGACGGGAAATTGCTTCCTCAACGACTCGGTCCAGGTCAAGTTTTTCCAAGAACCGACCGTCGAAATCGCGACGACAAACGGCGACTGCGGCAACCCCGCGACCCTCTCGGCAACGGCGTCCGGCAGCCCGAATTTTCAGTTCTCATGGTCGAACAGCGAGACCGGCGCGACGGTAAACACCAATTCGCTCTCGCTCTCCTCGATTTTGGAAGACCCGAAATGCCACGATGGCACCGACGGCTCCATCCATCTGACGGCCTCGGGCGGCGGCGGCAACGTCAAGTTTTCATGGTCCAATGGCGCAACGGGCGCGAACCTGCCTGGGCTCCAAGCGGGCAGCTACGCGGTCACGGCGACATCGGCGAGTGGCTGCACGTTCGCTCAAAATCTCACCCTCAACGAGCCGCCCGCGATTGCTTTTTCGGAGTCCCATTTGAACGCGACCTGCCCCGGCAAGCCCGACGGCTCGGCGAACGTCGCGACGAGCGGCGGCTCCGGCATCCTGTCGATAATTTGGTCGACCGGCGCGACCGGCCCGGCCGTCGGCGGCCTCGCTGCGGGCATTTTTGGCTTCACCGTGACCGACGCGGCTGGCTGCTCATCGAGCGGTTTTGCCGAGATTCAAGCCATCGACGTTGAGCCGCCGGTTTTGAAACTGAAGCCAGCGACCGTCCCAATCGACGCGAACGGGAAGGCGGCGATGACGCTCGCCCTCTTCGACGACGGCTCAACCGACAATTGCGGCATCGAAAACTGGACAATCTCGCCACCGAACTTCGACTGTTCGCAGCTCGGACCGCAGACCGTCAACCTGACGGCGACCGACGCGGTGGGAAACTCGACGAGCCAGCAGATTGAGGTTGAGATTATCGACAACAAACCGCCCACCCTGACCTGCCCTGCCGACCAGAGCGCGTGGTGGTGCAACCCCGTCGTGGCCTACGCGGCACCGGTCGCCATCGACAACTGCATAGATGACGGCGGTGGACAGTTCGCGCTGGTCAGCGGGCTGCCGAGCGGGTCGAATTTCCCAACCGGGCAGACCGTGAACCAATGGACGTACACCGACGCGGGCGGCAACATCGGCAGCTGCGCCTTCACCGTGACCGTCCATGAAAAACCGCTTGTCGACTTCGGTGGCCAGCAGCCGCTCTGCCACGGAGATTGCACGGGCGAGGCCGTTGCGGCGGTCACGGGCGGGGCCGGGCCGATGCAGTTTTTGTGGGAAAACGGGCAGACGACGGCAGCCGCGGTGATGCTCTGCGCAGGGACGCACCTGGTCACGGTGACGGACGGTGGAGGTTGCCAAACCGTCGAATCTATTTCTTTGGGCGAACCCGACTCGTTGACAATCAATGTTTTATCAAAAAAGGACGACCTCGGCGGCGCGGGCATCGGCTCCATCGAGGTGGCTGTTGCGGGCGGGATGCCGGGCTATACTTTCGAGTGGCGGAAGGACGGCGTGGCCTTCTCGACCGTCCAAAACCTGACCGGCCTGAAGACAGGCAGCTACTTCCTGAAAGTGACCGACATGAACGGCTGCGAGGCTTTCACGACCTCGATCTTCATCGACAACCTCATCGCCGCGACCGAGCCGGAATGGGCGGACGGGCTGGTTTTGAGGCCGAACCCGACGCCCGGCAGCGTTGAAATTTATTTCCAAAAAGAGGTTGTCGATGGCACGGCGGTCGAGGTCTTCGATGCGACAGGTCGGCTCGTCGGCAGCTTCAATTTCGAGCGGCCGGGCCGAGTTGTCGAGCTGGACTTGAGCGGGCTGCCGACCGGTTTTTATGAGCTGAAAATCAACTTGGAAGGCCGGGCGGCGGTGCGGAAGCTGGTGCGGCTTTGATAGTTTTGTAGCCGCAAAGGCGCGGAGCGCGCGGAGTTGGTTTTCAACTAACGTCGCACCCTCCGCGCCTCTGCGGCTAACCTGTAAACCTACCGAGCCATGAACATTTCCCGCCCGACGCTGGCCGCGCTGGCCGCCCTGCTCTTTTCTGATTCCCTTTTTTCACAGAACAACTGCGGCTTCGACGGTATGAGAACGCCCGCCGTCCAGAAGCAAATCGACCAGTTCGAGCAGGGGCTGGCTGGCTTTTTTCCCAATGAAAAAGAGTCGGCTGCGCTGCCCGCGACGCTGCCCGTCGTCGTCCACATCGTCCACGATGGGGGGGCGGAGAACATCCCCGACGCTCAGATTTTGGCGGCGATAGAGCACCTCAACGAGGCATTCGCCGCTGGCGGTTTTTACGCCCAAAAAGGCGCGACGGTCAACACCCAAATCCAGTTCTGCCTCGCCAAAAGGGATCCCGCCGGGATGGCCACGAACGGCATCACCCGCGACCAGTCGCCGCTCACAGAAATGGTGATGGAGACGGACGATGTTCTGTTAAAAAACATAAACGACTGGCAACCAACCGATTATGTCAACATCTGGGTCGTGCGCGAGATTTCGAGCCAGTCGATTGGGAGCGGCGTGGCGGGGTATGCCTATTTCCCGTCGGCGGCGGGCGCGGGGATCGACGGCCTCGTTTGCGAGGCAAAGTTTTTCGGGACGAACGCGGGCGACGACGCGGTTTTGATTCACGAGATGGGCCACTACCTCGGCCTCTACCACACCTTCGAGGGCGGCTGCAAAAACGACAACTGCGCCCTCGACGGCGACCGCGTCTGCGACACGCCGCCCGACCAAGCGAAGGGGACGGCCTGCCCCTACAACTCCTGCTCGACGGACGTGGCGCCGGGCAGCCCGTTCCTGACCGACGTCGACGACCCGACGGGCGATTTCATGGACTACTCGCCCTTCCCGTGCTACTATTTTTTCACAGCCGGGCAGGCGGCGCGGATGCAGGCGACGGCGATGGTGGCGCGGAAAAGCCTCCTTGCCTCGAAGGGCTGCCAACCGGCCTGTTCGAAGCCAATCGCGGTCGGTTTCACGGCTGTGCCGAACCCGGTTTTGGCCGGGCAGCCGGTCGTTTTGACGAACACCTCGACCGGCGCGACGGCGGCCGAATGGTCGGAAAACGGCGATGTTTTCTCCAATCAAAAGAACGCCACGCGCAGCTTTTCGACCCTCGGCGACCATCCCGTGAAACTTTGGGCGACCAATTTCGACCCGAACTGCGGTGACTCGGCCATCGTCCACATCACGGTGCTCTGCCCGGTCGAGGCGGGTTTTTCAGCGAGCGCGACAGCGGTCGAGGCGGGCGCGACGGTCAGTTTCACCAACCAATCGGCGGGCGGCGCGACCGATTTCGAGTGGTCGGTCAACGGTTTCAAGCTCTCGACGGCGGTGGATTTCGGTTATGAGTTTCAGGTGCCGGGCAGCTACGTCGTCAGGCTCGTGGCCTCGGGCGGGTTTTGTTCAAAAGAAAAATCAGCCGTGATTCAGGTGAAAAGCCCGTGCGGCGAGCCGGTCGACGCCGAGTTGAAGTTCAGCGAGGCGGCTGGCGGGGCGTTCGACAAATCCGACCTTTTGCCCCTGCCCGACGGCTCAACGGTCTTCGGTGGCTCGGTCGGTGGGCATCCTTTTTTGATGAAAATGGACGCGGGCGGGCAGGTGGTCTGGCAAAAGGGGCTCGCCGCGGCGGGCAAGGTGGTCGACCTCGAACCGTTGCCCGACGGGCAGTTTCTTGCCAGCGGCGAAAGAGGGAGCGACTTCTTCGTGGCCAAAATCGACGGCGACGGGAATTTCACTTGGTTCAAGACCATTGCTGGCAAGTCGCAGAGTGCCGAACCCGGCGTGGAACTGATGGCGGTGCTGCCCGACGGGAGCTTCTATTTTCTTTTCGACCAAGACTTCGGCTCGCCGGACTTCCTCGGGAAGGTCTCGCCCAGCGGCACGCTCGAATGGACGAACGCGGTCGCGGTCGGCCAAATAGGCGGCCTGCGAATGACGGTCGACGGCTCGAACGACGTGCTGCTGTCGGCCCTTCGGCTCGGAGGGGCGAAGGTCTATCGCTACGGGCAGACGGGCGGCGCGGTGGGCAGCCGCTCGTATGCTTTGCAGGGGGTGAGCATCAACAGGATTACGCACCCGTTCCTCGGCGTCCACCCGAACGGCGACTACAGCCTGATTTTCGGCGGCTCTCCCGATTTTGGGGCGCATTACAGCAAATATCTCATCCGCTGCAAGCCGAACGGGCTGGTTCGATGGGCAGGACGAATTGACGCGCCGGGCGTGATTTCCAACAACTTCACCGCTCGCTACCGGCCCGGCCTCGGCTGGCTCGTCGCCGACAACAAGGGAGACGCGGTGACCGGCCCGAACGAGACCTATCTCCTCCGCCTCGGCGAAGACGACAAGCCTGTCTGGCAGCGGAAAACCGGGAACGGCACGGGGAGCACGGAGCCTTTCTCCGCGATGTCGTTTCAAAAAGGCCTCGTCCGTGCTGCGCAAGGGCCGCCTAGCAACCCCTCGATGCGCCTTCTCACCCTGCCCGACGACGGGATGACCGTCAACGACTGCCTCCCCATCGGCTCGCTCGTCGACGAATGGGAGGAGCTTCAGGTGACCTCGACGGCCGCGCCCGAGGCGGTGCTGGTCGACCATTTCCAACTGCTTGCGGAGGTGCCGGTCTTCGACGC
>JBGAWE010000181.1:0-9759 GCA_044227705.1 Saprospiraceae bacterium
CAACTACCGATTTGGAAAAGGGGGAGTATTGCGTCTGAACCTACATTAGAGTATCAGGGGCTTCCCTGTGTGTTAATTGACACAGCTACGAGAAGCGGGATGAGTGGCGCACCAGTAATTTTTCAAAGAACCGGGGTACATGGATTGCAAGGGAAACTAACCCTTGATACAACTTTTGGAACCGTCTGTGGCTTTGTGGGAGTCTATTCTGGCAGACTTGGGGACGGTAGCGAGGGCGATGCGCAACTTGGTTTTGTCTGGAGGAAAGAAGTCATTGATGAGATAATTGACGGGCGCGTTTACGGAGACACTGATTTTCAAAGAAGGAGTAGTTGACGGCCACCGGCTTCACACTTCTCCTACCCCACAAACCTCCCCAAATCCTGCCGCTTGATGGCCGCCGCCATCACCTCCGGGAAAAGCTGCGGCGTGCAGGCAAACGCCGGTATATCGAGCGCGGCCAACTGCTTCGCGATTTGAGCATCGAAGGCCGGGCGGCCCTCATCTGAAAGCGCCAACAGTGCCACGAACTGAACCCCCGACTGCCGCAGTGCCGCCGCTTTTTTCAAAAGCTCGTCCCGGTTGCCGCCCTCGAACAGGTCGCTTATCAAAACGAGAATCGTCTCCGACGGCTGCCCGACGAGCGTCTGGACGTAGCCGAGGGCCTTCGCGATGTCCGTCCCGCCGCCGAGCTGAGTGCCGAAGAGGAGTTCGACCGGGTCGGCAAGCAGGTCGGTCAGGTCGACGACGGCCGTGTCGAAGACGACGACCCGCGTTTTTATCGCCCGAATCGAGGCCATCACCGCGCCGAAGACCGAGGCGTAGACCACCGACGCGGCCATCGAGCCGCTCTGGTCGATGCACAAAATGACCTCCCTCAAAGCCTGTCCTTTTCGCCCGTGGCCGACGAGTTTTTCGGGCACAATCGTCTGATAGTCAGGCTGGTAGTGGCGCAGGTTTTCTCTTATCGTTCGGTGCCAGTCGATTTCGTTAGGTCTCGGGCGGCGGTTTTTAACCGAGCGGCTCAAGGCCCCGGCGATGGCCTCGCGCAGCGGAGCGGCCAGTTTTTTTTCCAAGTCCTCGACAACTTTTCGGACGACCTCGCGGGCAGTCGACCGGGCCTTCTCGGGCATGATTTTGTTCAATGAAAGCAGGGTGCCGACGAGGTGGACATCTGGCTCGATGCTCTGCAAAAGCTCCTTTTCGAGCAGCATTTTTTGCAGGCCAAGCCGTTCGAGCGCGTCCTTTTGCATGACCTGCACGACGGGCGTGGGGAAATATTTTCGGATGTCGCCCAACCAACGGTTGACCGTCGGGGCTGATTTGCCGAGGCCCGCCTGCCGGTCGGAGTCGTAGAGGGCGGAGAGGGCGCCGTCCATGCCGCGCTCCTCTTCCGAGAGGCGGTCGGATTGTTCGTCGTCGGGGTCGGCTTTTTGGCCGAGGATGAGGCGCCAGCGGTTGGGCGAGTCGTGGAGCATGGCGGTAAAACTACTCGAGGCGGAGGGAAGGCAGATTGGTCGCATGGGTTGCCGAGTAGTTTTGCCCCCGCTTTTTTTCAAAAATTAGAGAGACGACATGAGACTCCATTTGCTCGGCCGGGCAGTCGCGACAATTGTTTTCGCCGGTCTTTTTACCCTAAACTGCAAAAACTCGGAGGCGGGCGGCGGCGGCAAACCATCGGCCTCCGGCACCGACGACGGCCAAAAGATGGCCGAGCTGTGCGCCAGCATCTTTGCCAAGCAGAACAACCCCGGCAACTTCTACAACAGCAAGGCCCGCGTCGAGAAGTTCCTCGCCGACCTCGCCGCCGCCGGGGCCGACCCCGTCAAGCAGTTCAACGCCGCCTCCGAGCTTGCGCAGGCCTATCTCGAACTGGGCGACGAGCAGAAGGCGGTCGACACCTACGAGGGCCTTTTCAAAAGCCCCGTCCTCGACGCGAAGCAGATGCCCGCGCTGCTCAAGTTCACCGGCGTGGCCTATCTGCGGCTGGCCGAACGCACCAACTGCGTGATGGGCCACATGGACCAGTCGTGCATCATGCCCATCCAGGGCAACGGCGTCCACGTCAAAAAAGAACCGGCGCGCAAGGCCGTCGAGATGTTCGAGCGGATGCTCACCGAGTACGCCCCCGACGACCTCGACGCCCGCTGGCTGCTCAACATCGCCTACATGACGCTCGGCGAGTACCCCGGCAGCGTCCCGGCAAAGTGGCTCGTGAAAGGCCTCGACGCGAAGGATGCGCACCCCGTCAAGCCATTCGCCGACCTCGCCGCCGACCTCGGCACGATGCTCGACGACCGCTCCGGCGGCTCAATCCTCGAGGATTTCGACAACGACGGCGACCTCGATTACGCCACCTCCACCTGGGCGCTCGACGAGTCGATGCACTTTTTCGTCAACAACGGCGACGGCACCTTTACCGACCGCACCGCCGCCTCGGGCCTCGGAAAGGTCACCGGCGGCCTCAACATGACGACGACGGACTACAACAACGACGGCTTCATCGACATTTTCGTCCTGCGCGGGGCCTGGCAGGGCCAAATCGGATACGGCGAACAGCCCAATTCCCTGTTGAAAAACAACGGCGACGGCACCTTCAGCGACGTGACCATTCGAGCAGGCCTCCTCTCGCTTTGCCCGACGCAGACGGCGACCTGGAACGATTTCAACAACGACGGCTGGCTCGACGTCTTCATCGGGAACGAGACCACCGACAAAGGGCACCTCTACCCCTGCGAGCTGTACATGAACAACCACGACGGCACCTTCACCAACATCGGCGGCACGGCCGAGCTGAACATCACCGTTTTTGCAAAGGGCGTCACGAGCGGCGACTACGACAACGACGGCTGGCCCGATATCTTCATCTCCGCACTCACCGGCAACAAAATCCTGCTGCGGAACGCGGGCATCGCCGGGCCAAGGCCGCAGTTTGCCTATGTCAGCGTGGAGGCCGGGCTGGCGAAGGAGACCGGCCGCACCTTCCCGACCTGGTTTTTCGACTACGACAACGACGGCTGGCTCGACATTTTTTGCTGCAACTACGAGTTCGAGCGGCCCCTCTCTTACTACGCCTGCCGCGAGGCGCTCAAGCCGAGCGACGACTGGGCGGGAAAGCCCTACATCTTTCGGAACAACCACGTCGGCGGCTTCACCAACATGAGCAAGCGGCTCGGCCTCAACCACACGGCTTTCGCGATGGGGTCGAACTTCGGCGACATCGACAACGACGGCTGGCTCGACTTCTACCTCTCCACCGGCAACCCCAACTACCAGTCGCTCATCCCCAACAAGCTCTTCCACAACATCGGCGGCGAGCGTTTCGACGACGTCTCCAACTCCTCGCGCACCGCCAGCCTCCAAAAAGGCCATGCCGTCAGCATCGCCGACCTCGACAACGACGGCGACCAGGACATCAACACCGACCTCGGCGGTGCCTTCCAGGGCGACCACTACCCGAGCGCGCTCTACATCAACCCGGGGCAGAACGACAACAACTTCATCTACCTGAAACTCGTCGGCACGACCTCCAACCGCGCGGCCATCGGGGCGAACGTCACCGTCAAGTTCACGGAAAACGGGAAGCAGCGCATGGTCTACCGCGAGGTGAACCCCGGCGGCAGCTTCGGCAGCTCGACGTTGCGGCGCGAAATCGGCATCGGAAAGGCGGCCATCATCGACGAGATTGTGGTGAAATGGCCCGCCAGCAAGACCGTGCAGACGTTTAAAAACATCCAGCCGAACCAGTTTTTGAAAATCACGGAAGGGAAAAACGAGCCGGAAAAGCTGCCGCTAAACAAGATGGTCTTCAAAAGGAAGGACGGGACGGTGCCGATGTGCAACTGACCCCGCTCAAAACAGCGGCTTCACCATCGCCGAGTCGATGGGCGGGATGTCCTCCGGCTTCACCGGCTTGATGGGTCGGACATGGCCGAGCGAGTCCTGCAGCTTCCGCCGCGCCTCGTCGAGCAGGAGCGAGTCGACCATCTTCGAGGCCTCGTCGAGGAGCTTTTGCCGGTGCTCGGCCACGCGCTCCGTGCGGAACTTGGCGAGGCGGCGAGCAACCTCCCGTTCCACCACCTCGGACTTGTCGGTCTGGCAGTTTTGAAAAAAGAGCGAGGCGAAAAGAACGGCCGCAGTTTTCCAGTTGGATTGTAACACGTTGAAAATCAGGTGCTTGTTCAAAAAAGCCTCATTTCCCGCCCCGCGCCGAGCGGATTTCTTTCTCGATCTCCATCCTCCGCTCGGCCATGAGCGAGTCCATCGCCTGTTTCATCAGGACCGGGTGGTTTTGGTTGTAGAAGGTGTCGAGCTCCGAGCGGATTTCACGGCTGCGGGCGTTGAAGGTCGAGTCGATGATGTCGCGGGTGCGAGCGTCTATCGGCTTTTTGGCAAGGTCGCCGCAGGCCGCGATGGCCACGGAGACCGGCCGAGAGCCACACAGTTGCATTGGCCGTTGTTGGCGCCCACGCCAACAGCTTTTGCTCGAATAGAAATCGCCCATTTTCATGCCGCGAAATTAGAGCCGCACCAGTTTCCGGCTCGCCGAGCCGCACGCAGTTTTCAACCGGACGACATAAACCCCGGCCGTCGGCAGGTCTTTTTTTGAAACAAAAAGGCTGTTTCGCCCGGCGGAAAACTCCCCGTCGGCCATCGTTTTCACCAGCCGACCGCCCGCATCGAACAAGTCAAGCCGCGCCCGGCAGCTTTTTTTCAAAACGAAATCGATGCGGCTTCCTTCCGAAAACGGGTTGCCGACGACTTCCATCGAGGCCACCTCGCCGACCACCTCTTTCGACGCAACCACCTCTGTTTCAATGGAATACATCGACCGGCCGAACGTCGCGGCGACGAGTTTCCGGCTCGGCGCGTGGAATTCGATGTCCGTCACCGGCACGTTCGGCAGGCCCGGCGCGAGCATCGCCCATGAGCCGCCGTCGTCGTGGCTGACGAAGACGCCCATGTCGCCCGCCGCCCAGAGGGTCTGCGGGTCGAGCGGGTCGACGAGGACGTCGTTGACCGGCGCGTCGGGCAGGTTCGCCGTGATGTCGAGCCATGTCGCGCCGAGGTCGGTGGTTTTGAAAAGGTGCGGCAGCGGTTCGTTCCAACGATATCCGCTGACGGCGCAATAGGCCGTTTTCGCGTCGAACGGCGAGGCCGTCAGCCGGGTGATCCAGCGCGTCGGCAGCCCGGCGGAGACGTCGTTCCACGTCTGCCCAAAATCGGGCGTGACCCAGACGTGGCCGTCGTCCAGTCCCGCCCAAATCGTCTCGCCAACGAGCGGCGACTGCGCGATGGCTGTGATGGTGCCGAAGACGAGGTTGCCCGGCTGGCCGCCCGAGAGGTCGGGGCTGAACGAGGCCCACGAGTCGCCCCTGTCGGTCGTGATGTAGAGGTTTTGCGCGCCGTAGAAAAGAGTGGCCGGGTCGTGCGGGCTGATGATATAGGGCGTGACCCAGTTGGTTCGGGCGTTCGGGTCGATGCCGTTGTTCGAGATGTCGAAGAAGTTGAAGCCGCCGTCGTCGCTGCGGGCGATGGCACCGTACTGGTACTCGGCGTAGGCCACGTTGGGGTCGCCGTAATCAACCGCCGCAACGAAGCCGTCGCCGCCGTAGACAGGCTGCCAGTCGTCGATACCGGCGGCACTGATGGTGCGCCAGGTACCGTTGTCCTGCGCCCCGCCAAAGATCAGGTCGGGGTTTTGGAAGCTCATCGCGGCGGCGTAGAACTGGGCGATGGGCAGCGAGTTCTTCTTCTCCCAATGCTGTCCGCCGTCGGCAGAGGCCCAAAAGCCGCCGTCGTTGCCCATGAAAAAATGGTTCGGCTGCGCGGGATCCATCCAAAAGGCGTGTTGGTCGACGTGCATCTCCGCGCCCGGCTGGCCGAGGATGTTTTGCCATGAGCTGCCGCCGTTTTTTGATTCAAAAAAGTCGACACCGCCGGTGAACACATGGTTTGCGTCGGTCGGGTCGACCCAGAGCTTGCCGAACCACCAGCCGAAGTTTGAATAAAAACTGCCCGGCATGTTGCCCGTGAAAACGGCCGTCCATGAGTCGCCGCCGTTGGCCGACCGGTAGATGCCGGTGAAGCCGCCGGTCAGGCCCGAGACGACGGCATAGACCACCTTTGGGTCGCTCGGCGCGACGGCAATTCCGATGCGGCCAAGCGAACCAGTCGGGAGGCCGCCCGCCAGTTTTTGCCAGGTCTCGCCGCCGTCTTTTGTCCGATAAATCCGGCTGGCTGGCCCGCCGTATTGCCGCCGGTCGGCGCGGCGGATGCGCTGGAAAGTGGCCGCGAAAATGGTGTTCGGGTCGGCCGGGTTCATGGCGAGGTCGATGCCGCCGGTCGAGTCGTTGACGAAAAGGACTTTTGTCCAGTTCGCCCCGCCGTCGAGCGAGCGGTAGATGCCCCGGTCTGCGTCGTTGCCGTAGAGGTCGCCCATCGCGGCGACGAAGAGGCGGTTCTCGTCCGTCGGGTCGACCGCGATTTTGCCGACGGAGCCGATGTTCTCCAGCCCCGCGAACTGCCATGTCGCGCCCGCGTCGGCCGACTTCCACAGGCCCAGCCCGTCGAACGACATGGAGCCGCCGCCGCCGTTGGCCTCGCCCGTCCCGACGTAGATTTTCAGCTTGTTCGACGGCGCGATTTGGATGTCGCCCATCGAAAGGGAGGGGAAGTCCTCGAAAATCTGGGCGAAGTTGTCGCCGCCGTCGGTCGTCTTCCAGATGCCGCCGTTGGCCGCGCCGACGTAGACGGTCTGCGGATCGTCGGGATGCACAGCAATGGTCGAGACGCGGCCGCCGAGGTTGGTCGGCCCGGCCAGCTGCCAGCCGGGGCCGCGATTGGTCGCCTCTTTTCTCAAAAGGGCGGCCTGCTTTTGGGCTTCCTTGAAGGTCTCTCGTGGGATGAAACCGAGCGGCCAGGCGCGCTGGGCGAAGAACCAGTCGGTTGGGTTGGGGCCGCCGTCGGGTTCTTCTTTTTCAAAAAATGGGCGGTCTTGCATCTGCCAAGAGAGGGCGAGGAAGGCGGCGAAGAGGAGAACGGCGGGCTTTTTCATCTGAAAAGATTTTGGGTGAAATTAGTCAACCGCCCCGCTCGCGCTGACTTCGTCGGGTGTGCAGTTTTTTGCGACTCTGTCGCCCGGTTTCTTTTCACGTCGGAGTAGCGGGCGATTGCGCACCCGACGGAGTCGGCGCAATCGGGGCGATAAACGTTCTCGCGCCTCATTCGGCCCGGCTGCCGCATCTTCGCCGACGGAATCTTCCCAACAAATTGATTTCCAACCGTTTACAATGAAAAACTGGATTTGCACCGGCCTCGCCGCCGCCCTCCTGTTCGCCGCCGGTTGTGGCAACGAACCTCAAAAAACCGCCCCAGCCACCGACCAGCCGGCTGCCGAACAAGCCCCGTCGAGCAAGGC
Source organism: Saprospiraceae bacterium (assembly GCA_044227705.1). Lineage (GTDB taxonomy): Bacteria > Bacteroidota > Bacteroidia > Chitinophagales > Saprospiraceae > JANOQP01. Next base: position 7,421 of record JBGAWE010000181.1, read on the forward strand.
CCCGAAGCCCGCCGAGCATGCCGTCATCGAGCAAAAAGGCATCGGCGCGGCCAGCTCGCTCGACTCCATCGGCCCCTCGAAATCGGGTGGCAACGGGAGCGGCATGGGCAGCTCCTCTGGCAGCATGAAGCCCAAAAAGGACGTGCTGCCCATGCCCAACCCCGCGCCCGTTTCGGTCGCCCCAAAGCGCACCGTCGCAGGCCTCGACGCGGCGAAATGGACCGACGTGGCCGACCTCGAACCGAGCATCGACATCGACATCCGCTACGCGACGGCGGACAATTTCACCAAGTCCAAAATCTACGACTGCCCGCGCTGCTTCCTGCGGCCCGACGCGGCCGAGGCCATCGTGAAAGCCCACCGAAAACTGCAGGAGCGCGGCTACGGCCTGAAGATGTTCGACTGCTACCGCCCCCGCCCCTACCAGCAAAAACTCTGGGACAAGGTGCCGAACCCCGACTACGTCACCCCGCCGCAAAAAGGCTCGATGCACTCGCGCGGCGCGGCCGTCGACCTGACCATCGTCGACAAAAAAGGGAAGGAACTGGACATGGGAACGCCCTACGACTTCTTCGGCGAAAAGGCCCACGCCGACTGCACCGACCTGCCCGAGAAAATCCTGGCGAACCGAAAACTGCTCAAGACGACGATGGAATCCGTCGGTTTCCGGGGCATCCGCACGGAATGGTGGCACTTCTCCTTCGGGAAGAAGGAGTTCGACCTGTCGAGCGAGGTCTGGAAGTGCGAGTGAGCAATCAGGCGGCTTTCCAAAAAACTTTCCCGTCGGCTGTCGCCAATTTTTTGGCCTTTCCGCCCGCCTCTAAATCCTGCAAAATGGTGGTCGCCTCGCCGAGCGAGACTTTGGCCATCGCGGCGATGGCGTCGGTGGTCTTCGAGCGGAGGCTGCGGTCGCGCAGTGCCTCGGCAACGCGCTCGCGGCCGCTGCGAGCGGGGGCTGGGGCCACCGAGCGGGGCTTTGCGGGCGGCCGCTGCGCGTCTTTACGGTTGGGGTTGAAGCTCTCGTGCTCCGTTTCCTCCTCGACGGCGGGGGCCTCCTCGGTCGTTTCGCCGTCCTCGGCCGATTCGCCTTCGACGGCCGAAGCCGCGTCGCCGGCCGCCGAATCTGTGGTGACGCTGTTGAAGTTGAGCGCGGCGTCGGCGTTGGCGCGGGCTGCGTCGATTTTGGCCTCGAGGTCTGAACACCTGGTCGCCGAAGCCGCGCAGGAAGCGGTCGGCAAAAAGGGCGGCCACCACGCAGTAGCCGCCGAAGACGAGATAGTTGTTGAGCGGAATGGGGCTGACGGTGAGCAGGTCGCTCGTCAGGATGCAAGAGGAGCGGCACGACGGCCGCCGCGAGATGCCGAGGACAGCCTGGATGTTCTGGATGCGCTTCGGCAGCTCGGTGATGGGGTCGAGGAGGTTGCTCGCGTAGCCGCCGAGAGTCCCGAAGCCGATGATGATGGCGAGGGTTGTCCAGGTCTGCGGGTCGCTGAAAAAATTGTTTGTCATGGTTTTGCGCGTTGAAAAGCTGATGGTTGACGTTGATAATTTGCGGCCCGAAGGCCGAAGCACGGCCAAATCTCCAACAGAAAACCCAAATCAAACCTCCAATTTTTCGAGCATGAGACATGCCCTTTTCGCCTCGCTTTTGACCGCCCTCGGCCTCTCTTTTTGCCAAAAAGGCGAGCCGCTCAGCGACACGCCCGCCATCAAGTTCGTCTCCGCCTCCTCGACAGAGCTGACCGCCCTCGCCGACAGCCTGACGCTCACCATCTCCTACGAGGACGGCGACGGCGACCTCGGCGAGAACAACCCCGACGCCGTCAACTGCCTCGTGCAGGACAGCCGCTCGCCCTCCCTCCTCTACCAGCTTCGCATAAAACAACTGGCCCCGACAGGAGCCAACATCGCCATCAAGGGCGAACTGGCCCTCGCCCTCCCCCCGACCGGCCTCGTCGACGACAACAATTCGGAGGAACCGGCCACCTTCACCATCAAGGTCATCGACCGAGCGGGCAACGTCAGCAACCGGGTCTCCAGCCCCGTCATCACCATCCGAAAGTGAGCGCCGCCGACCGCCGACCGCCGTCAAAAATCCTCGTCGCGCCGCTCAACTGGGGCCTCGGCCACGCCAGCCGCTCCATCCCAATCGTCAACGCCTTGCTGGAAAAGGGCTGCGAGGTCGTTCTCGCCAGCGACGGCGGCGCGCTCGACTTGCTGCGAGCCGAGTTCCCCGCGCTTCCCGCCTTCGCGCTTCCCGGCTACGACGTCCGGTATTTTTCGGAGAACATGGCCTGGAACATCGCCCGCCAGCTCCCCAAAATCCTCCGCGCCGTGCG
>JBGAWE010000182.1:0-9291 GCA_044227705.1 Saprospiraceae bacterium
GCGCTCGTTCCAGGCGATGCCGCAGCGGCCGATCGCAGTGTCGAAAAGCGCAATGGCGTGCATTGGACCCTTGAAGAAGGCGACTCCAGAGAATAGAACATATAGAGAACATGAGCCCGCGTCCAGCCCCCATTGAGGCCTTGGAAAAGGCCGGCAGCGCCCAGGCGATGCTTCAGCACATGGCGTCCCAGCCATTGCATGAGCTTTGCCCCGCCGGGCCAGGCGCGGAGACGGCGGCGGTGGGGTTTGCGCTGGCGCTGGCTGCTGCCTGGGCCTCCAGCCCAGGCGTCATCTGGGCGGGCGAAGAGGGGGTCTTCGCGGAGGACGGCGCACCGTACCCGGTGGGTCTTGCGCAATACGGGATCAACCCGGCGAAGCTGATCGTAGTGCGCGCCCAAAAGCGCGACGATGCGCTGTGGGCGGCGGAGCAAGGTTTGGCCGCGCGCGGCGCGATGGTGATTTGCGCGCTCAGCGGCCGCGGCAAACCGCTCGATCTCAAGGCCACGCGGCGTTTGCTGCTGTTTGCGGAACGCAATGGCTCGCGGTGTTTGTTGGTGCGTCCGATCACGCAAGCCAGCGCCGCATACCGACCCCTGGCACACCGCCGACCGGCTCTCCTCCCCGGTGATGGTCTTCCTCTCGCAGGAGGGCGCCCGGAGGACCCTCGAGGCGGGCGTGACCACCGTCCGCGACCTCGGCTCGTGGGACGGCATGGACCTCGCCATGCGCGACCTCATCAACATGGGCGAGATGACGGGGCCCCGGATGTTCGTCGCGGGCGACGGGCTGCACACCACCTTCCCCTGGCGAAAGGACGGCTCCCTGCCGCCCCCCGACCTCGGCACCGCCGACAACGCAGAGGAGGCCCGCCGCGCCGTCCGCCGGAACATTGCCGCCGGGATCGACTGGATAAAAATCTACGGCTCGACAGGCAGCGCAGACGATTTGACGGGCTTCCAGACCTTCACCTTTGAGGAACTGAAAGCAGCCATCGACGTCGCCCACATGGCCGGCAAGCGCGTCGCCGTCCACAGCTACGGCCCCAGCGGCGCCCGAGACGCGGTCATGGCGGGCGCCGAAACCGTCGAACACGCGACGGGGGTGGACACGGCCACCTTCGCCGAGATGGCGCGGCGCGGCACCTTCTACGTACCCACCATCGACCACAACCGCTACTACCGCGACCACCACGACGAGTTCGGCTACGGGCCGGAGAAGATGCGGGAGTTCGACGAGTTCATCGCCCGGAACATCGAGTCCGTCCGCCTCGCCCACCGCATGAAGGTTCGGATTGCGATGGGCAGCGACGCCCTGTTCACCGGCTTCGGCGAGAACGCCCGCGAGCTGGAGCAGTTTGTCAAAGCCGGCATGACCCCCGCCGAGGCCCTCGCCGCAGCAACCATCAACGGGGCCGCCCTTTTGGGAAAAGAGGACGAACTTGGGGCCATCGCCCCCGGCTTCCTGGCCGACATCGTGGCCGTTGCGGGCGATCCGCTGGCCGATGTCGGGGCCATCACGCGAGGCGTGAAATGGGTAATGAAAGACGGGAAAATCATGGTTGACAAACGGTAGCCATTGTGGCCCGAAGCTGGAGCTTCGGGCCAGAAACAGGTTTTTTATCCCGCCCAAGGCTCGAGCTTTGGACACTTTTTTCGACATGAAACACGCCTTTCTGCTCGCGGCCAGCATCGCGGCCGCCCCGCTTTTTTCCCAAAACAAGAGTGCCGAGGCGGCCCCGGCCCGCGCCGTCGTCGTCGGCATCGGCCGCTATCAGGACACGGCCTTCGCACCCCTCGACGACGCCCGGCGCGACGCGGAGGAGTTTGCCGCCTTCCTCCAGTCGCCGCCCGGGGGCCGCATGGAGCGCGACCAGATTTTGTTGCTCACCGACGGCGAAGCGACGCTGGCCCGATTCGCCGCCGCACTCGACTGGCTGATCGACGAACCGCCGGGCAACCCGCGCACCGCCCGGCGGCTGCTCTACGTCGCGGGCGCGGCGCAGATCACCGCACCGGGCGGCCTAAAGGAGGACGCGGCCATCTTCTTCCACGACTCGCCGCCCGCACCGCTCGAGGGGAACTCTTTCGGCCTGCACGAGATGCAGCAGCTTTTGGGGAAGGACCGGGCGGCCTTCACCCTGACCGCCGCGCTGCGGGAGCCTTTTTTGGAAAACGAGGAGGCTTCCCCTCCCCCACCCCGCCTGCACACCGAAGCCCCGGCAAAGACGGGCCTGCCCACCGCATGGGACGGCGACGGAAAGGCAAAGCGGCTTGTTTTTTTGAAAAAAACGACCGTCGCGCCGCCCGACCCGCCCAGCGGCCACCGCCCGCGCTCGATGTCGAACGACCTCGTGGCTGCCCTCATCGGCCTCGCCGACGACAATGGCGACGGAGTCGTGTCGGCGGCGGAAACCATCCTTTTTTTGAAAAAAAAACCCGGTTTGCCCGCCGAATTCTCCGTGAAGGAGGGTCGGTGCTTCTTCTACCTCGCCGCTTCGCCGGGGTCGGCCGAGCTGTCGAAAGTGGATGCGCGGATGCGCGAAGACCTCGAAAAGCTGGGCGGCGACGACCTCTTCCCGCCCATCGTCCACCTCGAATCGATGCCTGCCGAGGACCGCGCGCTCGAGGCGGCCGGGCCGTCGGCGCAGCGGCTCTACGAGGACTTCATCCTGTCGATAAAGGTGAAAAACTTCCTGCCCCCGTCGCCCGGCAACGCGGCTTCGCTCAATGACAGCCTGCTGGCCGTTCCCGGCCTCGCGCCCATCGCGGGGCAGATTCGCCGCCGCCTGGCAGCCGCCATGCTCGACGAGACGCAGCAGGCCCTCAACGCCTACCTCAACAACAGTGCGAAGGAGCTTTCCCGCCGCCGCCGAGACCCCGACCAGTACGCCGTCTATGCGCAGCTCCTCGCACGGGCCAGTGCCTTGCTCGGCCCGCGCCACTACCTGCGCAGCTCGCTGACGGCCAAGCAGCTCTATTTCGAGGGGCTGGCCGCGCGGCTCCGGTTTTTGTCGGTGCAAAAGGACACGGCCTTGCTCCTCACGGCACTCGAAAAGCAGCGCTCGGCGCTCGAGGCGGAACCGGAGGCATCGTACATCCTCAACGAGCTGGGCGTCGTCCGCCTCAACCTCGGCAACCGAGAGGAGGCGAGGCGGCAGTTCCTCGCCGCCTCGGAGCTGTCGCCCGCGTGGGGCATCCCGTGGGCCAACATGAGCCTCTTGAGCATCAACGAAAAGGACTGGGCCGCCGCCCGCGAACAGGCCATCAAGGCCGTTTCGCTCGCCCCCTGGAACCCGGAGGCCTACCAGATCCTGGGCTACATCTGCCGCCAGTCCGGCGAGCTGCCGACGGCCGAGCGGCTCTACCTGCGCGCCCTGCGGCTCGGTGCCGAGGCGGCCGACCCGATGTACAACCTCGCCTGCCTCGCCGCCCTGCAAGGCCGCCCCGAGGAGGCCCTCGACTGGCTGCGCCGTGCCATCGAACAAGGTTTCGACGACCGGGCACTGCTCGCCGCCGACCCCGACCTCGACAGCTTGCGCAACCTGCCGGGATGGGAGGCGGTGGTCAGGCTTTGAAAAAAAAATGGCCGGGGCGTTGTTCCCCGGCCATTTTCCTGGTTGAGCCGAAAGTCGTCGGAATCAGATCTTCCCTTTCGAGAGGGTGCCCTCGGCGCCCGGTTCGAGCGTGAGCTCCACTTTGATCTTGAAGGAGCCTTTGGACGTGAGCGTCTGTTTCTTGGGCGGCATGGTCGCGCCGGAACCGGTGTCATTGGAGATGGGCTTGTTCTCCTTCAGCGTCCAAGAGACGGAGCTGCCCGACTTCTTGCCGACGTAGAACTTGTAGTTGCCCTTGCCCTTCGTCATGGTGATGGTGGCGTCGTCTTCGTCGGTCTCGAGGACCTTCGTGACGGTGGTCACCACGCCCGCGTCGTCCTTCGAAAGGCCGGTGCTCGAGGCGTCGAGACCTTGGGCGGAGGCTGTGTCGGAGAGGCCGGCGAAGAGGAGGCAGAACAGGGCCGGGAGACCGCCGGTTTTCAAAAACGTTTTTTCCATGTCCAGAAAATTTTTGATGAAAGAATGGATGGTGTCCCGCCGCCCCCGCGATGCCGGGCTTGGCGTCGGGGATTGATGGCCTTCCCGGCGGGCGGTTATCAGACCGCCGCCCGGGCGTCCGCCCTTATACCAAAACGGGTAGTTTTTCCGTGAGAAAGCGTATATGGGAGCAATCGCCGTCCTACATTCAACCCGATTTCCGGCCAGCCGGGGCCGGGGGGATTTCCCAAAAACGGGCTGATAACCTGCCCACCGGGAAGGACATCAACCGGCGACGCCACCACCACTTTCTCTCACCAAAATTTTTCAACGTGAAAAAACGACTCATTGCCTGCGGCGCGGCCGCCTGTCTCCTCCTCACCTTCTTGGCCGGCTCGGCCCTCGCTCAGAGCACCGCCCCGGCCTCGGCCAAGCTGCCCACCTGTGCGGAGGCCGTCAAGGCCGCCACCGCCGACCTGCAGGCGAAGGCCAATGCCCAGTGCCGCACCGTCCATCAGTGCGTGGAGTGCGAGGAGATGTCGAAGCAGACCTGCAAGCCCGTGACCGCCAACCCGACCTGCAAAGGCTCGGCAACCGTTTCGACGAAGACCTCCGCCGCGCCCAGCACCAAGAACGGCGGCGTGCCCGCCCCGGCCGACCCGTTCGAGGTCGTCGTCATGCAGTCCATCTGCTTTGCGGGCGGCGTGACGCTCGAGGCCTATGTCACCGGGCAAGAATCGAAGCCCGTGAAGGAGCGGCAGTCGGGCTACAAGTTCTCGTGGCGGCTCGACGGCGTCAGCAAGGAGGGCGCCCGCCTCGAGTGCGTCAAAGGGAAGGAGGCCGTGCTCGTCGTCACACAGGCGGCGACGAACAAGTCGGTGACGAAGAACGTCATGCTGCCCAACGCGGGCGGTGGCAATGAGAGCGCGCGCGTCCCGGCACCGGGCGCGGGCGGCATCAACGAGGGCGAGGTCGTCGTGGCCTTCTCGAAGACCTCGTGCTTCGGCTCCTGCCCGGTCTACACCGTCAAGTTCTACAGCAACGGCACCGCCTCGTGGGACGGCTACATGAACGTCGAGCGCATGGGCCACTTCGAACAGACGCTCGGCCCCGAAGTGCTGACGAAGCTTCAGGAGAAGGCCTTCAAGGTCAAATTCTTCGACTTTGCCAGCAAGTACCCGACGGAGTTCACCGTTGTCGACGCGCCCTCCACCGTCACCTATGTGAAGATGGGCGGCAAGGAGAAGCAGGTGGAGAACATCATGGAGTCTCCCGCCGCGCTCGTCGAGTTCGAGAACTACATCTACGACGAGATCGTCAAGCTCGGCTGGAAGGCCGACCCGCCCAAGAAGACCATGCCCGCAACCGCGGCTCCCGGCGCGGCTCCCAAGCAATAGTTTTTTCGACAGTCATTTCCGGTCAGTAGTTTCATAGACAGACGGGCGGGGCGGCTTTGCGGTCGCTCCGCCCTCTTTTTTTGGAAAAGGGAGGGCCGCGCGGAATTGGGGAGGGTTTGGCATTCTGTCCCTTCCTGATGCCTTCTCGTTCAGAAGGACATCACCAGCATTTGTTGTTGTTTTTATTTTTTGACTTTTTAAGTCTTTTAAATCGGCGCAACTCGCTGAAAGCCAAGCAGTTACAGGCGGTAAAGCAACTGATTTGGGATGGGTGGCAACTTTTTTGGGAAAACCGGCAACTTGATTGGGAAGAAAGGCGCCACATTTGGGACGAAAAAGCAACCAATCTGGGATATGGCAACCATGATGGGAGGTTTTGGCGGGAAACGCGGCTTTTAGGCCGATCGGCAGGGCGAATTGCGTTGAAAAAACCGCGTTTTTTCCCAAATCAGTTGCTTTTGCCTAGCTTTTACCCAAACTGGTTGGCCTTTCTTCCCAAATCGGTTGCTCTTTATGAAACCAGCAAAACTCGACGACGGCATGGCCAAACCTGTGAGAAAGCGTTCGACGAACGGCATCGCCCTCATCAAGAAGTCGAACCAGCTCATCGAGGCGCGCTACAAGTTCGACGTGTGGGAGATGCGCTTCTTCCTGACCGTTCTGTCGAACATCCGCCGCGACGACACTGAGTTCGAGGTCTACCGCGTGTGGTACCGCGACGTCATCGAGCTGTTCGGGCTGAAGGGGAACTCGTCGTATGAACTGCTGCGACAGGGTGCGAAAAGCCTGATGCAGAAGTCCTTTTTCGTCAACTACGAGAGCGAGGGCGCGGTGCGGGAGGTGCAGTACCACATCCTGCGCAAGATCGACTACCTCAAGGAGGGCGAGGAGGGCCGCGAGAGCCAGGAGTTCGTCGATGTGACCGTCGAGCCGGAGATGAAGCCTTTCCTGCTCGAGCTGCAGAAGAACTTCACGGCCTACGAGATGCGCCACGTCCGAAAGCTCGGCGTTTACCCCATCCGGATCTACGAACTGATGAAGCAGTACGAGACCATCGGCCACCGCACCATGAAACTGGCCGAGATAAAGCGCATCCTCGAGCTGACGACGGAGTACCCGCGCTTTTCGAACTTCTACCAGAAGATCATCGCACCGGCCGTCGCCGCGATCAACCGGCACACCGACATCGTCATAAAAGACGTCGTACAACTGAAGCAAGGCCGCAGCGTGGAGGCGCTGAAGTTCACCATCCGGCCAAAATCGGAGACGGGCGCGGCCGAGCCTACGATCCCGAAAAACGCCCGCTCATCCCCCACCCCACCCTCGCCCGCCGAGCCTTCGGGGAAGGCCTCGCCGCCCGCTCCCGAAATGCCGGTGGCCGAGCGCGACCGCCTCTTCGGCCTCTTCGCGGAGGAGGTCGTGCGCGGTTTCGGGGTGTCGCCGACGGTCTTTTTGGCCGAGATCGGCCGGTTTTCGGAGGAGCAGATTGCCAGCGCGGTGCGCGTGACCGGCCGCGCGGTCAAGGAGGGCGGCGTGAAGAACCCGTCCGGCTTTTTCATGGAGGCACTCCGGAAGGGCTTCACCAACCCGCAGGAGGAGCGCACGCGGCGGACGGCAAAAATCGAGTCGCTGAAAGAGGAGATGGAGCGGATGCGCCGCGAGATAGAGCACTGGCAGGCCCTCGGCAACGAGCACATCAACCAGACCATCCGCGAGCTGGCCGCCGCCGAGCCGGGCCTCGCCCCGATGGCCGTCGAGCAGTTCCGCGACAACCCCTTGACGCGGGCGTACATCGTCAACAAGGAGAAAATCCTCGGCCGCGCCCTCTCGATGGACGACTACCGGCAGGACCCCACGATGCGCGAGTGGGTGAAATTGAAGATCATCGAGCTGCGCAGAGAGGCTTTCGAGCCGAGGATCACCGAGATAGAGCAGGTGCTGCTCAAGCTGCAGGCCCAGTTCGACGAGCTGCGCGCCGCCTGACCACTCCCCCACCCTTATCGCCCGGCGGCGCATAGATTACCCCTGCGTTAAGTTTTTAGGGCTACGGGCCGTCGGCCGACCGGCCTTCCCACATTTGCCGGGGATGCTGACAGCCTCGCCAACCGGCGGGCTTTACACAAAAAAGAGACGCGAAAAACATGAAGGAGAAACTGGAAGCCCTCCTCCGCGAGGGCCATCTGGCAAACCAACCTGAGTTCGAACGGCTGCACAAGGCCTGTCTGGCGAAGGCCGAGCGGCTCAAGAAAAGCCGCGCTGCTGCCGATCGCAAGCGCAAGGTTTTCGAGGAAAAACGGGCGCAGGGCCGCATGGACGCGCTTTTCACCCTCGAGCCTAAAACCGCCTTCTTGGTTGCCAAGCACCGCAAGAAAATCGCAAAGGCCGAGCTTGAGCTTGACGAAAAACGCCTCGAAATCTGGGTCGACCAGTTCCTGAAAAGTGCTGATGGGGCGCACCTCGCCGCCGTTTTGAGCAAACCGAGGCCCGAGAAAAAGCCCAAGAAGCAATCCGACTCCGCCGACCACAAACCGCCCAAGTAGTCGGCGGGAAATGTGCGAGAGCGCAGGAAGGCCTCGACTGCCGCCCCAACCTATCTGATCTCGTTCTTGGTCAGGTACACCTCGATGAGCCGCACCACGAAGTCGCGGATGGACACGTTCTCGTGCGCGAGGTGGAGCTTCATGCTCTTGTAGATGTCCACCGGCACATCGACGGTTATGCGCTGGTTCTCCTCTTTCGGCTTGTGGATGGAGCGGACGATGTTCTCCGCGTCGAACATCGAAATGGCCGCCGCCGCCCTCTTCCCCGCCGCCGACTTGTCGATAGCGGGCGTTTCGCCCGTTCTTTCGGGGGCAGGTGGGGCCTTCCTTTTTGCTTTTTGTGGCGCGGGCGGTGCAGCCGTTATGGCGGGCTTCTCGGCGACCTTGCGCTGGAAGGTCTTGGTGAAAATGTCCTTCGTGTCCATGATCATGAATTTTTTGCTGTAAATACTTGCTGTAAATAAAGTACAGAAATACAGATTGCTGCGAATGCCGCGGCGGTCAATGTCGCCCCGGCGCTTTTCAAAGGGCGGCGACGATTCCCGCCAGTTCCCGATAAACGGCTGTCACTTCTTCCCGTGCCTTTTTGTCGCGGTGTTCGAGCACACCGAGGCCTTGCAGGCCCGCCTCCTGATACGCCATCCTTTCAGAGAGGTAGTTTTTGAGAATGGGCAGCTTGAACTCGGTGATGGCGGCGACGGCCCCTTTGTGGAAGTTGGTGGGCTTGAAGCGGTTGAAGAGGACGAACGCGGGCAGGTCGCCCTTTCGACTCTTCGCGTCCTCGTAGCGTTCGAGGAAGGTCTCGAACGACCAGATGTCAAACCCCGTCGGCGTGATGGGGACGAGGACGAGGTCGCTCTCGATGAGCGTCCGCGTGGCGAGTGTGCCGAGTTGCGGAGTGCCGTCGATGATGATAACGTTGTAGGACGTTCGCAGCTCGTCAAGGGTGCCTTTTAGCGCATTCTCTCGGACGGAGAATACGGGGATTTTCGGTGCACTCTCGGGCCGCTGTTCGTACCAGCGTGCGCTCGTAGCCTGCGCAAAATCGGTGTCTACGATGCAGACTTTGTAGCCGTCTTGAGCCATGGCAACGGCGAGGTTTTGTGAGACGGTGGATTTTCCAACCCCACCTTTTAAGTTGATTACAGAGAGAAGCATTTCTTTTTATAGGTTGATAATCAGTGTTTTGTGTTTAATTTTCGATATTTAAAGCAAGGCCTTACAGAAGAGGTTACAGCAAAATTAGCTGTACTTCTTGGGTTGATATTTTTACTGAAATACAGAAGAATTGCTTTATTTACAGAAAGCTGTAAATCTGTTTTTA
>JBGAWE010000183.1:0-9258 GCA_044227705.1 Saprospiraceae bacterium
GGCTAGCGCTGAACGGGTAGGCCCCCTCGGTCTTCGTAGGGTCGCTCGGGTTCGGCAACGGGCTGGCCTGCCCCGTAGGGTAGAGGACGAGGTAGCGGCCCGGGTTTTTCATCACGCCTCCGCCGACGGTCCAGGCCCATTTGTTGTGGCCGAACCATACGCGGTTGTACAGCATCGCGCTCAAAAAATACTGCGCCGGGCCTCGGCTCGTGCCCCCGTCGTTGAACCCATCGACACCGCCGCCCTTCTCAAAACCGACGTCGCCCGTCAGCGAAAAGGCCATTTTGGTGACACCTGTCGAGGCGGCGGGCCGGTCGAGGTAGCGCACGAGCAGGCTGTTGTCGGAGTGGAACCGCTTGCGGTCGGGCAGGCCGCCCGCGTCGGTGCCGTAGTAGTCGTTGGTGAGCAGTTTGAGGTTGCTGCTGGGCATCCAAGTGATGTTCGCGCCGACGCCGGGCATCGAGTTGAACTTGCCGTAGCTCTGCCAGCCGTTGATTATCCATGGCTCGATTTTCAGGTGCTTCGTCGGGAAAATTTGGACGCGCAGGCCGTTGAAGAACCACGGCGTGTTGTCGGAGGTGAACGAGGCCTGATATTCCCAATTCTCCGGCTGGTAATAGGAGTTCAGGCCGATGTAAGACATGAACAGGCCCGCGTCCACATTGATGCCGTACCATTTGTTGAAATGGTAGCCCGCGTAGCCCTCGCTCAAATAGCGGTAAACGTTGGCCAGTTGGTACTGCCCACGATAAGGACTGACGTCGTTGCGCGGCACTACAACGGAGCGCGTGCCGAACTGGGTCATCACCCGAGCCCGGGCGTTCCCATAATTGAAATCGCCGCCGAGGTGGAGCGCCGAGAGCTGCACCTCGTTGTTGCGGGCAAGCGCGGTGGAGCCGACGACCGTGTTGTCGTTCGGGTCGTTGAAGGAGTGCGTGTAGTTCACGTCCATCAAAATGGATGGCGTGAAGAACCTCATGTTCTTGAACGCAGAGGAGTCGCGGCGGTCGTTGCCGTTCTGCCAAGTGGCGTCAATGTCGGAGAAAGGCTCGCCTTTTTGCTGGGCAAAAACCGTTTGGGCGCACGCCCAGAAACAGCCCAACACGAGCCATTTGACCTTAAAGTGTGCAGTCTTTTTCATCGAACAATTTTGATTTGCGTGAAAGGGTGTTAGCGAAACGGCGGGCTGCCGCCTCACCTCAATTTTTCCAGTTCAAGGTTCAGCCGCAGCACGTTCACCTTCGGCACCCCGAAGAAGCCGAGCAGCGGCCTATCAATTTGATTTTCAACGAGTTGCGCCACACGGGCCTCGTCCAGATTCCGTGCGGCGGCCACACGTTTGACCTGAATCCGCGCCGCCAGCGGCGAAATGTCGGGGTCGAGGCCGCTGCCCGAGGCCGTCACCATTTCCGAGGGGATTTCCGAGCGGCGCAGGTACGGGTGCGCCGCCGCGAAATCGGCGATGCGCTTTTCCACGTCCTTCAAATAGTCGGGGTTGGTCGGGCCTTTGTTCGAGCCGCCCGACCCGGCCGCGTTGTAGCCGACCGCCGAAGGGCGCGACCAGAAGAACCCCGGCACGTCGAACTTTTGGCCGACGCGGGTGGCCCCGACCTTCTGCCCGGCCTTTTCCAAGAACTCGACCTTGCCGCGACCGGGCGCGAGTTGGGCGATGCCCAGAAAAAGCAGCGGGTAGGCCACCGCGAAAAGCGCGGTGCAGCAAAGTGTGAGCTTCAGCGAGGGGATGAGATGCGACTTCATTGCTTGATTTTTTAGAACATGGCGACCAAAAGGTCAATCAACTTGATGCCGACGAACGGCGCGACCACCCCGCCGAGGCCGTAGATGAGCAGGTTGCGGCGCAGAAGCGCGCTCGCCCCGATGGGCTTGTAGGCCACGCCCTTCAGGGCCAGCGGGATGAGCAGCGGGATGATGATGGCGTTGAAAATCACCGCCGACAGAATGGCGCTCTCGGGCGAGGCGAGGTGCATTACGTTCAGTTTTTGCAGCGCGGGGATGCTCGTGATGAACAGCGCGGGGACGATGGCGAAGTACTTCGCCACGTCGTTGGCTATGCTGAAAGTAGTCAGCGCGCCCCGCGTCATCAGGAGCTGCTTGCCAATTTCGACGACCTCAATGAGCTTCGTCGGGTCGTTGTCGAGATCGACCATGTTGCCCGCCTCCTTGGCTGCCTGGGTGCCGGAGTTCATCGCCACGCCCACGTCGGCCTGCGCGAGGGCGGGCGCGTCGTTGGTGCCGTCGCCCATCATGGCGACAAGTTTACCGGCGGCCTGCTCAGCGCGGATGTAGTTCATCTTGTCCTCCGGCCGGGCCTCGGCGATGAAGTCGTCGACGCCCGCTTTTTCGGCTATGTACTTGGCTGTCAACGAGTTGTCGCCGGTGACCATGACGGTCTTGACGCCCATCTTCCGCAGCCGCTGGAAACGCTCGGTGATGCCGGGCTTAATGATGTCCTGCAGCTCGACCACGCCCAAGACCTCCTCGTTCTCGATGACGACGAGCGGCGTGCCGCCGTTCTTGGCGATTTCGCGCACCCGCTCCGCCGTCATCTCGGAAAAGACATGGCCCGCCCGCTCGACGATTTGCCGAATGGCGTCGGAGGCGCCCTTGCGGATCCGCGTCCCGTCGGGCAGGTTCACGCCGGAGGAGCGCGTCTCGGCCGTGAAGGCGATGAACTCGACGGCCTCGCGGCGCACCTCGGGCAGCCTCGTCCCAGAGCTTTGGGCCAGCTCGACGATGGACTTCCCCTCCGGCGTGTCGTCGGCAAGGGAAGAGAGGAAGGCGGTCTGGATGAATTTCGCGCTCGTCGTGCCGTTTTCCGTGTTCTCGAAAAAGTGGGTCGCCTTGCGGTTGCCGATGGTGATGGTGCCGGTCTTGTCGAGGAGCAGCACGTCCACGTCGCCAGCCGTCTCGACGGCCTTGCCCGATTTCGTGATGACGTTCGCCCGCAGCGCCCGGTCGATGCCGGCGATGCCGATGGCCGAGAGCAGCCCTCCGATGGTCGTCGGGATGAGGCAGACGAAGAGCGAGATGAACGCCGCGATGGTGATGGGCGAGCGGGCGTAGTCGGCAAACGGCTTCAGCGTCACGCAGACGATGATGAAGACCAGCGTGAAGCCGGCCAACAGGATGGTCAGCGCGATTTCGTTGGGCGTTTTTTGGCGGTTCGCGCCCTCGACGAGGGCAATTATCTTGTCCAAAAAGCTCTCGCCGGGGTTGGTCGTCACGCGCACGACGATGCGGTCGGAGAGCACCTTCGTGCCGCCCGTGACCGAGCTTTTGTCGCCGCCCGACTCGCGGATGACGGGCGCGGACTCGCCCGTGATGGCGCTCTCGTCGATGGTGGCGATGCCCTCAGTGATCTCGCCGTCGGCGGGGATAATGTCGCCCGCCGTGCAGAGGAAGACGTCGCCCGCGCGGAGCGTGCTCGACGAGACTTGCACCTCTTTCCCGTTGAGGATTTTCCGCGCCGGGGTCTCCTCGCGGGTCTTACGGAGGCTGTCGGCCTGGGCCTTGCCGCGCGCCTCGGCGATGGCCTCGGCGAAGTTGGCGAAGAGCAGGGTGACGAACAAGATACTGAAAATCAACAGGTTGTAGCCGAGATTGCCCTGCGCCGAGTCGCCCGTCGCCAGGATGTGGACGATGACGGCGAGCATGACGGCCGTGCCGATTTCGACGGTGAACATCACCGGGTTTTTCACGAGGGTGGCCGGGTTGAGCTTGACGAAGGAATGCCCGAGGGCCTCGCGGACAAGCGACGGCTCGAAAAGGGCGACCTGTTTTTTATGGCTTGACATGGTGGATTTCTTTTTTGGGTTTGTTCAAAAAGTGAAATGCTCCGCTATCGGCCCGAGCACCAGGGCCGGGAAGAACGACAGCGCGGCCACGATGAAAATCACCGAAATGACCACCGCCCCGAAGGTCGCCGTGTCGGTCGGGAGGGTGCCGCCGGTCTCCGGAACCGATTTTTTGGCGGCGAGCAGCCCGGCGATCATCACCGGCCCGATGATGGGCAGGAAGCGGCCCAGCAGCAGGACGATGCCCGTCGTGTAATTCCAAAAAGGGTTGTTGTCGGCCAGCCCCTCGAAGCCGGAGCCGTTGTTGGCCGCCGCCGACGTGTACTCGTAGAGCATTTCCGAGAAGCCGTGGAACGAGGGGTTGTTCAGCCAGCCCGCCGACGGGTCGCGGCACAGCGTCCACGCCGACAGGGCCGTGCCGACCAGGATGAGGAAGGGGTGGAGCAGCGCGACGAGCATGGCGATTTTCATCTCCCGCGCCTCGATCTTCTTCCCCAAGAACTCGGGCGTGCGCCCGACCATCAGCCCGGAGATGAACACGGCAAGGATGATGAAAATGTAGAAGTTGAGGAAGCCCACGCCCACGCCGCCGTAGAAGGCGTTCATCATCATGTCGAGCATGAAAAAGCCGCCGGTGAGCGGCATCGCCGAGTCGTGCATCATGTTGACCGAGCCGTTGGAGGTGGCCGTCGTGACGACGCCCCAGAGTGCCGACGCGCCCGAGCCGAAGCGGATTTCTTTCCCCTCGAAGTTGCCGAGCGGCTGCGCGATGCCCATCTTGGCCAAATTGGGGTTGCCCGAAAACTCCTGCCAGACCGCCCCGGCGAGCATCAGCAGGAAGCCGAAGGTCATCACCCCGAAGACCATCCAGGCCAAGGGGCGGCGGTTGAGGTAGAAGCCGAGCGCGAAGACCAGCGCGATGGGCACGAGCGCGATGGCGACCGTTTCGAGGAAATTGGTGAAAAAAGTGGGGTTTTCGAGCGGGTGCGCCGAGTTCGCCCCGAAGTATTGGCGTGCCGTTCCAGAGCAGGGCGAGGGAGAGCAGGGCCGAGAGCGGCATCAGGATGCGCAGCGTGGACTTGAAAAAGAGGTCGTAGAAATTGCCCAGCCCGTCGGGCGAGAGCGGCTGGCGGCCGTCGTTGGGCCGGGTTTTCATGGCCTTGAACACGACCGCCGCCGCCGCCATCCCCGTCCCGGCGGTGACGAACTGCAGGAACATCAGGGTGATCTGCCCGAGGTACGACAGCCCCGTTTCGCCCGAGTAGTGCTGCAGGTTGCAGTTGACCAGAAACGAAACCGCGGTGATGAACGCGAGGTGAAGCGTCATCGAGGGGTTGCCGTCGGGGTTGAGCGGCAGCCAGCCCTGGTTGATCAGCACGAGGAGCGACAGCGCGAGCCACAGCCCGTTGATGGCCAGCATGGCGCGGAGGTTCTCGCGCCAGCCCATCTCGCGACGCTGGTCGATACCGGAGGCTCTGTAGACGAGGTTTTCGACGGGTCGAAAAACCGGGTCGAGCCAGGTCTTTTCCCCCGAAAAGACGCGGGCGATGTACCTGCCGAGCGGGTAGGCCAGCGCGAACGTGGCGAGGCAGGTGAGCAGGATGCTGAAAATCTCGGTTTGCATGGCGCAAAAGGTTGGCTGCCCGCCGGGCGGCAGGATCTGTGTTTTTTTAGAAAATGGAGCGGGGACGCCGGTTCCTCCGGGCTTTCAAGAGGCCGCCTTCAGAACTTCTCGGGTTTCAGCAGCACATAGATCATGTAGCCGAAGACCACGATGGCGAGGAAGAACAGTGCGGTGAACATCGTTGGTTGATTTTTGACGGGACAAAGCTCCGGCCGCCGTTGCAAGCAAAAAGTAAAACCTCGGCCGCCGCGATAAGGATTTTGTAAAGACTACCCTGCGCCGAAGCGATAGCCCACGCCCGACTCGGTCGTGATGAGCCTCGGCAGGTTCGGGTCGTCCTCGATTTTCTTGCGCAGCTGGCCAACGAAGACGCGCGGGTACTCCGTGTGCTCGACGTAGCCCGGCCCCCACACCTCGCGCAGGATGAAGCGGTGGGTCAGCACCTTCCCCTCGTTTTTGGCGAAGAGCGTGAGCAGCGCCCATTCGGTGGAGGTCAGCTTGAGGGCCTCGCCGCTCTTTTTGACTGTATGGGCGACGAGGTCGATGGTCAAATTTCCAAAGGTTTTGACGGGTTCCGCCACTTCTTGCTGCGACTGGCGGAGCGCGGCTCGGATGCGGGCCAGCAGCTCGCCGGTTCGGAAGGGCTTGGTGAGATAGTCGTTCGCCCCGTTGTCGAGCGCTCGGACAATCTCGGCCTCGCTGCCGCGGGCGGAGACGACGATGATCGGCTTTTGAAACCACTCCCGCAGCGCGGCCAGCACGTCCTGCCCGTCGGCGTCGGGCAGGCCGAGGTCGAGCAGGACGAGCGCGGGCTGGCGCATGGCCGCCTCGATTTTGCCCTCGCGGGCGGTCGCGGCGTGTCGGGCGCGGAGGCCGTTGGCTTCGAGCGCGATTTGCAGCAGGCGGCGGATGGCCGCGTCGTCTTCGATGACGAGGATTTCGGGCTGGTCAGTCATGGTGGACATTTTGGGCGAAGATCTCGGTCGGGAATTCTAGGGTGAAACAGGCACCGCCGCCGGGCAGGTTGCGCAACGAGATTTCCCCGCCCTGCGCCTCCGTGAAGCCCCGCGCGACGAACAGGCCGAGGCCCGTCCCGTCGGCCTTCGTGCCGCTCGGGCGGTGGAATTTTTCAAAAACCTGCCTGATTTCCTGTTCGGGGAATCCCGCACCGTTGTCGCTCACCTCGAGGACGAGGCTGTCTTCGTCGCGGTCTTTCACGGGGCGGAGGCTGTCATAGGCTTCGGCCTCATCGCGCTCGAAATGGCCCCTGCGGCCCCCCTCCACCCGCGCCGCGAGCTTGACTCTCGATCCCGGCGGCGTGTGGTGCAGGGCGTTGGCGAGTAGGTTTTGGAGGGCTTGTTCCGTCAGCCCAAAATCCAGCCGGACGAGCGGCAGGCCTTCCGGCACGGCAACCTCGACGGTCCGCCCGTCGGTCGGCGGGTTCTTTTTCACGAGGCCGAAAAGGAGGTCGGCCACGTCCGTCCACTCTTTTTTCGGGGAGACCATGCCAGCCTCGATGCGCGACGTGTTGAGCAGGGTTTCGACTTGATCGGAGAGGCGGACGGCGGCCGAGGAGATCTCGTCGAGCAGCTCAAATCGTTGGCTATCAGCAAGTTGTGCCGAGCTTTCGCGCAGCGTGTCGGCCGCGCCGAGAACGGTGGCGATGGGCGTCCGCAGGTCGTGCGAAAGGGAGCTGAACAGGGTGCCGTAGAGTTTAAGGGCGTTTTCGCGGTCGGCCTTTTCGCGGTTGAGCGTCTCGATTTGCCGCAGGCGGTGGTTGATGACGCCGTTCAGCGCGGCGACGATTAGATACATCGTCATGAACAGGACATCCTCCGTGCTGTGGATATGAAAGGTGAATTGGGGCGGGACGAAAAAGTAGTCCCAAAGGAGCGCGCTCAACACGGCCGCCGTCAGCACCGCCGCGAGGCCCTGCCGCATGGCGAGCACCGAGACCGTCAGCAACAACAGCAACGCGACGGAGCGGTAGCCGACCTGCTCCGCGAACGGGTAGCAGGCTCCTGCGACAGTCACCACTGTGAGGGCGGCGAGGAAGATTTGACGGGGCTGGCTGATGCTGCTCATGAGCTGTTTTTTTTGACGGGACAAAGGTCGAGCGGCGTTTGTTGGCAAAAAATAAAGCCCGAACGGCCGGGCGTAAGGATTTTGTAAAGAGGGGGCCGAGGTATTTTTGGGCCGGATACCGGGCCGCCGAGTACGGTCGTTTTAGGTTCCGGCCAAATTTTCGGGCATGAAAAAAACCTCCGCTCTCCTTTCGCTCGCCGTCGCGCTCCTCCTTTTCGCCTGCAAAAAGGAGCAGGTAGTCGGCGGCAACGAACCCCCACCCGACCCGACGGTTGAGAACATCACCGTCGAAAACTACGTCAACAACTGCTACCTCCAGCTTTTCGGCCGCTTGCCAACGTCGGCTGAATTCGACGGCGGCTTCGCTTTTTTGAAAAAGAACAACGTCGCGGCCGCCGACCGCCAGCAATTTCTCAAAAACCTCATGGCCAGCGGCGAGTACCGCGCCCGGCACTTTTTGCTCGAAAACCTCCTCCTCTGCGGCGGCCACGCGGACGACCAGTTTTACATCGACTATTTCAAAAAGGACTTCGCCGACAAGCTCGCCAACCCCGACCTCGCCCTGCAGCACAACGAACTGCAGCGCGGCCTCGACAGGATCAACCTCCTGGACGAGGCGAAGGAGCTTTGGCTCGACGGCAAAATCGACGTGATAGAATTGCAGAGCCGCCTGTCGGACAACCAGATTTTCACCTATGAGAACGGCGTGAGCAACATCTGGATGGAGGCGGCGGCGCAAAAATTCCTCCTCCGTGCGGCGACGCAGGCCGAGCTTGACGAGTTCAACCTCGCCTCGGCGACCTACGAGACCATCTTCTGGGGGAAGACCGTGAGCAGCTTCGACGAGTTCAAGGCGGTGTTTTTCGGCTCCGCCGAGTATTTCGAGGGGCAGGTCAGGTGGCTCTACAAAAGCTACCTCTACCGCGAACCGACGGCGGCGGAGCTTCAAAAACTTGTACCCGACTGGCAGGCGAAGCACGACTACCAGGCTTTGCAACGGGCCATCCTCGCCAGCGACGACTTTCTCGGCAATTGACCTTTCAAAATTCTTGAACCTATGAAAAGAATTGGCTTTCAGACACTTGCGCTCCTTTTGGCCCTTGCCGCCTGCAACAAGGACGTGACGAAAATCTACGAGGTCAACCGCCAGCAGGTCTCGCTCAACACCATC
Organism: Saprospiraceae bacterium; assembly: GCA_044227705.1. Taxonomy (GTDB): domain Bacteria; phylum Bacteroidota; class Bacteroidia; order Chitinophagales; family Saprospiraceae; genus JANOQP01. Next base: position 8,696 of record JBGAWE010000183.1, read on the forward strand.
GACAAGGAGGCGCTTAAAGCGGATTTGGAGTTCATTGCCAACGTCCACAACGACCTTTTCGGCACGCCCATCGACGGCGGGATGCTCCAGCAGACGCTCGTCGACCTCGCCTCATCGAACGATAAAAAACTCGTCACCGACCTCGTCGTGCGCCAGATGCTCAACCGCGCCGACCTGCCCGCGCCGACCGACGCCGCCATGCGCGCCGACCTCGACGGCTTTGTTTTGAAGACCTACAAGCGGTTCTTCCACCGCGAGCCGAACCCGTTCGAGGCGTTCAAGATCCGGCAGATGATCGAGGGGGACTCGGCGATGTCGCCGGTGATGGTTTGGTACGCTTTTTTGACTTCGGAGGAGTACCGGTTTTTTTAGTGCCGAATGACGGCAGGCTCCAATCTCGTCACTCGACACTCGGAACCAACCTGACCAGCAAATTGGCGCAAACCTTCTCGCTCAACTGCGCCTCTCGCCCGTCCTCGAATCGCGCTCGAACCGAGCCGTCGAACTCGATTTTCTCCACCAACCGCAGGGCCGTGCCGAGCTGCAGCCCGTTGTTTTCCAAA
>JBGAWE010000184.1:0-9571 GCA_044227705.1 Saprospiraceae bacterium
GCATCGCCTCGTGGACGGTCTCGCCGTCTAGTTTTGACTGCGACAGCCTGGGCGAGCGCATTGAGACGGTGACAGCGACGGACTTCGGGGGCAATTCCCAGTCAGCCCTTTCGACCGTGACCGTCATCGACAAAAAGGCGCCGACGCTCTCCTGCAACACGCCCATCACGCTCGGCGCCTGCCAAGCGGGCGAGGTGCATTATGCGCAGCCCGTCGTCTTCGACAACTGCCCGATAAACACCGACCTCATCAAGCTCGAAAGCGGCTTGCCGAGCGGCTCGGCCTTCCCGGCCGGCACGACGACGCAGCTTTTTAGCTACACCGACGCCTCGGGCAACATCGGTTCTTGCAGCTTCGACATCACCGTGAAAGAGGCCGCGACCGCCACGGCGACCGTCACCGAGCCGAAATGCTCGAACTCGTGCGACGGCTCCATCGCCTTTGCGTTCGGCGGCAACAGCGGGCCGTTCACCGTCGGCGGGCCGGTGAACGACCTCTGCGCGGGCAGCTATACGCACACCATCACGGACAGCTACGGCTGCTCGTCGCTCGTCTCGACGGTGGTCGGCGCGCCACCGGCCATCGAGCTGACGGTCAACTCCTTCGTCGACGAGACGGACGGGAAAGCCAACGGCTCGATTTCCGTCACCGTCACGGGCGGAACGCCGCCGTACTCCTACCAGTGGGACAAGGACGGCCTGCCCTTCGCCAGCGGCTCGCCCGTGCTGACCGGCCTGAAGGCGGGCAACTACCACGTCCTCGTCATCGACGGCAACGGCTGCAACTACAACAGCGTCGTCATCACCATCAACAACATCGTGGCGACCTCCGAGCCGATGTGGGCCAGCGGCCTGCGCCTCTCGCCGAACCCGGCCAGCGAGGCCGTGCGCCTTCTTTTTTCCGATGAAATCGGGGAAAAACTGGCCGTCGAGGTGTTCGACGCGGCCGGTCGGCTGCTGAAAACGGCCGACGTCTCTGCAGGTGAAACGATTGACGTTACCTCGCTCCCGGCGGGTGTCTGGCAGCTGCGCATCTCTCGCGGCGACGGGTCGCGGGCGGTGAGGAAGCTCGTCGTTGCACATTGATTTTTGGTTTTTTGAAAAATGAAAAGCCCGGCAGGTCGCGCGACCTGCCGGGCTTTCTCTTTATAAAAAAGGAGCCGCTTTCAAAACCTGAAATTGGCCGAAACCGAGACCATGTAAGGCGCCCCGAGGTTCAATTCCCCCCCGACACCGAGGTTCGGAATGGGGAAATACCGCACCCCGATGGGCGTGATGGCCGCCGTCGGCAGCCCTCCGGCCAGCCTGAAACGCGGCGTGTGGACGGATTTTTTGAACCGGTCGATCGCCTCCGCGCTGGCCTCCGCCTTGACGCTGCCCGTCCAGATGCTCGCCCCGAGGCGCAGGCCGGAGTAGAGGTCGACCTTTTCAAAATGGCCGTAGTGGAAAAGCGGCCGCAACGTGATGGTCGTCCGCGAGGTGCGCAGGTCGACGCTCCCTTTGACGGTAAGCGAGTCGCTCCGGTAGTCGAGGTCGTCGAATTTCACGCCGAGGCGGTTGTACGAAACGCCGAGGCCGAGGCTGAACCAGTCCTTGAAACCGTAGTCGTAGGCCAACTGGAAGGTCGGCGTGGCGTAGGTGTTGATGGAGCCGAACTTGACCGAGTCGAGGTCGAGCCAGCGGTCGGCCTTTGCGAAAAGCTGCAGGTAGTTCGGCCCGACGGTCGCGCTGACGTTGGAACGGTAGGCGAGGCTTTGGGCGGAGATTTGACTGGAAAAAGCGGCGAGGAGCGCAGCGAGAAAGAGGTTTTTCGAGCTGAAAAGGCTGTTCTTCATGAAAAGTTTGTGTTGATGTTCGATGATGGTTTGCCCAAAAACGGCGGGCCGTGCGGGCGATTGAGGACGGGCGGGCGTTTGAGGAAGCCTTAACCAAGTTGGCCCTGACCAAAATCAGTCTGCCGGATGAGCATTGTCGCGGGGCAAGGGTCGGTTACGGGGGAGCTTTGAAGAACATTCTCCACCAAATGCTTTCTCTATCATGAAAAAAATCTCGTTTCCCCTGCTCGCCCTCCTCTTGGGCATCCTCGGCTCCGCGACGGGCCAACAGACCCCGGCCCCGATGGAAAAAGTGGCCGTCCTCCATTTCGACACAAAAGACCTCGGCCTCGACCCCGTCCAGATGGGCAAGCTCGCCCGGCTGGAGCTGGACAAGACGGGCGTCTTCGAGGTCCTCGACCCCTACGACGTGGCCTACCTCGTCGACAAGGAGAACCTGAAGCTCGACAACTGCTTCGGCAAGACCTGCCTCGTCGAGACCGGCAAGAAGCTCCGCGCCGACAAGATGATGACCGGCTCCGTCGAGCAGCTCGGCGAGAGCATCGTCGTCTCGATCCGCCTCGTGGGCGTGGCTTCGGAGTCGGTCGAGCGGTCGCAGGTCATCCAGTTCCTCAACCTCAAGCCGCACATCCAGGACATGCTGGCGGTGACCATCCAGAAGATGCTCGGGCTGTCGTTCGACCAGAACCTGTTCAACAAACTCACTCGACCAGACGACTACGAAAGCTCGGTCAACGTCCCCGAGTCGTCGCGGCTCAACCTCGCCGGCTCGCGCATGGGCATGACCATGCTGACCGGCGACCGCGCCGACATCTACCGCCGGAAAAAAGCTGAGGGCGGCTGGAGCGGCGAACCGTACCTGTTCCACTTCGGCTACCAGTTCGAGACTTCCTACCTCAACTCGGGCGGACTGCAGGCCCTCTTCGAGTTCATCACCATCATCTCGGGGCTCAACCAGGGCCGGGTCATCCCGAGCCTCAACATCATGCACGGCCTGCGCAGCAACCGCAACGGCTTCGAGTTCGCCTTCGGCCCGGTCTTCGTGGCCGACAAGCGGCTCGACATGGCCTACGACGAGTCGGCAAAAAAATGGCTGACAAAGGGCGAATGGACGACCGCGCTCCCCGACACGCCGCTCCCGACGCTCGAAAGCCGCCCCGACAGCCGGGGCAGTTTCAAGCTCGGCACGTCGTTCATCGTGGCCGCAGGCAAGTCGTTCAAGTCGGGCAAGCTCAACATCCCGCTCAACGCCTTCTTCATCCCCGACCGCGAGGGGCACCGCTTCGGCTTGAGCATCGGCTTCAACGGGCGCGGCTGAACACGCCCGCAACAAAGAATATTAAGGTGAGAGCGAGGGCCGCCCGACCCGGGGTTTGGGGTTGGGTGGCCACTCAAGGCCCGTTCGGCGGACGGGCCGTTTTGAAAAGAGGTCGGAGGTAGACGTACCTTTCCGGCCTCTTTTTTATGGAAAAAACCACTGTTTTTATGAAAAAAACGCTGTTCGCGCTCTGTCTAATCGGGTTGGTCGCCTGTCAGTTTTCAAAAAAATCCGCCACGCCGCCGCCCGGCTCGGCGACCATCCTCTCGCCCGGAGGGAAGACCGAAATCCGCTTTCGGCTCGACAAGGAGGGGCGACCCACCTACCGCGCTTTTTTCAACAAAAAGGAAGTCCTCGGCGAATCGCCGCTCGGCTTCGCGCTGGCCGACGCGGATTTTTCAAAAGGATTCGAGCTTGTCGAAACCTCGACCACTGACCACGACGAGACATGGCAGCCCGTCTGGGGCGAGGTCTCCGACATCCGCGACCGGCACCGCGAGCTTTTCGTGCACCTGAAAAACACGGCCTCGAAGCTCGACTTCGGCATCCGATTCCGGGCCTTCGACGACGGCATCGGCCTCCGATATGAGTTCTTTGAAAAAAACTACCCGGCCGACATCCACATCCTTTCCGAAAAAACCGGTTTCAAAATGACCGGCGACCACCGCGCCTGGTGGCTGCCCGGCGACTGGGACACGAACGAATACCAATGGTCGAGCAGCCTTTTGAGCGAGACGACGCGGGCGCGGGCCGCCTTCTTCGCCGACCCCACCAACGACATCTCGGGCAAATCGCCCGCCGGGCCGACGGTTTTTCAGACCCCTTTCACGATGCGGGCGGCGGACGGGACGCACATGGCCATCCACGAGGCGGCCCTTGTCGGGTTCCCGGCGATGGACATTTCGATCGACCCGAAGAGCTTTTTGGCGACGGCCGAGCTTTGCCCCGGCCCCGACCCGCAATCGCCCGCGACGGTGAAACCGGGATTCAAAACGCCGTGGCGCGTCGTAATTTTAGCTGAAAACGCGGCGGGGCTGCTCGAGTCGAAGCTGATTTTGAACCTCAACGAGCCGTCGAAAGTCGCCGAGCCGGACTGGATCCATGCCATGAAATACGTCGGCATCTGGTGGGAGATGCACCTCGGAATCTCCGGCTGGAATTACAAAGACAAACAGACCGGCAAACCGACCGGAAAGCACGGCGCGACGACCGAGAACGCGAAGCGGTACATCGACTTCGCCGCGAAAAACGGCATCCGGGGCCTCCTCGTCGAGGGCTGGAACGAGGGCTGGGAGGACTGGTTCAACACCGGCAAGCCGGAGGTTTTCAACTTCACGAAGGCCTATCCCGACTATAACCTCGACACCATTTCGGCCTATGCGAAGGCAAAGGGCGTTCGCCTGATTTTCCACCACGAGACGGGCGGGGCGGTTGAGAGCTACGTCCGGCAGCAGCAGGACGCCTTTGATTTCATGGGAAAATACGGCTCGAACATGGTCAAAACGGGCCACGTCATGCTCTACTCGCCGCCCGGCGAGCACCACGACGGGCAGTGGATGGTCGATTATTACAACAAGACCTTGATGGACGCTGCCGCGCGGCACATCATGGTCGTCGCGCACGAGCCGGCCAGGCCGACGGGGTTGCACCGGACATGGCCCAACCTGCTGGCCTGCGAGGCGGCGCGCGGCAACGAGTTCAACGCCTGGTCGAAAGGCAACCCGCCCGCGCACGAGTGCATCCTGCCGTTCACACGGCTGCTCGGCGGGCCGATGGACTACACGCCGGGCATCTTCCAGACGACTTTTGAAAAGCTGGGGAAGACAGAGCGCGTCCACACGACGGTGGCCAAGCAACTGGCGCTCTACGTCACGCTCTACTCTCCGGTTCAGATGGCGGCCGACCTGCCGGAGAACTACGAGGCGCGGCCCGATGCGTTCCAGTTCATTCGCAACGTGTCGGTGGACTGGTCGGATACGCGGATTTTGAATGCGGAAGTCGGCGAGTTTTTGACCATCGCCCGGCGGTCGAAACGGACGGGCGACTGGTTCCTCGGCAGCATCACGAACGAGCAGCCGCGCAATTTTTCCATCAAACTCGACTTCCTCGAACCGGGAAAAAACTGGACGGCCACCATCTACGCCGATGGCCCGCACGCCGACTGGCAGCGCGACCCGATGAGTGTGGTGATTTCAAAAAGGACGGTCAAACCGGGCGAGGTGCTCGACCTACGGCTGGCATCAGGGGGCGGGGCGGCTGTCAGCTTCACGGCGGAATAGTTGAGCGGAAAATTTATGTCGCCCGGCCCGTCCTGATTTTTTTGAAAATTTGGGCAAAGCGCGGCCCGGGCGAATGATTTGGTCAGCAGGCTGTCATGCCGTATCAATCAAAAGAAAATCTTCTTTTTGCTTAAAAAAAATTTGCACAACCCCAACCAGTCCAGATAACTTGCCGTCAAAACAAGTGAACAGACAGGAAAACCGCCGGCATCAAACCATCTCCGGCGGCCCGAGTCAAAACCGCATCTTTTCACTTTTCAAAAAAGGAGGTCGCCATGTTGCATGTACCAAAAACTTTGACCGCAGCCCTCCCACTGCTGATGACCGCCAGCCTCGCGCTTGGCCAACAGGCTGAAAAAAGCCTCATCAAAGCATTCAACACCAACGGACAACAGACGCTCGCCTTCGACCTGCCGGGATCGCCCGAAGTTCAGGTTTGGGACCAGCCGACGGTCAGGGTGCAGATGAACATCACACTCGCCAGCGGCAACAACGGGATGCTTGACGAACTCATCAAGGCCGGACGCTACAACCTCACGGCCGAGGTCACGTCGGAGCAGTTCCGGGTCGTCGCGCCGAACGTCGGGCGAAAGATCACGGTGAAAGGAGAGGAGCTTCGGGACGGCGTGGCCTACACCATCTTTGTCCCGAAAGACAGCGCGGTAAGGCTCAACGGCCAGACCGTCGCACTTGACGAAACGGCAGCCGCGACAGCGAAAAAGCATTGACAATCACAAGTTTGTCCTCGGATCGGAGAGCAACCACACGCTTCCCCCCGCGTTCACAGAAGGCATCCCGCCCCCCGGGATGCCTTTCTTTTTTCTTTTCTATCATGAAAAGGCTGGGAAGCAGCCTACTTCCGACGAGCGACTCCGGCCGGGCGGCAAAATTTCCGGCATCGGAGTCCCCCTTTCCGAGATAAGTATACTTTTGCCCGCCTTTTGGGGCATTTGCCTCGAAAAGCCCCCAAAGCGGCAGCTTTTTTGCAAACTTTTGGAGACCAAACCCGTTCCGGCGAGTCTGAACCGGGCGACGGGAAACCGGGCCAAAAATCTTTTCAACGAATACAATGAGGACCAAACTCTCCGCCTTCAACTACAACCTGCCGAAGGAGCAGATTGCGCAGTACCCCACCAAAGAGCGCGACGAAGCGCGGCTGATGGTGCTGCACCGGAAGACGGGCAAAATCGAGCACCGCGTCTTCAAGGAACTCCTTCAATACTTCGACGAGGGCGACTCGCTCATCATGAACAACACGAAGGTCTTCCCCGCCCGCCTCTACGGGCAAAGAGAGAAGACCGGCTCGGAAATCGAGGTCTTCCTGCTGCGCGAACTCAACCACGAGGCCCGGCTTGGACGATACTCGTCGACCTGCACGCAAAATCCGGGTAAGAACAAAGCTCTACTTCGACGACGATAAGGGCAACGAAATCCTCGTCGCGGAGGTCGTCGACAACACAACATCGCGAGGGCGGACGATTCGCTTCCTCTTTGATGGAACCGAGGCTGAATTTCAGGGCTGCCTTGTCAAGCTCGGGCAAACACCGCTGCCGAAGTACATCTCACGTGAAAGCGAGGAAAGCGACAAAGACCGCTGCCAGACCATCTACGCAAAGGAAATCGGGGCGGTGGCCGCGCCGACTGCGGGGCTGCACTTCTCTCAGGAACTCATGAAGCGCCTCGAACTTAAGGGGGTCAACTTTGCCGAAATCACCCTCCACATTGGCCTCCGAACCTTCCGCACCATCGACGTGGAGGACCTCTCGAAGCACAAGATGGAGGCCGAGTATTTCAAAATCGACCAGAAGGCCGCCGACACGGTCAACAAGTCGCTGGCCACTGGCAAGAAGGTCTGCTCCGTCGGCACGACCTGCATGCGGGCCATCGAGACGGCCGTCGGCGCGGGCAACAACCTCAAGACGGTCGAGGGGTGGACGAACAAGTTTATCTTCCCGCCCTACGAGTTCCACATTGCCAACTGCATGATTACCAACTTCCACCTCCCCAAGAGCACGCTGCTCATCCTTGTGGCGGCGTTTGGCGGCTTCGACCTCGTCATGGAGGCATACGAGCAGGCGGTGAAGGAAAAGTGCCGGTTCTACAGTTACGGAGACTCGATGCTCATTTTGTGAAATGACGAGTTGCGATTAACCAACTGCGATTTGCGAGCGGCCCTCGACGGCAAAATCGTAGCTCGTTAGTCGTCGTTCATCACTCGTTATTCAGGAAAACATCTCCAATCCACCATCCAAAAAATCATCCATCAACTAAAAAATCCAAGCCATGTACTGGACGCTCGAACTGGCCTCGTACCTCGAAGAAGCACCGTGGCCTGCCAATAAAGAGGAACTCATCGATTACGCCATCCGCTCTGGCTCGCCCGCCGAAGTCATCGCCAACCTGGAGGAACTGGAGGAGGATGTCGAGCAATACGAGTCCATCGAGGACATCTGGCCCGACTACCCGAGACACGACGACTTCTTTTTCAACGAGGACGAGTATTAGGGGATTGGGGACATGAATCGACCCCACTGCCATCTTCCCAGCGTTTTCTTTAAAAACAAAAGCGGCTTCCAGTGATGGAAGCCGCTTTGTTTAGCCATCGAAGGAGCGGGCTGGGGCTGCTGGTCGCTCCTCGCCTCTCCAACGCAGGATGGTCACGTTGCCCTGTTTTTTGTAAGTCGAGTTGTCTGTGCAGGTCACTTTCAGGAGGAAGCCGTAGGCGTCGAGCGTAGCTCCTTGTCCTTGTGCTTGCCGTTCCAGCCGTCGGCTTGGTTGTGCGACTCGAACGACCCCTTCTCGCCCCCAGCGGTCGTAGATGTAGAAGTCCATCTCCTTGATGTTGTTGCCCCGGACAAAGAGGATGTCGTTCTTCTCGTCGCCGTTGAAGGGCGTGAAGGCGTTCGGCAGGTAGATGAAAGGCTCGTCGCAGATCACATTGAAGAACTTGAGGTAGATGTCGTCCGTCGTTGTGCATCCGGTCTCCGTGTCGGTCACGGTCACGGCGTATAGCGTCGAGTCGGTCGGTGTGGCGATGGGGTCGGCGCAGGTGTTGCAGTCGAGGCCGCGCCCGACCAGAGGTAGCCATAGGAACCCGAGCCACCGCTGACGGTCAGCACGAGCGGCACCGATTCACCAGTGCAGACCTCCGTCTTCATCGCCGTCAGGTCAGCCTGCGGCTGAGAGTGGACGACATCGACGGGGAATGAAGGCCGTGGCCGTGCAGCCCTGGGCGTTCGTAACCGTGACCAGGTAGATGTGAAGCGGTGGGCGTTTCGGTCAGCATGTCGACGACCATTCGTTGTCAAGGAAGGTCAGGTTCACGCCGGGGATGGCGTTCACCCCGAAGGTTATCGTCTCCGGGTTGCAGTCGTAGAGCGGGCTTTTGGCCGGTGCCGTGGTGATGTCGAGGTGATTGTTGGTCACTTTCACCGAGTCGATGGCCTTGCAGTTTCCGTTGCCCGTCGTCGCCTGGACGTAGAGCGTCGTCGTCCCGATGGGCGGGACGATGGCGTAGGTCGCGCCCGGCGTGCAGTTGGCGAAGCTCGGCGTGGTCGACCAGCAGTAGGTCTGGCTGGTCGCCGAGCCGGTGTTGGTGGCGGTGAAACTGACGGCCGCGTTGTCGCAGACCTTAAGGTCCGGCCCCGCGTCGACGGCGGCGGCGGGGACGACGGTCACCGTTGCCGGGCCGACGGCGAGCTTGCAAGCCCCGTTCGTGATGGTCACGGTGCAAGATTCCGTCACCGAAGGGCAGAAGACCGGGTTCGATCCCGTCAAGCCGCACGACCACTCATAAGTATAGCCGCCGGGGTTGTTCGGGTTGTTCGGGTTGAGCGCGAGGCAGTCGCCGGGGCAGACAGAGCCACTGGCCAACGGGTTCTGCGGGAGGATGAGGTCTTTCACCTTGATTGTGTCCGAAACAAGGGTGTCCTTGCAACCACTGGCGTTGGTGACGACAAGGGTAACGATGTAGTCGCCGTTCTTGTCCAGTGTTACCGGGGCCGGGTTTTGGCCGGTCGGCTGGCTCGATGGAGCCGGGGAGACGTTCCATTGCCAGCCGGTTGCGCCTACGCTCAGGTCTTTCAAGTTCAAAGCCACGGCCGTCGAGCAGGGGCCGAGGTTGGTGTCAAACCCGGCCGT
>JBGAWE010000185.1:0-10997 GCA_044227705.1 Saprospiraceae bacterium
GCCGTCGAGAACGACAGCATCGTGCGCGACGTGGTCGGCACCTTCACCCAGTACCCGCTCAAGCTCGCTTGGGCAATCACCAGCCACAAAGCACAGGGTAAAACCTTCGACCGGCTGGCGCTCGACCTCGGCAGGGGGGCTTTTGAGTTCGGGCAGGTCTATGTCGCCTTGTCGCGCAGCCGGACATTGGAGGGAATCGTGCTCAAACAGCCGTTGCGCCCGTCCGACATCATGACCGACGAAAGGGTGGTGGAGTTCTACTCGCGTCGCGTGCGCTGATTATTTGTCGTCACGATGGATTGCGTCTCGCTCGGCTTTGCACAACTCGTGCAGCTCACCATAAAACGGCCGGAAATCTTCCAAAAACCCCTGTTTCTCCTCAAAAAAGAAGTCGAGCGCCGCATTCAGGTCTGGCGCGGCTTTCAAAAAGAACTCGTTACTCGCCATTCGGTCTGCGAACCTTTTCAGCACAAACTCCATCCCGTCTCGCGTCGAGTAGCCGGTCAGCCAATCGGCCGCCATCTTGCGTTCTGTGCGTCCGCGCAGGTGCTCGGGGAGTTCGTCGGCGCGTGATTTCAGCACCGTGTAGGTCTTTTTAGAAAACTCGGGCAGGCTTTCCTCCGACCAGTCGTGCCAAGTCTCGGAGAGCAGATGGTCGTTGAAGATGTCGACGAAGACTTTCGCGTATTTCCCCAAAAAAGGCCGGAGCCGCGTGGCCGATTGCCGCATCAAAGGGTGTTCGTCGGCAAAGCTGTCTATCCTTCGGTGGAGCAAAATGCCGCGCTGAACGCCCGCCGAGAAGTTTTGGAGGTCGGCAGGGCGGATAAAATCGGCCACCCAGTTGCCCACGACGAGGTCGGGCTGGCCAAACGAGAGATGAAAGTGCGCGAGGTGGTTCACGACGGGGTGAATGCTTGTTGCAGCGCAAATGTTTTCGCGCGTCGGGAGGTTGGCTACTTTCGCCGCCGTTTTTTCAGAATCGTCTGTTCACCCAATCACACAACCATCCAAGAAATGGGGCTTCAATGTGGCATCGTCGGCCTGCCCAACGTCGGCAAATCGACCCTCTTCAACGCCGTGACCAACGGAAAGGCCCTCGCGGCCAACTATCCCTTCGCCACGAAAGACCCCAACCTCGGCGTCATCAGCGTGCCAGATGCGCGGCTCGACAAACTGACCGAACTGGTGGTTCCCAAGCGCACCATCCCGACCACCGTCGACATCGTGGACATCGCTGGCCTCATCAAAGGCGCGAGCAAGGGCGAGGGACTCGGCAACCAGTTCCTGGCGAACATCCGTGAGTGCGACGCCATCGTCCACGTCGTTCGCTGTTTTGAGGACGACAATGTCGTGCACGTCGACGGCTCCGTCGATCCCGTTCGGGACAAAGAGATCATCGACCTCGAGCTTGGTTTGAAAGACCTCGAAGTCCTCGAAAAGCGGCTCGACAAGCTCGTGCGCGCCGCCAAGACCGGTTCAAAGGAGGACGCCAAGCTCGCAGAGTACGGCCACCAGATCAAAGCCCGCCTCGAAGCTGGAAAAGCGGCCCGCGAGCTGTTCGGAGAGTTCGACGACGACGGGATTGCCTTCCTCAAAGACCTTTATCTGCTCACGGCAAAGCCCGTGCTCTATTGCTGCAACGTCGATGAGAAAGCGGTGAAGACCGGAAACGCGCACACCGAGCGTTTTCAGAAGGCCGTCGCGGCCGAGGGCGCGGAGGTCATCTTGATTTCCGCCCAAATCGAGGCAGAAATCGCCGAACTGGAAAGCCGCGAGGAACGCCAGATGTTCCTCGCCGACCTCGGCCTCGAAGAACCGGGCGTCAACAAGCTCATCCGGGCCAGCTACCACCTGTTGAACCTCATCACCTATTTCACGGCAGGCGTGCAGGAGGTCAGGGCGTGGACCATCCGGCGCGGGACCCTCGCGCCGGGCGCGGCGGGCGTCATCCACTCCGATTTTGAGAAGGGGTTCATCCGCGCGGAGGTCATCAAGTACGCCGATTTTGTCAAGTACGGCTCCGAGCAGGCCGTGAAAGAGGCCGGAAAGCTCGGCGTGGAAGGGAAAGAGTACGTCGTCGAGGACGGGGACGTGATGCACTTCCGTTTCAACGTCTAAACCGCCGTCGTGCTGGCTGAAAGCCGGTATTTTTCTGTTTGATGCGTTTCCAATATCGTTTTCCGTGTCGTCCGAACGATGCGCCAGGCCTTCGTTTTGGTTTTCCAGGACGCCAATTTGATTTGCACGGCCGTCGATTTCGTTCTACACGACGCCGATAGGATTTACACGGTCGCCAATTTGATTCCTCACGTCGCCAATAAGACTTGCACGGTCGCCAATTTCATTTTACACGACGCCGATAGAGCTTGCACGGTCGCCAATTTTGTTCTGCACCGGCATTTTTTGACGCGCAATTTGTCGCTCGCGCCCGACTCCGTCGGGTGTGGGTTTATGGCGACTCTGTCACCGTTCGACACGGGCGTCGGAGACGCCGCAAACATCACACCCGACGCAGTCGGGCGCGAACGGGCCATTATCCCCTCGCCGCAGAAACTGCCCGCTTGATTAACCTTGCCCACGCAAAACCCACCCGCTCATGGTCTGGACCTATACCGAATTCGAGAATCGGATTTACTTCCACCAGATGGTCTTCGTGGAGGAGGCTCCTTCAAGATGGGCAGCGACCCCCGGAAGCCTACGACGATGAAAAACCTGTCCACCGTGGAGGTTCCGAGCTTTTTCATCGGCAAGCTTTTGGTCACTCAATCGCTGTGGGAGGTCGTCATGAGCGAAACCCGTCCTGAATTTAAAGGTGAAAAAACCGCCCGGTGGAGACTGTTTCGTGGATTGAATGTCATGGTTTTCTCGAACGCCTGAATAAAAAGACCAACCACCGCTTCCGCCTGCCGAGCGAGGCGGAATGGGAGTTCGCTGCGCGAGGCGGGACGCAGAGCGAGGGCTACAAATATGCCGGCAGCGACTGGCTGCCCGACGTCGGCTGGTTCGAGGAAAATTCCGGGAGCCGTAACCCGGGAAGTGGGCCTTATTTCCCCCAACGAGCTTGGCCTTTACGATATGAGCGGAAACCTTTGGGAATGGTGCGAGGATGATTGGCAGGACAACCACAACAATGCACCTCAAGATGGGTCTGCTCGCATCCTTTCACCTAAAAAGGTGACTACCGCGTGCTTCGCGGCGGCGGCTGGGGCAACGCCGCCCGCTATTGCCGCGTGTCTTGTCGTGACTACGACGGGCCGGGCGACCGCCCAACAGCATTGGGCTGCGCCTCGCTTGTTCCCCCAGGTAGTGGCTTGCCATTCCTGCTTTCCCCGCGAGCAAAAGAGAGCCAGCCAGATGAGGGAGCAAGGAGGAGGGACACCGGACTCGCGACCGAGTAACCAGCTCAGGGAAGCTAGCAAGGAAGGTTTTTAAATAAGACATCTATCATGTTAGCCTCGACCGACAGGAGGCTACCGGAGACTTTGCGCATCCTTCTACTGGAAACCGAGTTACTGGAAGCCAGTCAAATCCCTCGTCACCTCTCGAAGAGGAATACAAATCATCACGCAAATCGAAACAGAGCGATGAACGTCAATGAAACCCTCCAGCAAATCGAGGCCATCACGCAGCGCAAGCTGACTGAGGCCAAGCGGCGCGAGCGCGACCCACTTGGCGGTCTGATGGCCTATTCCGAGAAGGGGCCGAAGTATCTGCTCGAAAATGGGCGGCTCATCGGCCTCAATCTTGGCGGCATCAAGCTTAATGAAAATCAGTTAGGAAAAATTTTTGCGCTCAAAGACTTCCGGCCCGCCGATTTGCTCGCCCTGAACCTCTGCAACAACAAGCTGAGGACAACCGGCTTTTTAGATGCCGCTTCCAACCTTCGTCAGCTTCATTTGGGCTGGAACAACCTCACCGAGTTCTTCTTGCCGACGGGCATGAGCCAGCTCGAGTTCATCTGCCTGGAAGGAAACCCGCGCCTCAACAACCCCACGCCCGAGACCATCCAGCGCGGGCGCAGGGCGACGCTCGATTTTTTAATGCTCTCGCTCCGGGTGGGCACGCTCGACCTCTACGAAGTGAAAGTGCTCATCGTCGGAGAGGGCGGCTCTGGGAAAACGACCCTCTGGAACCTCCTCCAAAACCGCGACCACCCCGTGCCGGACCTCGAACAGCTCTCCACGCTCGGCATCGTGATTAAAGAAGGCTGGTCGTTTGAACATGTGGACGACGAGAGAATCAAAGTTTTGGTCAACCTCTGGGATTTTGGCGGGCAGGAGATTCAGTACATGACCCACCAGTTCTTCCTTACGCGCCGGTCGCTCTACATCCTCCTCGCCGACGTGCGCCGAGAGGGCGGCAACTTCGTTTATTGGCTCCAAATCATCTCCCTGCTTGGCGTCGACGAGAGGGCGGAAGAGCCGCTTCCCGTCATGGCCGTCCTCAACTATCAGGGGAACGTTCACGAGCCGAAAATGCCCTACGACGAGAAGAACGTGAAGACGCTCTATCCCAAGCTCGACATCGTGGAGCACAAACTGGACTTCAAGAAGAAGGGCGCGGCGCTCAACAGCCTCGTCGAGTCGTTCAAAGAGGTGCTCTGCAAAAGGATGGAGCACCTGCCCATCAAACTCCCGACCACTTACGTGGCGGGCAGGGAGCTTTTGGCGGAGGAGCGGAAGGAAAACAAGCACATCACGCTCGCCCGCTTCTGCGAAATCTGTGAAAAAGCGGGCATCAACGGCGAAAAGGAACAGAAAGACTTCAGTCAACTGCTGCACGACCTCGGCATCATTCTGCACTTCTGGGAAAAGGACAGCCTCGCCGACTTCGTGGTGCTCGACCCAAAGTGGGCGGTCAACGCCGTTTACGAGATTTTGAAGCACCCCGAGGTTAAGGGCGTCCACAACGGCCGATTCAACGACGACTTCCTCAAGAAAATCTGGGAGCACTGCGGCTATGACCACAGGATGCGGCTCAAACTAAAGGCGTTGATGCTCGAGGGCGGTTTCGACGTCTGTTTTCGGGCAAAAGAGCGAGGGAATGAGGTCTACATCGCCCCCCAACTCCTCGACGAGCACACCCCGAACAACCACCATTGGACGGAGCAGCCCGACTCGCTGCGTTATTTGTTCAACTACCCATTCATGCCGAAAGGCATCATCGGCCATCTCATCGTAGACCAGCACGAGAGCATCGACCAATGCGACGGGCGGACGGTCGTCTGGGAAAAAGGGGCCATCTTCAAGAAAAACGGCTGTCGTGCCCGCGTCGTGGCTCCCAAAGACCCGAACGATGAACGCAACCTCATCAGAATAGAGGTACAGGGCGACGATGTGGACGAACGCAAAGGGCTTCTGCGCGATGTCCGCCACGCCATTGAAAAAGTGCACCGGAGCAAGTTTCCCGGTCTGGTCGTCCATGAGTTTGTGCCGTGCAATTGTGGGCTTTGTCTTACAAGTTCAAAACAATGGGAATATCGTCGAGACCTTTTGCTCGACAACAAAAACAAGAACAAGGAGAAGGCAGTGGAGAAATGCTCCTATTCGCACGAACTTATTCCGGTAAACAACTGCTCGACGCGGTCTTTGAACGAGACGAACGTGCCGAATCGAGTATCAATGCCACAGGCGGCGTTGCTCACAAGCCCGAGAAGAGGGCCAACGAAGGTGTTGCCGGTCTGAAAAAAGAAACGCGTGACCTTATCGCTTCTGCAAAAGTCGAAAAGGTGTTTGACAGACTTCTCGACCACCTCGAAAACGGAGACGAGGACGATTTGAACACCGTCATCTTGCTAAAGGTCAACACGAACGGCTGAAAAGGAAAGAGATGGCAGGCACCATCGGGCATGACGAGGGCAGAATCGAGCTTAGCCGAATCACGGATGTTCTTCTCAAAATCGTAAATGGCCTTGCTGATTGAAAATAAGCCTTCGCTCGCGCCCGACTCCGTTGGGAGTGCCATTCATTGCGTCTTCGACGCATGAATATCAAGCGAAAGGGGAGCCGGGCAAGATTGCCCGACAAAGTCGGGCGCGGGCGACTGTTTATTGTCAATCCTTACAGCATCAATCTTGTGCCGGAAAAGGGGGAAAGCGCGTCAATCAACCTCAACATTGATTGGCCGCTCGTAACCAGTCCGCAACCAGTCGCGGTGCGCCCAGTTGAAGTACCATTGGATGGGCGCAGCATGGGTTCCGTGCTTGATGGCCAAGTCCCAGAGCTTGTAGGGATTGATGTTCATCATCGCCTTGTAGGCAAAAATCTCCCCGCGCATCCTTTTGTAGACCTCGCGGTCGAAATGGCGGAAAGTCTTCATCGAAAAGTCGTTTGTCTCGACGGCCCGCTCGATGAACGCGGCCGCAATGAGGCCCGAGAACATCCCCGTGCCGATGCCCTCGCCGTTGGATGGGCAGACCATTGAGGCCGCATCGCCGAGCAGGAGCCAATGGTCGCCCGCTGTGCGCCGTTGGCGGCTGGCCAGCGGGATTCCGTAGCCGATTGGGTTCTCCAAAGCGGTCGCCCCCTCGAAACGCGGGCGCAACACGGGGTCGTTTTTTATCAAATCTTGAAAAACCTCGCGCAGGTTGATCTTGTGCCGACTGATGACTTCACTCACCATGCCGAAACCGACGTTCCAATGGTTGCCCGCCAACGGGAACATGTAGAAATAGGACATCGGCAGGCGCGGCGGCATGTAAATCTCGATCGGGTTGCGCGGATGCGCGGCGGCGAGGTTGGCGTGGTAGCAGCGCAGCGTCCCGGCGTAGTGCCGCCGGTCGATTTGCCGCTCGCCGAGCGCGCGCAGCACGACGGAATGGTCGCCATCGGCCCCGACGACGAGGCGGGCGCGGGTCTCGAAGGTCTTCTCTCCCTTTTTCGAGGTGATTTTCCAGCCTTCGGGGGTCTTTTCGAGGCTCGCCACTTTCGTCTCCTCGTGGAAGTCGGCATATCGCGGGTCGAATTTCTTCACCAGGAAATCATCGAAGTCCAATCGCTTGGCCGTCCACAAGACCGGTCGGTTCGGCACCGAGGGAAGTTCGTCGTTGAGGAACTCGCTGCTCCTGCCGTTCGGTGTCCAGGCGCGGAGGCCCCAGCTTTTTTGAAAACGAGGGTGGGCAGGAAGCTCCTTTTCCACGATTTGGGGGTCGAGCTGCCGCAAAACGCGGACGACCTTGAGGTCAAGCCCGTCGCCACAGATCTTGTCGCGGGGAAACTTGGCCGCGTCGACGATGACGTGCGGGATTTTCTTCTTCGCCAAAAAGAGGGATAGCGTGGCCCCGGCGGGACCTGCCCCGACGATGAAAATGTCGGCATTGGCGGGAACGGGCTTCAAATCGGGAGGACTGTTTTGGGTGAATAGTTTTGCCGCCAACACGGCAGCCAAATCCTTTTTGCGGTGCAACACGATCGCATCGCTGTCGGGCCACAATCTTCAAAAACACGTCCCATGATTTTTGCAAAAAAGACCTTTTGGTTTGCGCTCTGCATCCCGGCGGTGGTCGGCTGGTTCGGAGGCTTTTCGACCGAGGAGACGAAAAAACCATTTCACACGGCCTCCGAACTGGCTTTTTTCAAGAAAAACCGGCTCGACCCGACGGCAAAATCAAATCATTTCAGCCACGAGGCGATGCTCGGCGACCCCGTCGCGAAGCTTGTCATCGACTCGAACATCCTGTTTCCGACCGGGCGGGTCTGCGGCGGCTGCCACGGGCGCGACACGCAGGGAATCGCGCTCGTCAACTCGGCCGGGCAGGACGTCAACATCTACGACGACTGGCGCGCCTCGATCATGGGAAACGCCGCCCGCGACCCGTTCTGGCGAGCGAAGGTGGAACACGAGAGCCTCACGAACCCGGCCCACGCGCTCGCGTTGCAAGACAAATGCACGTCGTGCCACGCCCCGACGGGGCACTACCAAGCCTTCCTCCACGACAAAAAACAGCACTACGGCTTGGCCGAACTGGTGGCCGACACGATTGGGCAGGACGGCGTGACGTGCCAGGCTTGCCACGCGCAGAGTTATGTTGGCATCGGGTCGCGGAATTCGGGCGACATCCTCTTCGACACGACGCGCGTGGCCTATGGGCCATATGAACAGGTGTTTTTCCCGCCGATGCAACAGTTTGTGGGCATCACTCCAAAGTACGGCGACCATATCCCTGACGGAGGGCTGTGCGCAAGCTGTCATACGCTGCTGACCAATGTCGTCGACCTGTCCGGGCAGTTGACCGGGAAGACTTTCGTCGAGCAAGCAACGTATCACGAGTGGCTCAACTCAAAGTACAAGTCGATGGAAGTGACTTGCCAGACGTGCCACATCCCGCAGGACGCGGGATCGGTCATCCCAGCGGACAACTATGTGAACATCCAACCGAAATATCCATTCGGCGTCCACGAACTGGCGGGGGCAAACACGTTGATGCTCAACATTTTAAAGGAAAACCGGGCCGCGCTGGGCATCGAAAAGGTGCTGCCCGAGCTGTTCGACTCGAGCATCGAGGCCACGCGGCGGATGCTCCAAAAAAAGTCGCTCGACATCACGCTTTCGCCGGGCACATTGAGTGGAGACACGGCCTTCTTCAACTTAAAATTGGTGAACAAGGCGGGGCATAAGTTCCCGAGCGGGTACCCGTCGCGCCGAGCGTTCGTGCAACTGTTCGTGACCGACGCAACGACGGGCGACACGCTCTTTTCGAGCGGCGCGATGAACCCGGATTTCACGCTCAAGGGAGAACCGGCGTTGCTGACGGAGCCGCACCACGACGTCATCAGAAGTTCGGACGAAGTGCAGATCTACGAGCTGGTCGCAGCCGACGTGAACGGGGACTTCACGACGATTTTGGAGCGCAGCGCGACGGCTATGAAAGACAACCGCTTGCCGCCGCTCGGCTTCAAAAAGAGCAGTCCAGTCTACGACACGACGCGCATCGTCGGTGCGGCGGAAAACGACCCGGACTTCAACATTTTGAGCGGTGCAGAAGGGTGGGGCGGCGACATCGTGCACTTCCACGTGCCGGTCAACGGGTTTTCGGGAAAGGTGAACGTGACCGCGCGGGTGCTTTACCAGAGCATTCCACAAAAATGGATGAACGAAGTCTTCCAAACCGACGCGCCGCTGATAAACAACTGGAAATCAATGTACTACGCGGCGGACAGATCGCCGGTGGTGGTCGCAGAGGCGCAACTCTCGGGGCTTTACATCAGCTCCGTCGCCTCGGCAGAACCGGAAAGTGGAGAAAGCCTGCTCATCAGTCCGAACCCGACGTTCGACGGCCGTTTTTTCCTCCACAACACGGGTGGAGAAAAGGTTGGAACGGTCAAAGTTTTTGCAGCCGATGGGAGAGAAGCGGTCTTAAAGAAGCCGCAGCGGCCCGGACAGCCGTTCGAGCTGCCCGCATCGGAGAAAGGGGCGTTCATCGTCGTCGTCGAGACGGAAAAAGGGACGTGGGCGCGAAAACTCGTGAAGTTTTAGCCGGCGCATGGCCCGATTTGGGTAGTCAAAACTTGGCGCCATTGTTGCATAAAAAGAGCGTGGTCGTCCCGCCTTGTATGCGTGAGCCCAAAGCCGAAGCTTGCAACAAAAGAAACTCTGTTTAATCCGGTACTCGCCTTCTCTAATCCACCTGACTACCGGTATTGCTTATAATCCAGGTTCCAATTGTTGTAATCTCATGAATGCAAGGCGGCCTCGCAAGGGCCGCTTTTGTTTTTTGTGGCCGTCCGGTGATGCGCCGATGCTGTGGGGCTTCAGGCCAAGCTCCCGACAGTCCGGCGTTAAAATTCGACGACCGGGCGGCTTCGCGTTCAAACCTGAAACCGGTTTTCGGATAATTGCGCCATGAAAAAACTGGCGCTACTCACCTTCCTTTTTCCCGGAGCACTGGCCGCGCAAACGCCCCACGCGGACATATTGAGCGGGTACATTGAGCAGGGCCTCCGCACCAACCGCGCCCTCCAATCGCAGGAGATCGACCTAGAAAAAAACCGCGAGGCAATTCGCCAGGCCCGCGCCCTTTACCAGCCAACAGTCAACTTCGCCGCCACTTACATGCAGGCCATCGGGGGCCGCAGCATCGACCTGCCCATCGGCGACCTGCTCAACCCGGTTTACTCGACGCTCAATCAGCTTACAGCGTCGAACAACTTCCCCGCCATCCAGAACACGCAGTTGAACTTCCTCCCGACCAATTTTCAGGAGACGAAAATCAAGTTTGCCCAGCCGCTTTTCAACCCCGATTTGCGGCACAACTTGTTGATTCAGAAAGAGTTGGGCCAGACCGCCGTTCTCAAAAAGGAACAGCTCGCGCACGAGCTTCGCGGCGAAATCCGCGCCGCCTACCTCCAATTTGCCCAAGCCATGGAGGCCGAGAAAATCTGGTCTGCCGCCGTCTCGCTCGCCGACGAACTGCTGCGCGTCAACCAGTCTTTGGTGAAAAACAACGTCGCCACAAACGATGTCATCGCCTCCGCCGAATACGAAAAGAGCCGAGCGGAGGAACAGCTTTTCAAAGTCAAGCAGGGGCAAAAGGCAGCGCGGGCCTACTTTTTTTTCCTGATAAACGAGGAAAATCCGACGGCTGCAATCCAGCTCGATTCTACCGTCTGGCAGGGCGATTTGAAGAAGTTCAACCTTGACGAAATGATCGCCTCCGCGCAATCCAATCGATTGGAAATCAAGCAGTTGGAAGAAGTTTCAAAACTTCTCAACCTACAAACCGATGCGCAGGATGACCATCGACGATTGCCCTCGGCGTTCGTCGGCGGGGAGTTCGGCTTTCAAGGATACGGGTATCATTTTCTTGACAAACAGGCCTACGGCCTCGCCCAAGTAGGATTGAACTACACGATTTACGACGCGAAGCTCAACCGCTCCAAAACCCAGCAGCTTCGGCTCGAAAACGAGAAGACGCGGCTGCAAATCGAGGACGCGAAAGCGGGGATTTTCCTTCAAGTAAAGAAGGCGTTCTTCGACTGGGAGACTGCCTCACAAGCAAC
>JBGAWE010000186.1:0-9109 GCA_044227705.1 Saprospiraceae bacterium
CGTAGTTGCGCGAGTGCTGCTTGATAAGAGAAGCGCACTCCTCGAACGTGGTCTTCCCGTCAAAATAGTCGAAAAACTCGGGGTAGCCGACCGTCTGCAAAGCCTGCAAGTGGCGGAAGGGCAGCAGCGACCGCGCCTCTCCCTCCAGCCCGGCGGCAATCATCGCATCGACCCGCGCATCGATTCGGGCGTAAAGCTCCGGACGCGGCCAGTCGAGGCAGAGATAGATAGTTTCAAAAGGCCGTTCCACTTCCTTCTTCCCCAAAAAACTCGAGTACGGCTGCCCGCTCGCCCAGCAGACCTCGACCGCCCGGAGGAGGCGCATCGGGTTTTGCAGGTCGATTTTCGAGGCCGTTGCCGGGTCGAGCCGCTGGATTTCTGATTGCAAAAAGGCGATGCCGTCAGCGTCGAATCTTTGCCGAAGCTCGATTTTGACGGAATCGGGAACTGGCGGGAAGTCGTCCAGACCATCACAAAGTGCTCGGATGAACAGGCCAGAGCCGCCGACGAGGATGGCCTCGTTTCTCTCCGCAAAAATCTCGGAAAGCACCCGCATCCCGTCGCGCTCGAAGTCGCCTGCGGTGTACAAGTCGTTGATTCCCAGTGAGTTGACGAAGTGGTGCGGCGCGGCGGCCAGCTCATCGGCTGTCGGCTTGGCCGTGCCGATGGACATTTCGCGGTAGAACTGGCGGCTGTCCGCGCTCAAGATTTCGGTCTGGAAATGCCGCGCCAACCGGATGGCGATGGCCGTCTTGCCCGAGGCCGTCGGCCCGCCGACAACGATGAGCCGCTTCAGGTCAGGAGTCGCTTTCGGCACGGAGAGCGTCGATTTTGGCCTGCTTCACCTCCAGTTCCGCGTGCGACTGGCGGAGCTTGTCCATCAGAAGCTCGTTCGACTGCCGCAGCGACTTGGCCTCGGCAAGCGACCGCAGGGCGTCGGGCGGCCATTTCTTCTCTTTCTTCTCAAAAAAGGCGCGCGCCGTCCGCCAGATGAGCCAGCCGGTGACGAGGGTGAAGACCGCGAAATCCGCCGCTGGCGACCAAGCGTATGGGTGAAAAAGAGTAGCCATTTTGAGCGGTTTTCAGTAAAAAACAATCTCCACACGGCGGTTTCGCCTGCGGTTCGAGTCGGAATCGTTGGGGGCGATGGGCGCAGTCTCCCCTGCCGTGTCTGTCTCGATGTCTGCCTCTGGCATGCCGGCGTCGGCCAGAACCTTTCGGACGGCGAGCGCGCGGTTCTCGCCCAGCCGGAGGTTGAACTCGTCGGTGTCGATGTCGTCCGTGTGGCCGGTGAGTCGCACTTTTTGATGCGATAGCGCAGCTTTTTGGGCCAGTTTTTTCAGCAAGGCAGCGGCGGGCGGCGGCACGATCGGGACAGTGGCGTTGTCCAAAAAGAAGACCCGGTAGCCCTGCGCGGTCTTCTCCCAAAACACCGGTTGCTCGACGGCCATCGGGACGGGCAGGAAGACCGTGTCGGGCGGCACGGCCCTTTCCACCAACTGGACGGCGGGCGGCTTGGGCGCGTATTTTTGGGAAAAATAGTTGGAGGCAAGCCGGAGCCAGCAGAGCGTGAGCAGGAACCAGAGCCAGGGACTCTTCATGTCGAACGGTCAGGTTTGGCCCGAAAAGTCGGGCTGTTGGCCAATCTGGTGGCCATTTTAGAGCCATTTTTGCAACCACACAGCTCTCGGGCAAAAATAGCCAGCCGTTTAGATTGACGACCAAACACGGCTTTTTCAAAAACTCAACCGATGCCAACCCAACCCTTCCACGTCTCCCTCGCCGATGCGCTCCGTTCCGTTCCCACCGAGGAAGGGCGGCTTTTCAATGAGGTCTTCGCGCACGGAACCCTGTCTGTCGAAATCTACCGGCCCGAAAATGTGGACCTCCAGCAACCGCACAGCCGCGACGAGGGGTACGTCGTTGTCAGCGGCTCCGGCTTTTTCGTGAACGAGGGTGAGCGCGTCCGCTTCGGGCCCGGCGACTTTCTTTTTGCGCGGGCCGGCGCAGCCCACCGATTCGAGGATTTCAGCGAGGACTTCGCCGTTTGGGTCATTTTTTACGGGCCGGAGGGCGGCGAGCAGCAGAGGTGAATTCGGCCAACCGCCAAAACCGCTTGCCCGCCATTGAAAACCGAAAAACACCGATAGCCGACCTTTGTCTCGGATTTTTTTAAAATAAATAACTCTTTTGGGTGATGAATCGAATGGCTGTTTCTACGTTTGTCGCATCAAGCTGAAACAGCCAACTCGCGGGCCACGCGCCCGTCCTAATCCCTTCCCGAACTGAACGGGAACCAGCTTTCGGAGCCGCCGTCCGGCACTTCTCCTTTATTCCACACTTCGCCTTTGTCTTTGAAAAAAAAATTCTGCCCGCAGTCTTGCGGGTTCAAGTTTATTGCAGATAACTTTGCACTACAAAGCACTCTTTAAACTCTGCTATTTGACTTTTCCACCATGCTAACCTTATCCGGTCCTTCCCCCCGAGGATGGCGATGGGCGGAAAGCGTCGGGCGGCTGTACCCTCCCTCACAAGGGCTGCCCGGCGCACTTTTTTAGGCGCGGAAATCGAGGATTGGGCCTTCCCCTGATCCTCAATTTCCAACTCCACAACCACCACTGTGAGCAAACGCGGTCGTCCTGAAACCGGCCGATTTTCAACGGGAGGCAAGGGGCAGCTTCGCCATGAGCTGCCCAACCACCGCCCCCCGAAAAGAGCAAAACCGAAGGCGGGGGCCCTCTCTTCCATGCAAATGAGCATGGGGGGAGGGCTGTTTTTTTTTGTTGAAGATCGACGATTGTTGTTGTCGCCGTTCCAGTCAGCTCATTTCACCACCTGCTGGGCGAGGATTTTGCCGCTTTCCAATTCGGCGACGAGCCAATACGCCCCCCTCGGAACGCTCGAAAAGTCAAGTTCCAACAGGTTCTCTCCTGCAGAAAGCTCCCGGTTTTGGACTCGGATGGTTCGCCCGTTGGTGGCGATGAGCGAGATTCTGGCCGAGGCGCGGCCGGGTGATTCAATGCTCAAGCTCCCTTTTTCCACTACAGGGTTGGGCCAAAACCGCATGCCGACGTCCGTTCCGCAATCCGCCTTGACAATCGACGAGACGCTTCCCGTGCCGTCAGGCTCGAGCTGGCGGAGGCGGTAAAAGGCCGCGTCGCCCACCCCATTTTCGTCCAGGAAACGATAAGTCCGCTGGCCCTGGTCGAGGGCGACCTCCCCTACCCGCGTCCATTCGAGGCCGTCGAGGCTGCGCTCGATGGCGGTCCTTGTCCCGATTTCAGAAGGGAAAAGTGTGAAAACAAGCTCCGCTAGTAGCCGAAGCCGTCAGGGTATAGCCGCACGTCCCAATAAGCCCACGAGTGCGGAAAGGTGTCGATGATTTCACCGAGGGTTTCAACCCAGTTGCAGCGGCTCACCGCGTCGGCGTGGCCGATGCAGCCCATCTCGCCCATGTAATAGGGGTGGTCGTAGAAGTCGGCCCAGATGTCGAGGTTGCGGTTCTTGTCCCAGAGGTTTTGCACGTCGCTGCCGATGGGGAAAGCGCGGGCGGGCGGCGGCGGGTTGAGCCACGAGGCCAGTTGGTGGGTGAACTCGTAGGGGCTGTAATGGTGGTAGGTGTAGATTACGTTCAGGTCGTGCGAGTATGGCTCGAACGTCAGCAAGTCCTCGGAGGAGTTCCAGCCAACGGCCCCGGCGATGATGGTCCGTGCGGGCGAGTGCAGACGGATGGTGTCGAGAATCGCCTTTTGCACGCCGCGCCAGTTGGCGTTGGAGATGCCGTTCGGCTCGTTGTAGATTTCAAAAAAGACCCTACTGGGGTCGAGGTAGTTGTACCGCTGCGCCAATTGCCGCCAGATGGCGCATAGGCGCGGCTGCTGCGCGGCGAAGTTCGCGTCGGTTATCTCCGGGTTGTCGTGGTGGTAGTCGATGATGAGCTTCATGTCGAGGTCGCCCGTCCAGCGTATCACCGAGTCGACGAGGGCGAAGGCCGCGTGAGCCGTGTTCAGCGCGTAGCCGGGCGCCGGGCCGGTCAGCCGCCCGAAGGTGACGGGCATCCTGACGTGGTCGTAGCCCGTCGATTTCAGGAAAGCCACGCTCGCCCGCGTGAACTCGGCGGGCTGCGGGTACGTCCCGAAGGGGATGAGCCAATAGGCCTCCAGCCAGTTGTTCATGTCGAAGCCCTTGCCGAGCGAGTTGGCCCGCGCCCACGCGGTCGAGGCGGGCGGCTTGGGCGCGTTCCAGATTTCGACGGCGTCGAAATAGACCGTGCCGCTGGCGTTGGCCGGGGCTGAAACATTGAATTGAAACTCGGTGACCAGCCGCCGGTCGAGGCCCGACACGCCGACGAAAATCGGGAGCGGGATGTCGAGCACCTGGTAGTTGGCGGCCGAGTTGCCGAGGAGCGTCCAGTTTTGGGTCTGTTTCGACAGGGTTTTGAGCTGAAAGGTCATCGAATGCCCGCTGCCGAGGCCGCGCACCGCGATGCGCAGGTGGGTCGCGCCGTTGAAGTTGCGAGGCGAGGAGCTTCCCCATCCGTTCATGTTCAGCCCGAAACCGGCCCAGCCGTCGCCGCCGACCGAGTAGGCGAACTTGTAGTGCTGCCCGCCCTCGAAGGGGCTGTCGGCGGCGGTCTCGGTCAGCGTCCCGTCGACGTTCCATGTGCCGGTTATGAGGGTCGTTCCCGACTTGTAGACAGACGTCGCGGCCGCTGGCGGGTCGACAATCAGTTCGATTGCGTCGAAATAAAGGTCGCCCGACGACGAAGCCGAGCCGCCAACGAGCTTGATGTTTAGTTTCGTGATGTTCTGCAAATCGAGCGACGTGTACCCTTTCAGCGACCACAGCGGGATTTTCACGACAGTGTAAGTCCCTGTCGAACTCGATATGTCGATGGAATTCCCCGAGACAGCACCGGTTGACTGGAGCTGCATCTGCGCCTTGTCGCCCGCCGCCATGCCGCGCACGGCTATTTGGATATGGGTGAAATCGCGCACGTCGGTCGCCGAAGCAGCGAGGTTGAGCCAGACGTTGGCGGCCGAGGCGGCGCAGTTGTAGCTGAACTTGAAATGCTGGCCGCCCTCATACGGGCTATCGGTCGAGATTTCGGTCAAGGTCCCGTTGCTCGGGGTGTTCGACGAGAAGAGGTTCGTGCCGTTTTTATATAGAGGAAGACTCTGGCCGGAGGCCGTGAAAGCGGAGATGATGGAGGCGAGAAGCGCGTAGATGACCCTTGTTTTCATGAAAAAATTCGCTTTTGGAAGAGAAAATCGATGGGAGGCGGCTCTGGGGTTCGGCGAGCGAAAGTAGACCCGCCGTTGTTTCTCATCAAAAAAAGCCCCGGTCACAGGCTGAAACCCGTGCCGAGGCTGATGTCCCTTGCTAAAAAGAATCACTTGTACCCGACCCACGTCCGCGAGCCGATGTCGAACAGGAAGAGCATCCCGTTGGCATAGGCCATGTTGAACCGGTCGGGCAAGTCGAACTTGACCTCCGGCAGCTTCCAGACCTCGGTGAGCATCCCCGTTGCCCGGTCGTAGCACTCGAGCTGCCGGTCGCCGACGTGGAAAAGCCCGAAGGCCGTCTTCCGCCCGCCGAGCGAGAGTGCCGTCGTTGCGTTGTAGCCCTCCGGGATTGGGCCGAGCGCGTGCTCTGCCGCCGCCTTTGGGTCGGTGATGCCCGGATGGAGGGGGATAAGGCTCTTTTCCTCAAATTTATCGACATCGTAGACGCGCAGCTCGGTGTTCTCGGCGTCGAAAAAGGCCACGCCCTTCTCGACGGGGTCGTACACGCCGACCGAGTTGGCCTCCGGCTGCACCATCCCGTCCA
Organism: Saprospiraceae bacterium; assembly: GCA_044227705.1. Lineage (GTDB taxonomy): Bacteria > Bacteroidota > Bacteroidia > Chitinophagales > Saprospiraceae > JANOQP01. The sequence goes on from JBGAWE010000186.1 coordinate 5,830, forward strand.
CGATGCTCATCGCCTCGGGCGCGGCCGGTCGCTTCGAGACGTCGAGCCGATACCAGCCGTAGTCGTCGTAGCCGTTGCCCCAGACTTGGCTCTTTTGGGTGTCGAACCAAAAGCCGCGCGGGTCGAAACCGGTCTCGATGTCGACGGCCGAGATGCGCTCGCCCTTTTTGTTGAACACGGCCATCGGATAGGTGGAGTTCCCGGCAAAGGCCGAGAAGTACATCTCCAAATCCGGGTGCCAGGCGACGGCCGCGCCGTTTGTGCCGTCGCCGTCTGGCATCTTCAGGCGGAGGGCCTCGGCGAGGGTCTTGACCTTCACCTTTTTGTAGTCGATATCGGGGCGGGAGGACGGAGCGGCGGGTGTCTCGTCGGTCTCGATGGCCGCCTCCACGCCGCCAAAGGCTTTGGTGGAAAAAGTGAGGATGAGGTCATCGGCACCGATCATGTTTCGGTCCTTCATGTGCTGGTTCTCGGCGACAGGTGCCACGCAGACGACCAGCCCGGCCGCATCGAAACGGGCCAATTCGTAGAGCTTGTAGTCGAGCATCGCCGGGCGGTTCGCGTTGCGCTTGTCGAGCGAGTTGAGCGCGGGCGGCAGCGCGGACTCGACCGATTTGGAGCGGATGAAATCGAGGTCGGCGGCTTTGAAAACCAGTGCCATCTCGTCGGCAACCTGGCTGAAAGTCGGCTCGGAATAGAACTCGCCCGCGTCGACGAGCTTGATGGCGACGGGTGTGATGTTGGCGAATCGGCCGTTGCGGAACTTGGGCTGCGCGACCACGGCGGTGGCGAGGAGCAAAAACAGGCTTGGGAAAAGGATGCGCTTTCTCATTGTTTGGAAAATGGATTGGATGAAAGGATGGCCCCGGACAGCCGCCCGGTTGACGCAATTTTCAGGCATGGGAAAAGGATGCGCTTTCTCATTTTTTGGAAAATGGATTGAGTGAAAGATTAGCTTCAGACGGCCGCCCGACTGCTGCAAATTGCAGGTGTTCAACCGAAACGAGAGAGGGCATGGCCAATTTTCTAAAAAAAAATGGCGAGACTGGTAGGCCTCCGCTGCAAAAAACCGAAAAGCAAAAGCCCCCGCCTCTTGCGAGACGGGGGCTTTTGAAATTCAACGCGGGAGTTGTGGGCGAGGGCGCCAACAACGGCCGTCATCAGCGGACGACCACCATGCCCTTGGTCGCCGAGAACTTCCCGGCGGTCAGTTGGTAGCTCAACACCGAGGCCGTCGCGGGCAGTTTCGAGCGGTCGAGCGAGATGGTGTGGTAGCCTTTCGTGTAGCTGCCCGTCTGCTCGAACAAGAGCTTGCCCGATTGGTCGAAGACGCGCAGCGTAGCCTCGCTCGCCTCGGGGAGGTGGAAGCGGACGGCCGTCTGTTCGACGAACGGGTTCGGCTCGTTCTGGTAGAGTTCGAAGCCGACCGAGCTGACCGCAGTGCCGAGGCCGTTGCGGAAGGCAAGGGAGACGTCGAGCTTGCTGCCGTCGTCGAGCTTGTAGGCCTCGGCGCGGGTGATACGGCTCGAGACGGAGAGCATCTTCGAGAGCTGGCCGTCGGCTGTCGCAGTCAGGCGGAGCGTGAAGGCGGCTGCCTTTTCCGACTTGTCGAAGCTGGCGGTCATCAGTTTCTCCGAGGAGAAGACGGCGAAGTTGTCGTCGTCCACGCCCTCGACCGGTGTGATTTTCAACAGTTCGAGGCCTGAGAAGGCCATCGTGAACTGGCTGCCCGCCACGCGCTGGTCGGCGCGGAAGGTCACTTCGAAGGTCTCGCCCGCTTTCACCTGCCGGTCGTCGGCGTTGAAGAGGAGCGTCCCGAAGGTGCGGTCGTCGGCCGAGGTGAGGTTGTTGGCCTGTGCGTCGCCCGTCAGGTCGCCGACTTTCACGCCGACGAAGTAGTTGGCTCCGGCCAGGTTGGCCTGCTTGTGCTCCGGAATCGTGCTGCCGAGCGGGTTCGACATGTCGAAGGTGTAGTCCTTGTCGATGAAGCGCCACGAGTCGTTCTGCGGGAAGTCCGTGTAGATGCCGAGGATGAGCTTGCGAAGCTCGACGATGTCGAACGTCGTGACCTGCCCGTTGTGGTTTATGTCGCCCGCCACGAACTGGTAGCCCGTCGTGAACGGCTGCACGTTCAGCACGTGCTTCGACATCCGCACGAGGTCGAAGGTCGACACGCCGTTGAGCGGGTTGATGTCCTTCGCCGGGGTCAACTCGTATTGGTTGGCAACCGGGAACGCGCCCGAGAGCAGGAAGTGGCCGTTGTCGTCGGTCAGGAAGTAGCTGCTGCCCGGGAAGGCCGGATTGGCACTGACGTCCTTGATGCCGATGTTGACAAGCGAGACGCCGCCAGGGTTGGCGGTCGGGTCGTCGAACTGCGGCTTCGTCTTGATGTCGCCCGAGACCTGTGCCACCTGGCCGGTGCAGATGCCCGTGTTGTCCGACAGGATGAGGTACGTCAGGCAGAAGTCGGCGTTGCCCCACTTGTCGCGCGCCCAAAGCTCGACGATGTTCGTGGCGAGCTGGCTGCAATCCCATGTCAGGCTGCTCTGCGGGTTGCCGTTCGCGTCGAGCGGGAAGCCCGTGCCAGGGTTGATGTCGGCGTCGCGCAGCGCGAGGTCGATTTGCGAAGCGTCCGTGCAGTTGTCCTCCGCGTACTGCAGGAAGTCGGTCGCCCAGAGCGTCACCGACGGCGGCATGCCGGCACCGGCCGGGATGTTCATCTGATTGACCGAGAGGCCGTTGATGCAGACGACGGTCGGGTTCTTGCAGTCTTTGACGATGATGGTGAACTCCTTCGTGAAGTCGTTGCCGCAGCGATCCTCAAGCGTCCACTTGATCTTGTGCGTGCCGTAGGGCAGCGAGAAGCTCGAGTAGTACGTGTGGTCGGGGTCGTCCGTCTCGATGTCGCGGGTGACGCGGCCGATGCGGTATTTCACGCCATTGACGGTCGTCAGTTCGTCCTCGCGGATGCCGAAGCCAAGGGTCGGCAGCTCGGAGTTGACCGTCGTCTCCATCGTGCCGTTGCCGTCGAGGTCGAGGAAGAGGAGGTAGCGGAAGTTCACGTTGTCGTCCGAGCAGTCGTCGGTGCCGAAGATGGACAGGTCAACCGGGCCTTCGCACAGGTCGTGCGATTGGCAGATCGGCGACCACGTGCCGTTGACGTTCCACGGGTTGTAGCTCGCGTCTTGGTTCCACTGCAGCGGATCGTTGGTCGAGTAGTCGCAGAAGGTGTAGTTGGCCGTGCCGAGCTGCGGGTCGATGTTGGCCTGCGGCGGCGTCG
>JBGAWE010000187.1:0-9145 GCA_044227705.1 Saprospiraceae bacterium
GAAAAGGTTCCGGACGAGCAGGCCGTACCGACGGACGCCGATTACCAGGCCTTTTTCAACGAGTCGAAACAGTCGTATTGGACGCCGGAGGAGCTTCGCTTTGTCGAGTTCGCCCCGCTCGACGTTGTCCCGACATCGGCCGACTCGGCTGCGGTGAAAGGGAGCCTCACGAGCCAGATTGCCGCTTTCCAAGCCCTTTCGGGCAAGGAAGACTCGACCTTTTGCATCTCGCACAACGGTTTCTACGACCCGAACAGCTACGTCAAGAAGATTGACTTCGAAAAAGCGGCCGACCAGATTCTCGCCGCGCCGATTGGGACGGTCGTCGGCCCGTATTTCAGCGACGCGCGACGCGAATACCGTGTGGCCAAGGTCCTCGACAAAAAGAACTACCCGGACTCGGTGAAGGCCCGCCACATCCTCATCCGGGCGACGAACGAGGCCGAACTCGTTCAGGCGAACAAGACCATCGACTCGCTCAAGCGCCTCATCGAAGGCGGGATGCGCTTCGACTCGCTTGCCAAAAAGAACAGCCAGGACCCCGGCTCGGGCGCGAAGGGCGGCGACCTCGGCTACTTCGTCCCCGGCGCGATGGTGCCGGAGTTCAACGCCGTTTGCTGCTTCACCGGCACGCCGGGCAAACTCTACAAGGTGCGTACGCAGTTCGGCGTACACCTTATTGATATTGTCGACCGCAAGGCGGGCAAGGAAACCGGCGTCCGCCTCGCCTACATCGCCGCCCCGATGGAACCCTCCGAGGCCACCCAGCAGGCGGTGAAAGACCGCGCCATCGCCCTCATCAACAAGGCGAAAACGGGCACCGACCTCAAAAAAGAATGCGACGCCGCTGGCCTCAAGATGATGAGCAGCCCCGGCATCCGCTCGGCGGAGTACAGCAGCGGCTTCGTCAACGCGCTCGGCTCGGCCGACGCGGTGCGCGATTTGCAGCGTTGGGCCTTTGGCAAGGATGTCAAAGTCGGCTCCGTCGCCCCTGAGGTGTTCGCGGTCCGCGACCCGGCGGGCGGTTTCTTTGATGCGAAATACATCGTCGCCTCGCTGAAAACCATCCTCCCGGCGGGCCTTCCGAAATGGTCGGACGTGAAACCGCAAATGGAAATGGCCGTCAAAAACCGCAAAAAGGCAGAAGTGATCAAAGGCAAGATCGGCGGCTCGAAAGACCTCGGCACCATCGCCGGAATGTGGGGCGTGAAGCTCGACACCGCGATGCAGGCATCCTTCGCCTCGCAGCAGATCGGGAAGGTCGGGCAGGAGCCGAAGGTCAACGGCAACTTCTGGCGCCTCGACGCCGGTCAGGTCAGCGACCCCATCGACGGGCAGTCGGGTGTCTTCGTCATCCAGCCGATGGGCAAGACTGCGGCAACCGCGCCGAGCGACCTGACGATGTTCAAGAAACAGGCCATCGGCCGCTCGCTCTACGACGTCAACAACGGCCTCGTCAACGCGCTGAAAAAAAGTGCGGACGTGCAGGACAACCGCTCGAAGCATTATTGATGCCTACTTATTGAAACATCAAAAGGCCAATCCAACCGCTGACCCGGTGGGTTGGCCTTTTTCAATGGCGAAACAGCCAAACCGCCCATTTATTCATGGAACCAACCGGCTTCTGGTGCTCTGAAAACATCAACATGATCTTGCAATCGCTGGCTGTCCTGTCGGCAATGGCTGTCTTCGCCTGGCAGGCCCGCTCCCGCACGCTCGACAACGGCAAGGAGCTTTACCAGCGGCTCGAGTTCGCCTCCATTGACCTATTTAGGTTCGAGGCCGAGCACCAAGAGCAAATGCAGATGCTCTACGACCGCGATCAGGTGGTTGACTACCAAAAGGACCCCATCGAGTTCCGGCGTCTGATGAACCATACGACAAGCATCCTAAACCTGTTCGAGATGGCGGTCGAGTTTCGGAGGAAGAAAATCACCTCGGCCGAGATTTTTGCCACTTGGGTGCCGTGGATGTACGGCATCACCAAATACCCAAACTTTCGCCGGATCTGGGTCTGGGACGAGGAAGAGGGCGTCCCGCTCTATGAAAACTACACCGTTACCCTTCAAAAGACCATTCACGCTGCCATCAAGTACAACTCCGTCGACGACTCGGACACCAAGGAGGACTGGCAAAACTTCCTCCTCGAAATCAAGAACATCTATGGCCAAAAAGTGGTGACCTATTTGTTCGACGACAAAAAAGACAACACTGCCGATGCCCAAGCCTGACCAACCTGCCGACCTTCAATTCCACTGGGCAGACCGCCCAGCCGACGCCTCCAAATACGCCGCCTTCTTCGTCGCCAACGTCGAGCCGAGCTACATCTCGCACGGCGAGATCATTGACGGCCGCGCCATCGACGGGCAAACGTGGTCGCCGAGAATCAAGGCCATCATGGCCGCCGATTTCCGAAAAGGGCTGAAAAACCAGAAGTCCGACGGCTCGCACCTCGCCGTCTGCGCGCTGGATGGCCGCCTCGCTTCCATTGCCCTAATCGACGTGATGGGCGGCGTGTCGCTGGCCATTTTACAAGACATTGTCGTGTCGTCGGAGTTTCGCGGCCACGGGGTAGGCGGGCGGTTCGTCGAATGGATTGAAAAGGAACTGTCCGCCCGCTTCGGCATCCGCCGAATAATGATTGAGAGCGGCGTCGACAACCACGGGGCGCACCACTTTTTCCAGCGGCGCGGGTTTGCCATCTCGTCGCACGTCCTGTTGAAGGAGATTTGACGCAGGCGATGACGCGGCTGATAACCTCCCCGCCTTTCGATTCATTTAACATTCAGGTTAAACCCGAGGTAAAAGCGGCCGCTATCAATCCCGCCAAGCAGGCCGGTTTTCTAATTTTGAGCCATTATCAAAACCACAGTTCCATGACCCGCTCCGTTCTCGCTGCCGTCTTCTCGATTCTTTTTCTCTCGAATATCATAGCTCAAAACCCGGTCAAATGGTCTTTTTCCGCCAAGCCCGCTGGCGGCGACCAAGTCGACCTAGTCTTCGATGCCATCATCGAGGACGGGTGGAGCACCTACTCGCAGTTCCTCGGCGGCGACGACGGGCCGGTGCCGACCTCTTTCACCTTCAAAGAAGGCCCGCACTACAAGCTGATCGGCAAGGCCTCGGAGGGCGGCGAGAAGAAGACCATGTTCGACAAGGTCTTCGGGATGGAATTGACCAAGTTCAAGCACCACGCGATTTTCACCCAAAGGATTCAGGTGGTCGACGGCTCGAAGCCGGTCGGCGGCTTTTTGGAGTACATGACCTGCAACGATGAGATGTGCCTGCCGCCCAAACAAGTCGATTTTTCCATAAAAATACCTGCAACGGGAACAGGCGCGACCGCGGCTCCGACCAACCAAAAGGTTGAAAATCAGCCTGTTACGCCGAAAACCGAAATCAAAATTCCGCCCGGTGGCCCCGGCCAAGCCGACCCGCCGAAGCCCGAGGACCCGAACAAGCCCAAGTCTGAAAAAGGCGGCGACGGGCAGGCCAACACCCAAATCGCCGATGACCTCGGCCCCTCGATGGGCTTCGCCGGAAGCGGTTTTCAAAAGCCGGACGACCCCGATTTTCAGGGCTTTTTCGAGGGCAAAAGGGAAATCGACGCAGCCAACCCCGTCAACAAGTGCGGCTTTCAAGCCGAGGCGTCGAACTCCTTGTGGAAGATTTTTGCGGGAGGCTTCGTCGGCGGATTGCTCGCGCTGCTCACCCCGTGCGTCTTTCCGATGCTGCCGATGACGGTCGGGTTTTTCACCAAGGGCGGCCGCGACAAAAAGAAGGGCCTCCGCGACGCGCTCCTCTACGGCCTGTCCATAATCGTGCTGTACACGGGCGTGGGCATCGGGCTGGTCTCAGCGTTCGGGCCGACGGTGCTGAACGAGATGGCCTCGAACGTCTGGTTCAACCTCGCCTTCTTCCTGATTTTCCTCGTCTTCGCCGTCTCATTTTTTGGCCTTTTTGAAATCACGCTGCCCGCCTCCTGGAGCACAGCGACCGACAAGATGGCCGACAAGGGCGGCTTCCTCGGCATCTTCTTCATGGCGGCGACTCTGGCCATCGTGTCGTTTTCGTGCACCGGCCCCATCGTTGGGACGCTGCTCGTACAGACCGCGCAGGGAGCAAGCTCGATGCTGTTCGGGCGGATTCCGGTGGAGCCGGTGGTCGGGATGTTCGGGTTTTCGCTGGCGCTGGCACTGCCGTTCGCACTCTTCGCGGCCTTCCCGGCCTGGCTGAAATCGATGCCGAAATCGGGCGGCTGGATGGATAACGTGAAGGTCACGCTCGGCTTCCTCGAACTCGCGCTCGCGTTCAAGTTCCTCTCGACGGCCGACCTCGTGCGGCACTGGGGCCTCATCAAGTTCGAGCTTTTCCTCGGCGTCTGGATTTTGCTGGCCCTTCTTTTGGCGGCCTATCAGTTCGGTTTATTGACAAAATGGCTGAAAGGCGCCTCTGGCAAGATGTCGGCCGGGCGGTGGGTGACGGGCGGCCTTGCCCTCCTTTTCGGCCTCTACATGATAAACGGGCTGTCGAAATACGAGGCCATGTCGCTGCTCTCGGGCATTGCTCCTCCTGTCCACTACAACTTCTTCCGCCCGCAGGAATGCCCGCACGGGTTGAACTGCTACAAGGATTTCGACGAGGCGGCGGCCTATGCGAAGAAGGTCAACAAGCCCATTTTCGTCGACTTCACCGGCCACAGCTGTGTCAACTGCCGGAAGATGGAAGAGAACGTATGGGTGAAACCCGAAATCCTCGATGTCTTGAAAAAGGACTTTGTGGTCGTCTCGCTCTACGTCGACGACGACACGCAGATTTTCCCCGGCGACAAGTTCAAGTACCTCCTCGACCCGCGCACCGGCGAAAAGATAAAGGACACGGGCGACAAGTGGTCGTCCTTCCAGGTCAACAACTTCAACATCACGGCCCAGCCGCTCTACGTCCTCATGGCGCCCGACTGCAAGACCGTGCTGACCAACCCCGTGCCGTACACACCGGACGTGGACAAGTACAAGTCCTTCTTGGAGTGTGGACTGGCGGGTTTTGACCAATATGAAAAGTCGGTTGGGCAGCCGGTCATGGGCATGAAGTGATTGCTTTTTGCCACAAAGACGCAGCGGGCGCGGAGTTTTCGGATGTAAGCTCCGCGCCCGCTGCGTCTTTGCGGCAAACCAAATCAAGATAGCTTCGCCCATCAAAACTCCCCGGCATGAGAGAAGAACCGCTCTTTCTGGTCTCCGTCCAGTCAAAGCTGGCCTACCAAATCAACGAGAACTTCTACCACGGCATGCACTTCGTCTGGTGCTCGCCGGGGTTCGACTGCCCGGGCAACCCGGACAAATCAAACCCGAGAGCGATTTTCACCGCCTGGCGTGAGGACATTTTGAACAAGAACCTCAAAAGCAGTTTTATCGACAGGAACAAGCAAGGCATCCTTCGAGGAATCAAACATCATTTATCACAGGGGTGGATAGACGATCGAACCGCCAACTTCCTCGAAGAATTGACCGACAAAGCCGAATTCGACTACTTTTGTCCCATCCTCTACGTGATTCCATACCAGCTTGTAAAGCACCTTGTCGAGGGTGTCGAGCTGGAAAAAAGGGCTGGCGCTTTCTCCACCGAGTTTAAGATCCCGGATCTGCCGCCCACTTTTTTCAACGTCTTCGAAATATGAAAACCACGTCACTGACCAATCATCTCAAAAGGCTCAACAAGTCTGACTACACGATTATCACCTACGACCTGTTCCGCATCCTGATGAATGCCGGCGACGGAGACTACTGGGTGAGTCAGCCAGATGGAGCCACGGGCGAGACCCGTGTCAAGCTCGACAAAATCCTCGCTTCCATTGGCTTCGAAGAAAATTGGAACAAGCCAGGTTATGCCCAGGAAATGTTGGAGGAGCTGCAAACCTTCGTCCAATGGAAACGTGACCAGAAGAAGGTCGACATGGAGCGCATCCAGCGGGTGCTCGACATCATGTTCAACACGCCCCTTCCTTTAGTCCACAACGGGGAGCGGAAAAGGTCGTTGGCCCACGAGGTTGCCCTGGCCAAGACCGGCTCTCGGTGATTGCACCGCGGCCTTCCTGTTGTCCCGCCCGAAAGAAAGAATCGCCGCCCCGTTGTTCGGGGCGGCGATTCTTTTTTCACGCGGTGTAATACCGTGCTACTTGACGAATTGGAGCGCGGCCGAGTTCATGCAATAGCGCAGGCCTGTCGGCTCGGGGCCGTCCTCGAAGACGTGGCCGAGGTGGCCGCCGCACCTGCCGCAGACGACTTCCACCCTGACCATGCCGAAGCTCTCGTCGCGGTGCTCGACGACCACGTCAGAGCGAATCGGCTGAAAGAAGCTCGGCCAACCGGTTCCGCTCTCGAACTTCGTCTTAGAGGTGAAAAGCGGCAGTTTGCAGGCGGCACAGAGGTAGGTGCCGGTCGCGTGGTTGTCGTAATACTTGCCAGTGTAGGCCCGCTCGGTTCCGGCCTCGCGCATAACGTGGAAGGTCTCGGTGGGTAGCAGCTTCTTCCATTCGGTGTCGGTCTTTTCAACTTTCACGATTTTTTCGGGAAGGACCACCGAGTCGACGGCTATTTCAGCAAGCGGCGCGGGCATCGATGCCTCGGTCGAGGGTTGCCCAGCCGGGCGGTTCTCCGACCGGCACCCAAACGCGGCAAAGACGAGGTTGAGCGAGAGGATGAGCAGATTGTTCATTTTGAAAAAAGAGTTTTGAATGGCGGGCCGATTGCCCGGTTTGAATATCTACGAGGCAAAACTGCGAACGGCTCGCCGAGATTTCTTTTGAGATGAACGCCGCCCTCAAAAGTCCGCGCCGGGACATCCCCCAAAGCAAAACCGGCGGGCCAGCTTTCGCCGACCCGCCGGTTTGCGTTCAGGCCTTTGGGGCCTCGTCGCCGTCGAGCAGGTCCTTGACTGCCTCGGTCTTCTCCTCGGCGAAGGCCTTGGCCTTGTCCCAGAAGTTGCTCCCGGCTGCCGTGGCCTCGGCCGCTTTGGTCTTGGCCTCACTGGCGGCCTCGGCGGCGGCGACCTGAGCCTTGTCATAAAGCTCGGCGGCCTGCGCCTTCAAGTTGGTGACGGTCTCGGAGCCGGCGATTTCCTGCGCCTTTTCCGTGGCCGCGTCTTTGATGTCGCCGAGTGTGTCGGCGGCGGATTCTATGGCGTTCTCGGCCATGTCGGAAAGTTTCTTGAATAAGTCCATTGTCTGAAATGATTGAGTGTTTGTGATGAACTGCCCAAAATCGGGCGAGCAATGTCAGCCGTGTAGACCCGCAAGGCGGGCCTCGGTCACATTGCCATCAAAGGTTGCCGAGGCCATTTTCGGAGCCGTAAGCAATCAGGCCGGGGCCAGCTCCGCCTCCAAGCCGTTGAGCTTTTCGGTGATTTTCAGTTGACAGCCCAGCCGCGAGTTTTTCTTCACGAAAAAGGCCTGGTCGAGCATGGCCAGCTCGTCGTCGCTCGGCTCGGGCAGCTCGTGGTCGCTCGTGACATAAACCTGGCAGGTGGCGCAAAGGGCCATTCCTCCGCAAGTCCCTTCGACAGGCAGCCCGGCCGCTTTGCAAATTTCCATGAGGTTGAACCCCATGTCAGTGGGCGCCTCAATCAAATGTGGCTGCCCCTCGCGGTCTGTGATGGTGATTTGGACATTGTCGAGCATCGTGTTCAGTTCTTTTTCGGCGTGTTCGGGTCGTCGTAGTCGATTTCGTTTCCCCACATCCGCATTTGGCGGCGGATGTGCTGTTGGTATCGGCGCGTATAATTCGAGGGGTTGGAGACTGAAAATTTCAGCGGCCCCGGCACGACGGCTGCCAACAGCGCGGCTTCATCGGGGTTCAGTTCTCGGGCGTGCTTTCCGTAGAAATTCCGGGCCGCCGCCTCCGCCCCGTAAATCCCGTCGCCGAACTCGATGACATTGAGATAGACCGTCATAATCCGCTCCTTCGGCCAAAAAAGCTCTATCAAAAAGGTGAAGTAGACCTCAAACCCCTTCCGAATCCACGAGCGCGTCGGCCAGAGGAAGACGTTCTTGGCCGTCTGCTGGCTGATGGTGCTGGCGCCCCATTTCTTCTTGTGGTTCTTGTTGTGCTCCATCGCCTTTTCGATGGCGTCGAAGTCGAACCCCTCGTGCTCCAGAAAGTTCTGGTCCTCGCCGCAGACGACGGCCAGCTGGAGGCTCTCGGGCAACTGGTCGAAGCCGACCCAATCCTTCGACAGGCGCATCGACCGCTTCTCGTCGAAGCCCTGCTCGACGAGCCGTTTCACCATCAGAGGAGTTATCGGAACCGGCAGAAAGCGGAAAAGGATGGTCGAGCCGACGCTCGATATGAGGAACCAGAGAGCCAGTTTCTTCCCCCATTTCCACGCCAGCCGGGTGATTTTCATGCGGCGGAACCGCTGCCAGCCGCTCGGCTCGGGCGGCATCTGGGAGTAGGTCTCTGGCAGTCCGTAGGGCATTCGTATCAGATTTTTCATGCAAAAGTCGAAAGCCGTCCCGGCAAAAAAGATGCCCGCGCTGGGGTTTTCTTTGAAAAAAATTGACGCTCCCGCCCAGCCGATTTGGAGGCGCGGCGATTGACTTTTGCCTCTTCTATTAAAGAAAACTGCTCGAAATAGTATGCTGTCACTTTCCACCTTGCTCACCTCCTTCGCCGTCAGCGGCGCAGTCCTGACCGCCTGGACGGTCTTCAAAAAAAAGCACCTCAACATCCTGATGACCTTCCTCCAGCACTTCTGCGGCGTGTGGTTCGTCTTCTCGGGGATGGTCAAGGCCGTTGACCCCATCGGCACGGCCTATAAAATGGAAGACTATTTCGCCGCCTTTCAGACGACTGCCGAGGGGACGTGGATGAAATGGCTCGCGCCGGTCTTCCCGTTCATGTCGAAATACTCGGCTGCCTTCTCGATTTTCATGATCGTGCTCGAAATCCTGCTCGGCGTCTTCCTCCTTTTCGGCATCCAAAAGAAGCTGACGGCGTGGCTCTTCTTCTGGGTCTCGCTCTTTTTCACGGTGCTGACGGGCTTCACCTTTTTGAGCGGCTACGTCCCCACGGAGGCCAACTTTTTTGACTTCTCTAAATGGGGGAAATACGTCCCGACTCAGATGCGCGTGACCGACTGCGGCTGTTTC
>JBGAWE010000188.1:0-9272 GCA_044227705.1 Saprospiraceae bacterium
ACACGAGGAACCGCCGATTTCGAGCACTTGTCCCGTGCATTTGTTGACGAGTTTGTAGCACTTGGGCGGGTCGATGCCGGGGTCGGAGCAGTTGAAAAGCGGGTTGCCGGAGAGGCGGAAGTTGAAGTCACCGCCGTTGCAGCCGTAGTTGACGCCCGTCGGTTTGCTCACGATTTGGGTGTTGAACCAGCCCGATGCGCCAAATTGCGTCGCCTCGTTGAGGTTGGCGCCGACGCCGAGCTGGAAGCTCGGGCCGTTGCGCGTGATTTTCACCACGCCGCCCGCTTGGCTGCCTTGTCCGGTCAAGGTGCCGGTCGTGGTGGTGTAGTAGTACCAGTTTTTCGCATCGATGGTGTAGCAATTGGCCGATTTCGGGCTGCCCGAGGGCGCAACGAACGTGCGGCCGGTGAAGGTCACGTCCACGGCAAACTTCACGTTCGCGTCGCCGCTGTTGACGGCGAGGCCGGTGAGTCGGGCCGTCCCGTCGGCTTTTTCCTCGAAAACGCCATTTTGGAGGAGGTAATAATTGCCCTTGCCCGGCACGAGGCCGTTGAGCCAAAGGCTGTACGGCTGCCCGGCGACGCAGTTGGTGCCGCTGTTTTTCACGAGGTTGTCGGCCGTGTTGCGCGTTGCGGCGGTGACGCAAGAGGTGTTGCCGCAGGCTGCCGAGGCGTTCACCGTGACCGTCGCCGTGCAGCTCGATGTGAGGCCTTGGAAGTCGCGAGCCGTCAAAGTGACCTTCACCGTTCCGACGTTCGAGCAGTTGACCGTTGCGGGCGTGACCGTGAGCGAGCCGCCCGAGCAATAGTCATAGGTCGACATGTTGTCGATCATCTGCGGCGTGATGGTCGCCACGCCCGTCGCGTCAAGGGTGACAGCGGCCGGCTTGCACATCGCCATCGGCTTGATCATCTCGGTCTCCGAGTGCAGGACAATGCCGCCCATGATGCTCGACTGGTCAATCGTCCCCTTGATTTCATAGACGATGCCCATGATCCAGACCTTACCTGTGATGGCGGCGAGGATGGCCGAGTTTTGATAGAATTTCGAGCATTGGAGGATTTCAAGGGTTGCGTAGTTGTTGACCGTGAGGTTGTTGCGGAAGACGGCGCCTGCCTCGTTCCACGTGGTGACGACGTCTGTGCAGGAGGGGCAGCCGTTGTTGTAGGTTCCGTTGTTGACGAGCTCGCCAGCGACATTGACGACACTCTTGTTGTTGAACGTGCCGTTGTTGACCAAGAGGCCGCCCGGCACGACGCGCAGTCCGCCGAGGTTGTCGAACGAGCCGTCGTTGGTCATCGTCCCTTTGATTTCGACGAAGGCGGGGGCCGCAGCATTATTAAAAGCGCAGGCCGGGCGCAGGAACATCGAGGCACCGGGCGAGAGCGAGAGTGTTTTGTTGTTCGTGCAAGTCCCTGTCGAGTAGAATTCACCCGAGATCAAAAAGAAGCCGTTGTTGGTCATCGCCCCGTCGTTGCGGAAGGTGGCGTAGACCGATACGTTGCCCCCGTCGACGTTGGTGAAAGTCCCGCCCGGGTTGTTCTGAAAGAGCGCCCCCGAGCCGGAGATGGTCAGCGGCCCGTAGTTGACAAAGAGGCCGTTGTTGAAAACGACGCCGCTGTTGTCAAAACCGCTCGGGCCCCGGTGGTAGGCCGTCCCGTTGACGGTGACGACGGCGCCGGGGAAGTTTTGGATGTTGTTGAAATTGTCGGCCGTCCCGTCGATGAAAAGCTGGCCGCCGTTCTGCAACAGGAAGTCGATGACAACGGAGCCGCCCATGTGCGGCCAGTTCGGGGCCGAGAAGGGGATGAACGCCGTGCCGCCCGTGACGGGCGCGCCGTTCGTCCAGTTGCCGGGGTCGGTCCAGCTCGTGCTGGCCGTGCCGGTCCAGTTGGTCGATTGCGCCCGGCCCGTCATGGCGACGAGGCAACAGAGCGCGAGAAGGTAAAAGACTCTCATTTTAGATTGTTTGTGATAGAAATTTTAGAAAAAGGATGGAAAAGCCATGCCGTGCGGAGGCACAGCCGGTCGTGTTGTCTCGACGGAAAAAATTGAGCGCGGATAAAGAAACGGCCGGACGAGGCCGAGAAACCGGCGCGGGGGAGGGGCCGATTTTTGAAACGAGCCGCTGGGGGCGGCTTTCGCGGAATTGTCGGCCGAAGCCTGAAAAACGGGGGAGATGATTTCGGCTAATTTTGCCGAACGGGAGGAGAGATTAACCTCGACGGGCGACAGGGCGCTGCCCGGTGACGGGGCAAAAGTAGAGGGACATCCGAGCCGCAAACCGGCAATCCCTTTGTTGAAGGGAATTTACGCGATGCCCGCACCGACCGCTTTTCACTAAAAAATCATGGCCAAGACCGCTGAACCGCTCGAAATCTTGCAAAAAAACTGGGGCCACGCCGCCTTCCGGCCGCTGCAAGAGGACATCGTGCGCACCGTCCTCGACGGCCGGGACGCGCTCGCCCTCTTGCCGACGGGCGGTGGAAAGAGCATCTGCTTTCAGGTTCCGGCTTTATGCAAACCGGGGATTTGCCTCGTCGTCTCGCCGCTCGTCGCGCTGATGAAAGACCAAGTGGCTAACCTCAAAAAGCGCGGGATTCGCGCAGCCGCCATCTACTCGGGGATGTCGAACCGCGAAATCGACATCGCCTTCGAGAATGCCTGCAACGGCGGTTTCAAGCTCCTCTACCTCTCGCCCGAACGGCTGCAGACCGACATGGCCCTCGCCCGAATCGAGCGCATGGACGTGAACCTGCTCGCCGTCGACGAGGCGCACTGCATCAGCCAGTGGGGCTACGACTTCCGCCCGCCCTACCTGGAAATCGCCGAAATCCGGCGGCTCATCCCCAAAACGCCGGTCATCGCGCTGACGGCGACGGCCACCCCCGAGGTCGTTGAGGACATCCAAAAGAAGCTCCTTTTCAAGACCGGCTCGCAGGTCTTCCAACAGAGCTTCCAGCGCACAAACCTCTCGTATTCAGTCATTTACGAGCGGCCGGAGGACAAGCTGGCCAAGCTCCTCGACATCACCAAGAGCGTCGGCGGTTCGGCCATCGTCTACGCCCGCAACCGTCGGCAGACGCGGGAAGTCGCCGAGTTCCTTTTGAAAAACAAGGTCTCCGCCGACTTCTACCACGCCGGTCTCGACTACGAGACCCGCTCGAAAAAACAGGAGGACTGGACCGCCAGCCGCACGCGAATCATGGCCTGCACCAACGCCTTCGGCATGGGCATCGACAAGCCGGACGTTCGCCTCGTCGTCCACCTCGATTTGCCGGACACGCTCGAAGCCTATTTTCAGGAGGCCGGGCGCGGCGGTCGCGATGGCAAAAAGAGCTACGCCGTCCTCCTCTTTGATGACAAGGACGCGGAGAAGCTGCGCCAGCTCTTCGAGCTGTCCTTTCCAGAAATCCACGAGTTGCGGCAGGTTTACCAAATGCTCGGCAGCTACACGCAACAGGCCGTCGGCAGCGGGGCAGGGGAGAGCTACGATTTCAGCTTCGAGCATTTTTGCGAAAAATGGAAGCTCGAACCGTTGCCCGCGCTGGCCGCGCTGAAGGTTTTGCAACAAGAAGGATGGGTGAGCCTCTCTGACTCTGTTATGAAAACTTCGAGCCTCCGAGTAACCGCTACTCGTGATGAGATTTACAATTACCAATTGAAAAACCCCGCACTTGAAAATCTGATAAAAACATTGTTCAGGGCCTATGACGGATTGACCGAGGACTATGCCTCGATAAGCGAGGGCTATATGGCCAATTGGATGAAGCTGAAAACAGAGGACGTTGAACGACAGCTCAACTTCCTCCACAAAGAAGGACTCGTCGATTACTCGCCCGCAAAGGACAAGCCGCAACTGACCTTCACCCGCGACCGAATCCCCTATCAGAACCTGACCATCGACCCCGAACGGTTCAGTTTTCGGAAAAAACGCGCGGCGTTCCGCCTCGAATCCGCCATCCGATACGCCGAGCGGCGCGAGTGCCGCAGCGTTCAGCTCCTCCGATATTTCGGGGAAAAGGACGCGCCCGACTGCGGCATCTGCGACGTTTGCACTGGCCGCAACAAGCCCGAGCTGATGGGGCAGCAGTTCGGTTTCTTCGAGCAAAAAATCCTGCAAGCCATTGACAAACAACCGGTTACGGTTCAGGAGCTTTTGGCAGACTTTCCGATGCGGCAGCACGAACTGGCGCGGCAGGCCATCGAATTTCTAATCGCCGAAGGCGCGGTGACGACCGAAAACTTCAAACTCAAACGCGCCGAATGACCCGTCGCCCGCGCACCATCCACACCGTCACCAACGACCTCAACCACGACCAGCGGATGCAGCGCATCTGTTCGACGCTCACGCGGGCAGGCTTCGAGGTGCTGCTTGTTGGTCGGGAAAGGCGCGTTTCAAAGCCGCTGGGCGAACAAGTTTTCAATCAAAAGAGGCTGCGCTGCTGGTTCGAAAAAGGGCCGCTTTTCTATCTCGAGTTCAATTGGCGACTGTTCATCTTCTTGTTGAACTCAAAATTCGACATACTGAACACCATCGACCTCGACACCATGCCCGGCGGGCTGGCGGCCGCTTTTTTTAAGAGGAAAAAGCGGGTCTTCGACGCGCATGAATGGTTCAGCGAGGTGCCGGAAGTTGTCGGGCGGCCAGTGGTCAAAAAGGTTTGGGAGATGGTCGGCTGGCTGGGCGTTCGGTTCTATGACAGGTGTTACACGGTTGGCGAGTGCTTGGCCGGGGCTTTCACGGACATTTATGGGAAACGGTTCGAGGTCATCCGAAACTTGCCGCTCTCTCGCTTGACTGCCTCCATCACCGCGCCGCTCCAGCCGAGGGTAATTCTCTATCAAGGCGCGCTCAACGAAGGTCGCGGAATTGAGGCCTCCATCATGGCGATGAAGTGGGTTGAATTTGCCGAACTCTGGCTCGCGGGAGAGGGGGATTTGTCAGAAATTCTTCGCAAGCTCGTCGCTGAAAACAACCTCGAAAATCGGGTGAAATTCCTCGGACAGCTTCGCCCTGAGGAGTTGAGAGACCTCACCTCAAAAGCATGGATCGGACTTAACTTGCTGGAAAACAGAGGTTTAAGCTACTACTTCTCTCTGGCCAACAAGTTCTTTGACTATATCCAAGCCGGTGTTCCGAGCCTGAACATGAACTTCCCAGAGTATCAGAAAATTTGTGCAACCCAATCGGTAGGTTTGCTGCTCGACAACTGCCAGCCTCAGACCATCGCCGCAGCCATCCGGCGGCTGAAAGAGGACGAAAACCTCCATCAAAAACTTGCCGAAAACTGCGCCGCCGCCGCCCGAATCTTCAACTGGGAAAAGGAGGAACCGACCCTCATCAACCTCTACCGCTTCGACTGAATCCCGTCTCGCGCTCAAAACTCAAAACCCGAAACTCAGCACTCGGCACTCGGCGAAAAATACCTTCGCGCCCACCTCCCAGCCGACGGGCAAACCAACCAACCAACATTTCGATGCGTGATATTGTGGAGCTTTTGGCGAGGGCCTGTCACCAGCACGTGATTTTGTGTTTGAGGCGCGGGACAACATCATCCATTTCGGCGACGCGAAACAGGTGCAAGACCAGGCGTGTGGTGGAAGACCGAGACCATCCTTTACGCGGGCTGCATCTTCCTCGTGCTCGGCAGTTTGAGCCTCCTTTTCGGCTATCGGGCGAAGCTCGGCGCGGGGCTTTTGCTCTCGTACCTCATCCCGGCGACCTTCGTCTACCACGACTGGTGGACCCTCCAGCCTGGCACCGACCGGCACACGATGTCCATCGTTTTCATGCGCGATTTGGCGGTCATCGGCGGACTTTTGATGGTCTTGGTCAACGGCGCGGGGCGCTATTCGGTCAAGCGGCTGCTGGCGACGACAAAGGTTCGGCAGTTCATCTGACCCCCGATTTTGAATGGAAAACTTCTGTTTTTATGAAAAATAGGCGCGACTTCCTCCATTTTTCGGCCAATGCCGCCGCCGCCTTCCCGCTGCTGAGGGCTTTCCCGAAACTCGACGCCGACCGCCAGCTCGACCGCCTCCGCAGCCTCGGTGCCGACAACGACGAGGTTTTTTGGCAGGAAATCCGAAACGCCTGGTCGGTCAGTTCCTCCATCATCAACCTCAACAACGGGGGCGTTTCGCCCGCGCCGCGCATCGTGCAGGAGGCCGTCGAGACCTACAATCGGCTCAACAACGAGGCACCCTCCTATTATATGTGGCGCATCCTCGACCAGGGCCGCGAGCCGCTGCGGCAGAACCTCGCCGAACTGGCCGGTGTCTCCCCAGACGAAATCGCAATCAACCGCAACGCGAGCGAGTCTTTGGAGACCGTCATTTTCGGCCTTCCGCTCGAACGGGGCGACGAGGTCGTGGTCACTAAGCTCGACTACCCGAACATGATGAACGCCTGGAAGGCCCGCGAAAAGCGCGACGGCATCGTGTTGAAATGGGTCGAACTGGACGTGCCGATGGAGGACAACTCGTTGATAGTCAATCGTTTCACGGAAAAATTCACGGCAAAGACCAAGCTCGTTCACGTCACCCACGTCATCAACTGGACGGGCCAGGTGCTGCCCGCCCGCTTGATTGCCGACGCGGCCCACGCCCGGGGAATCGAGGTTTTGGTCGACGGCGCACACTCTTTTGCGCAGCTCGACTACAAAATCCCCGACCTCGGCTGTGACTATTTTGGGACGAGCCTACACAAGTGGCTCTGCGCCCCGATTGGCAGCGGGATGATGTGGATTCGGAAAGAGAAGATTGGAAAAATCTGGCCGCACATGGCCGCCGAAAAGCCCGAAAGTGAGGACATCCGAAAGTTCGAGGCGCTCGGCACGCGCAGCTTTGCCATAGAGCAGGCCATTGGCAAGGCCATCGACATGCACTTATTGATCGGCTCGGAAAGGAAGCGCGAGCGGCTATTCTTTCTCAAAAACTATTGGGCCGAACAGGCTGCCCGCATCCCGGGTGTGAAAGTCCACACGAGTTTAAAAAAGGAGTTTTCCGGCGCGATTGGGCTTGTATCTGTTGACGGAAAAAAGCCCGAGGAATTGGAAAGGCATTTGTTCGAGACAAGCAAAATCCATACGGTCGGGATCAATTGGGAGCAAGTGCACGGCGTTCGTGTCACGCCCAATGTTTACACGCAATTGCGGGAATTGGACAAGCTGGTTTTGTCCATCCGAAAGTTTGCCGAAACGCGGTGATTTATAATTCGCTGGATTCATTTCAACTCATTTTTTCAAAAAAAAGGACAAAAACTAAATTCGTCAAAACAGCTATCGACAATGCTTGATTTAACCTCTCCCGAAGTCTGGATTTCCCTGTTGACTTTGACCTTTTTGGAAATAGTCCTCGGCATAGACAACATCATTTTCCTGTCAATCATATCCAACAGGTTGCCGGAGAAGGAACAGCCTAAAGCCCGGCAAATCGGCCTGTTGCTGGCGATGGGCCTGCGCATCGTCCTTTTGTTCGGCATTCAATGGCTGATAAACCTGCAACAGCCGTGGTTTCACATCAATATCCTCGGCCTCGAAGGAGCGGTGACCGGGCAGGCGGTCGTGCTGGCTGCGGGCGGATTGTTCCTGTTATATAAGGCGACCAGCGAAATCCACCACAAGCTGGAGGGCAACCCCGAATCAGACGCGGACAGCATCCGGCGCGGCGCGAACACGCTGGCCAGCATCATCGTCCAAATCGCGCTCATCAACATCGTCTTCTCGTTCGACTCGATTTTGACCGCCGTCGGCCTGACGCGTAGCCTGCCCATCATGATGATTGCCGTCATCTTGAGCATCGTCATCATGATGGCGTTCAGCGGGCCGGTCTCGAAGTTCGTCAACAACCACCCGACCATCCAGATGCTCGGCATGGCGTTCCTGCTTCTCATCGGCTTCATGCTCGTGGCGGAGGCGGCGCACTTGAGCCACCTCACGCCCGACGCGGTGCCGAAGGGCTATCTCTATTTCGCCATCTTCTTCTCGATGTTCGTGGAGATGCTCAACCTGCGCATGGCCAAAAAGCAGAAACCGGTGCAGCTTCACGGCTACGGCGAACAGGCCAACAAGAAGCACTTGCTCGACGAGGACCTGCTCGACAACGAGCGGCAAACGAAGTTTTAGACCCGGGACGACTGCGGCGAGGGTGCGCTCGGCCAGAAATACGGCCGGAACCGTCCGCTGTCGCGCCATTTCTTGTTCGTCTTGAAATGAAACCCGACCGTCCCGGCGACGACCCACCGCCATTGCCGATTGTTGAGGTCGTCAGCGCCGACGACGATTTGAACCGGCCATTTGCGAAAAGGCTGGAACGCGCCGCCGAGGTACGGCCCATAGCCCGTCCATTCCGCCACCAGATTGCAGCCGGGCAGCACGGCGATGCCCACGCTGCCGAATGCTCCGACCGGGCCGGAATGTTTCAAAGTGAAATCCTCATCGCGGCGGAAGCGGCCGTTCCCGATGCCAGCATTGAGGAAAATGGTTGAAAATGCGCGGCGGTTGTCTTTTCTCAACATCAAAAAAGTGGTCGCGCAGGCGTAGCTGCTGGCCAGGGTGTTCGGCTCGCCCGCCCTATAGCCGACCAAATCGTAGCCGCCAACAGCGACCCAAAGGTGCTTGAAAATCATGCGGTTGAGCTGCCAGTCGAGCGTCCCCTCGCCGAGGTTGTTCGGTTTCCCCTCGACGTTTGAGATGCCGTAGAGGTTCCACCTAAGCTCCAGCCCGGCCAGCCGTTCGGGGTCGCCGAGGCCGAGGGTCAAAGAGATGTTCGCGTCGGGGTCCCATTTTTTGTCGGTCAGCCGGGTGGTGTTCTGGCCGCTTCCGCCGACGGCGAAGTTTCCGAGATAACCATGCGCCAACGCGTGCGGCGTGGTCGAAGTGAAATCGGCAACCTGTCTTTTGAAAAAGGTGTCGGTGCTCATCGTGTCGGGCATCTGCCCGAGGATTTGACCGGCGAAAAATGAAAGGAGAAGGAGTGTTTTCAGACGAAGTAAGTTCATGGTTGTGCGACTTTTGGCCGCAGCAAAAGAAGACAGATTTATGAAAAGGATGGCCCTGCCGGTTCTTTCCGCCCTCGCCGTCGTCGGCTGCCGACCGGTGGAGAATCCGCTCGAACGGTTCTATTACCCGGTAAAAAAGCTCGAAAACAAGGACGTCGTATACGCCTACCAGCCGATTGGGGGTGATTCGTCGAAGCTTGAGTTCTGGCATTTCTACGCATGGCAGCGCGGCGGCGGGCGGGCGTTGGGGTCAGTTTTCTACCGGCCC
>JBGAWE010000189.1:0-9043 GCA_044227705.1 Saprospiraceae bacterium
AAGCGCAGGAAGGTCGGGGACACCCGTTGACACGCGCCGGGGGCGAAGCCCCAAGCCCCTATCGTTCAACGCCCCTTGCCCCGGCTGCTTTGAATCCATGTTTTTGAAGGGTCGCCAGCCATTCGTGCAAGGCATCGTCGAGGCTCTTTGCACCAAGTGGCGGCAAAACACATCCTTCCTCCCAGTAGAGGGGTTCCTCGAGGCCGAATGGGGTTGCCTCCTTTGTTCGGAAGTCAATTTTCATCTCCATTCCGCCGTCCGAAAAACAGTCCCCGGACGGGTGATTGAAGTATCGCTTCAGGGCCACAACGGCTTCATCGCCCTTCCTATAGAGAACATGAAACGTCAACTCCTGATTGGCGGGCGCGGAGAGGACAATGCTCTCGCCGTCCTTCATGTCGCCTAATCCGGGTATCAAACCGGCCAAATCGCGGAAATGCGCCTTCTGCATTTGCATCCCTCCCCCTCTCTCCCTGTGATGTCCAGTTTGTGCTTTGGCTTGCAAGTGCTTGTTTCATTACGGCCCGTGGAGCGCAACGTCAAGGCCCGGTTGACCCGCTGGCACGCGTCGGGGGGCAAAGCACCAAGTCATGTAAAGAACTATTTATTTACATAGCTATTTACTGATTTAGTTATTTACGGCCGATGCAAAGAATACTCCGCAATTTCGAATTCCATTGCGCCACTCTATCCTTGCATCATGGGAAACTATGGCTTGGACTATGTTATTCTCAATATGCATGCTCGAGAGCTGCTCAAGGATGACAATTTGGAGGAAGCGATGCAGCTTGTCATCGATTTCATCGAAAAACACCTCCCAAAACTGGCTTTCACCTTTCCACAGAAATACGCCATTTCGGTCTCAGCGAAAATTGCGCGGATTAACCGTGCCACGCAGCTAGGCCTCCTTGATTGGAGTACAACGAACGCAGAAAGGTCACAGCTACTTGGAGCAATCTTGGATTTGCTGGAATTACTGGAGCGAGGAAACAACGAAATCGAGAGAAGAGGCTCTCCCCATATTTCCGGGCCGCCAGTCATTTTGATGATAGAATCCACCCTTGAAAGACTTGAGAGGGTGCTGAAAGTAGGAAGTATGTAAATATTTGAGTAAGTAGACAAATAGTTATTTACTTACATACTTAAAAACTGCGGGACTTGATTGGCCCGCAAAGCATCGTTCAAATCGACATAAGGCTCAAACTGGCCGCTCTGGGAGACAACCCTACCGGGGAAGTCGGCCTTAAACCGCTCGGTGCACTCCCGACCAGGCCCATCGTTGTCAAGAAAGGTATGAACGACCTCATAGCCTCGGCCTCGTAGGTATTCTGACGTGCGAGGATAGGATGAAAGGGAGTGCATAATAACCGCGTCGCCACCCAGCCTTTCCAGTTTCATCATGGCCAGTAGCGAAAGGAAATCGGTCATGCCCTCAAAAACACTCACCACGCCCTTTTCAGGCGAAGCTCCAGCGACGACCGAAATGTCGCGTTTGGGCAGAGCAGATTTGAACCGGATAGCATCCGACGCCGAGCGAATTTCATAACCGCCGCTCGCGTTTTCCATCCCGATGGCAAAATACTCCCTGCCCTTGTTGCGGTACTTGACCTCTTTGAAATACAAATCCACTAGACGGCGGGGCAAAGCCCGTTCCTTCGTCAAATAAGAATAAATCAGGGGATTCCGAATCACCGTCGCTTCTACAAACTCCAGCTCACGCGAAGCTGCTTCGGGCTGGCCCAAAAAATCCACTTGCTGTTGAAAAGAAAAAAGGTCGGTTTGGCCGGGTGCTGAAGCCGCTTGGCGGAACGAGCGGCCCTTGTACATGTTCTCAAGAAAGGCCAGCGCGTCGCCCACCTGCCGATAACCCTTCAGGCGCATCACAAAATCAATCACCGTCCCGCCATCATCACCGAAGTCGTTCCAAATCCACTTGCCGCCGAGAAAGGAGGTGTGAAAGGAAGCGTCTTTTTCCTCCCGAAAGGGCGACTTATACCAAAGCTCTCCTCCACCTTTTGCGACCTGCGTCGGCATGAAGCCTAGGCGTTCCATGATTTCGGGAAGGGAAAGTAGTTTGGCTTGAGCGGCGTTCATCTTTAATTCACTACTTACATATGTAGTTATTTAACTACAAAATGATTTCATTTTTTATTTTCTCGATAAAAGTAGAAGCTGCGCTTGAACACCTCCGTCACCGAGACGCCGTTGTCGAGCGCGAACTGTTTCACGTCCTTGTAGAACCTGTCGGGCATCTTGAAGCTCATGGGGTGGATTCGCTCGACCGACTCGGCGACGGGGAGGTTCGGACTGCCGCCCAAGTTGTCGCTGGCGTCGTCCAGCGTCGGCACCGCGCCCTTGTTGATTTTCAGTTTAGCCATGTCGCTCTTGCACTTTGTTGATGAGGTCGCCCAGGTTCTGAATCAACTGGTCGACCGTCTGGTTGATGGTTGAATACTTTGTCTCATTGGCGGCGAGGCCATTGTCATGGCACTGGCCGATGGATGTCCTTTCTTGAATCATGCCGGCATAGAGATAACCCGCCTCGGCGATGAACTCGGTGGCCGCCTCCTGCTCGGCGGAACTCGCCCCGACGCGGCTCAAGGCAAAAGCCAGCCTTTCCCGTTCGATACCCTTTTTGCGCAGCTCGTGTGCGAGCTTGATTTGGGGGATGAGGTCGTCGCGCGTCACGCCGGTGGGCAGGATGACAAAATCGACCGCTTTTGCGATTTCGAGCGTCTGTGCGTCGGCCTGTCCCGCGCCGTCGAAGATAACCAGGTCGAAAGCTCCCTCTTGTTTGAGCACGTCGCGGACATGGGCAAACGGCTCGACGGCCACGGCCGGGGAGATGCTGCTGTCCATCCGAAGGCAGTTCCACTCGGTTGCCGTCTTCTGGCGCAAGTCCATGTCGGCAACCTTCACCGAGAAACCGTTTCGCGCATATTCGACGGCCAATGCGCGGACGAGGGTGGACTTTCCTACACCTCCCTTTTGCGACACAACTCCGATTTTCAAAGCCATAGTAGTTAATTCATTATGTAATGCGTCCCAATAGGCACGATGCCTGCGAAGCGCGATGCAATTAAATACCTAAATCAGTAGGTAAGTAAATAGCTAATTACAGCCGCAAACATAAGCACCCTCGCCGGATGCCCAATTTTCACCTCAAAAAACTGAAGCGTCAACAAAAATGGAAAGGGTAGGGGGGGGGACAAAAAGGGGCGCACCCAAACTCCCGTGACTTTGAAGGAAGCATTCAACAAAAACTGCCAAAATGGCAGGCCGTCGCGTCACGGACTTCCGACCAGGCGGCTCACCACTTTTTGCGAGAAATCCAATTTGACCCAATTAAACACCCGGCACCTCGCGTTGCCCTCGCTGAAAAGCCAGCCCCGCTCGGCCGCCCCCTCTTTTTCTTTTCAACAGCAAAACCGGTTATTCACGTTTTTCAGCAACAACTATAGGTAAAGATTAATATTGGTGTTATTGGTATTATAGGTATAGCACCTAAACTCCCGTGAAATCGCACCCAAATTCCCGTGAAATCGCACCCAAACTCCCGTGAATAACCGAGGTTGAGCGCACCTCTTTTCCCGTGGATAGTTTTTGAGCGCACCTAAACTCCCGTGAATAAACTCTATGAGAGGCCCGCACCGAGACTCCCGTAGACCGTGTGGTCATAAATCAGTCTTGGTTGTGGCGAATGAATGCGCGGCGCACCCAAACTCCCGTGAAATGAGAATGGGGTCTTGGCGGTGCCGCAGGATGGCAAGGAGGACGAGAGAGCGCACCCAAACTCCCGTGAATTTAGCTGGGCAGGAAGATTTTGCGCTCTGGCTGGATGGGGGGAGGGGAGTGCTTGAGCTTCAATCCGCGCTCCGTCTCCTCAATCTTGGCGTCGTGGTAGAACTTGAGAACAAGCTGCAACCGCTCCTTAAAATTCTGGCGGAACTTGCGCGTCCTCGAATATCCCCCGCCGAACTGCTCCTCGAGGGCCTTCCAAGTGATGACCTGTGGCTTGTTTGCGCTCACGCGGTGCAGCCTTTGGGCGAGCCATACATAGATGTCCAACGCCATCGAGTTGTTGGCCAGCGCGGCCAACACCCGCTCGTCGAGGGGTATGGCGTGCTCCATCAGGCTGTTGTGGAACTTTTCCGAGAGCTTGATGGTACCGGGCCACATGACCCGTTGGTTTTCCTCCTTCGTCAGCCAAAGCTCCAGACTGTCAATGATGTCGAGCTTGGCCGTGACCCCGGACTCCTCGCCCGTTGCGTAGCCGATGCGGATGGTCGACCCCGCCAGCCGGTTGATTTGCTCCTTCACCGAGGCGATGGTCTTGCCCCCCGCATCCAAGCCGAGCTTCTTGACGAAGGCCGTGAGAGAGTCCTCTACGGGGATGACCGGGCTTTGGGTGCGGATGGCAACGGTGTTGATATAGGCCAGCACCAGCCGTGCCTTCGCGCCATAGGGGAGGCCGACCTGCTGGAAGGTCTTTGCCCTCGCATTGAAAAGCTCCCCAGCTTTAAGCAGCAGGTGCGCGTTCCCCTGCACTTTCAAGTATTCGCGGACCTCGCCGGGGTCTTTGTAGGGCAGGAAGGTCTGGCAGAGGATAGAGTGCAAAAAGGCGGCATCCTCTATCTCGCCGCTCTTTTGGAGGATGCTCACCAAGCCGTTGTAACGCCTGGCCCGGACGGGGGTCATATCGCTGGAAAAGAGTTCGGACATGGTCGTAAATGTGGTTAGCGTTCCGGCTTTTGGCGTTCAAATCACGGCATTTTCGCCGTATATTGCCCCATTGTGGCAGGAAAAGCGCGTTTGAAAAGAAAAATCAGCCCTCCTCGCTTTTCGTCGAGCCGCCGAGCTTCTTCTGTCGCTTGGCCTCGGCAATCTGACCTTTGAAGTTCTGGCTCGTCACCACCTTGCCGCCGGTCTCGGCCTCATAGGCATCCAATGCCTTGCCCGCCGCCCTGCCACCTGCACGGGCGGCATCCTTGTTCTCATCGAAGCCCTGCGCGTCCTTTTCCACCGCCTTGCCCCGGGTCGTCGCCTCGCCGAGCATGGTAAAAATCAACTCGATGTCGGTCATGTGGTCGCGCAGGTTCTCCCGCTGCAACCCCTTGTGCCGGGCATATTCGGAGGGCGTGAGGCCGAAGGTCGCCCGCGAAATCTCCGCCGTCAGGATGGCGTATTCCGTCCCCTCCCTGACCCCTCGCGCTTTCCACTCGTCGGTGAGCTGCTCACGAATTTCCACGGATTTGAGCCGCGTCTCAATCCATGCGTCGCTGTAGCCCAAGTCCTTATAGTAACGCCGCGCCCGCTGCGCCGCCAGTTCGGGGTTCTCGATTTCCTGCACCCGCTCGTAGCCGACCTTTGCCAGCCATTGCTTGAACGGCTCGGCCTTCGGCGAGGGGATGGACTGGATGATGCGGAAGATTCCTTCCGTATTCGCCGCGTTGGTTGCCCGCAGCTTGCCGTCCGGGGCAAGCATGGGAAGTGGGGTACAAATTGTACCCCACTTGGCATTGAGTTCGGGGTCTCGGCTACGCATCTTTTTGACGTATTGGCGAACGTCTTTGGAATCGCTCAACACTTCAACAATGTCCTGCACCGCAAACCACCACTCCTCCTTGTGCCAAACGCGGCGGATATTCTGTTCTTGAAAGACGACGATTTTGTTCTGTTCCTCGCTCATAGCGAACCTCCATTTTGTGCCCCGAGGGGCGGTTTTCTCAAGCGGTCAGAGGGCAATCTGCCCCAATGTTGCACCTATGGCAAGGGTCAGGGCTTCCTGCCCCATTTCTCCAGCCGCGCTTTGCACTCCGCGACTGGCAACCGGGGGTTGCTCTCCATCACCAGCCGCAGGCACGAAACGGCCTCGACGCGAGTGGCCAGCCCATTTTCCAGAAACTGGTCGAACAGCCACAGAAGGCCGTGCACCTCCAGTTTCAGGCCTTCCGAGGTGCTGCGCATCAGCCTGTCGCCCGTCAGCACCACCGCACCCATGCGCACCGCCAGCCACAACACCGTGAGGTCGGGCCGCGACAGCCGCGAAGCGGCGGACACCTTTTGCCTCCATGCGCTCAACTCCTCCTCCGGCACCCCGTGCACCTCTAGGCCCTGGTCGGCCACAAGCCCCGCCAGAACGGCCTGCTGCTCGTCGTAAAGCTCGGCCACCACGTCGTAGGTGGTGATGATGGCGAAGCCGAGCCGGGGCAGCCGCTCCATCCAACCGATGTCAATCAGGTCAATGAAAATACTCGCATCTGTGACCGCTATCCTCACTTTATCATTTTGATTTCGTCCCTGAACTCCGCCAACCGCTTTCCAGCCAATGCAGCGGCCTTTGACTCGGAAATGACCCCTTCCGCCAGCGCACGATAAAGCAAATGCCGAAAACGGGTGGCCTGTTCGCTACCGAGATACTCTCCCGGCTCGTCCTTGCTGCCGTGCCGTTTGGAGAGAAGTATCATGTGCGACCTGAACTCATACTCGGAAATGATGCCCGCCTGTTTCGCCCGAAACAACACCGCCCGAACCGAGATGCCGAACTCTTCTTTGACAAGGACAAGCTCGTTTTCAAGCAGGTGTCGGCGGTTCTGGCCCAGCTTCGTCCGTAGCGACTCCTCGGGCAAGAGCAAGGCCCCTGCAAAGGCATCGCAAAACCGCTCCTGCTCCTTTTCCGGCAGGTGGTCTATATCCAAAAGCAGATGCCCTAGCTCGTGCAGCACGGTGAACCGTTTGCGATAGAGTTTTTTGTCCAAAACCGAATTGACCACGATGACGGGTATCCTGCCGTCCACCCAAGTGGACATCCCGCTGAAATCTTCATGCAGGGCAATCTCCAGCACACGAACGCCCTGCCCCTCCAAAATTTCAATGACATTACTGAAGGGGTCTCCGCCCAGGTCGAAATCCTTGCGGACGTCCAGCGCAAGTTGCTCGACTCCCAAGGCGGCACCGGTTTTTCGGTGAAGGAATGGCGTCGCTTCCATGCGCTCACCCAAAAGGCTCTCAAGCTCAAGGTAACGCTCCAGATAGTCCCGCGTCTTCTCAACGGCGACCTTCTGCTCCGTTGCCGTCAGCTTCTCGAGCTTGCGAAAGGCAATCTTGCCGAGGTCCACCGAGAACTCCCGATAGAAATAATCCGACGGAACGCCCAGCACCCGGCACAATGGGGGCAGGAGGGCGGCATCGGGGTTCATCTCATTTTGCTCGTACTTATGAAGTGCCTGACGGCTGACGCGGTGGTCAAGCCGTTCTGCGAGGCCCTCGAGGGAAAGGCCGTTCATCAGCCTCGCGGATTTGAGACGTGCAGGGAAGAAAGACATGGGACGGTGGCGGCTAGTGGACAGGTGGGGTAAAGGTATTGGGTGGTGGAAATTTTCCAAAAAAAAATTTGTTCTGTCAACAACGCTTGCTATACCTTTGCCATACAAAACGGCTTGTTGCTTACGGCAAGCTAATCTTTTAACCAAATTTTCCGATTTTACATGGAGAATCCAAAATTTACTCTTTTTAAGGGTGCCGACGTCAAATTTTATTTTAACCTCAAGGCCAAAAATGGTGAACGTATTCTGCAAAGTGAGGGGTACAATACCAAACAGGGATGTCTCATGGGCATCTTCTCGGTCAAGAACAACGCACCCTACGATGGCCGCTACGACCGAAAAACCACCACTAATGCGCAGTACTACTTCGTTCTAAAAGCGGAGAATGGTCAGGCCATCGGCGTGAGCGAAATGTACACCTCAGCACAAGGCCGTGACAACGGGATTGAGGCCGTGAAGCACGATGCGCCCAATGCCCCCATCGAAGATTTGGCCTGATAAATATCTCTTTTACCATCGGATGACAGCCTCTGCCAAAGCAGTTCGGCGGAGGCTGTCGCCCTTTTCATCTTGCGTTATGCCGAATCTCAAAACTCATCTCAAAGTAGGAGCATCCCTCGGTTGCATAGCGGGGATAGTCTGCGGACTTGACTCGCAAAACAGAAAAATGCGCGAGAACCCGGAAGCCAGTTTTGACTGGAAAGAGCTGTTGTTGCATAGCCTCTACGGCACGGCAGCAGGTGTCATTGGAGGCGTGTTGCCAGATGTTCTGGAGCCAGCACTCCATTCTCACCACCGCAAAATCTGTCATGGTATGGGGGCTTTGGCCTTGTCGACAATCGGTGCAACAAGGGCTGGAAAACATCCCGGTCTCAATCCCCATCTGAAAACCGCAGCAATCGCCGGATGCATCGGCTATGGCTCTCACCTTGTCCTCGACGCCTCCACTCCGCGAGGGATTCCATTGCTTGTGTAATGAAGTAATGATTTACACACCTATCGTGCGCAAGGCCCCACGCCGCCTGTCGGCATGGGGCCTTTCATTTACCTTGCCTTGAAAAGAACCCTTACGAAGCTATTGAAAAGAAAGAGGGCAGGGATATAACCGTTCAAAAGGGCAGCTCGTGGAAAACAAAATCGTCATTTTTCAGGAAAAGGGCATCCGTCGCATCTGGCACGGGGAGGAATGGTGGTTCTCGGTCGTCGATGTCGTCGAGGTGCTTTCCGGCACCGACCGGCCTCGCAAGTATTGGAACGACCTCAAGGCCAAGATGCTCAAAGAGGGCAATTTTGAAGTGTCCGAAAAAATCGGACAGTTGAAGATGCTGGCACCCGACGGGAAAATGCGCCTGACCGATGCGGCGAACACAGAGACCATGTTCCGCATCATCCAGTCCGTCCCTTCGCCGAAGGCCGAGCCGTTCAAGCAATGGCTGGCAAAGGTCGGCTACGAGCGGGTGCAGGAAATCGAAAACCCCGAACTGGCCGCCGCCCGCGCAAGGCAGTTGTACCGGGAAAAGGGCTATTCCGACGAATGGATTGAGATGCGCATGAAAAGCATCGAGGTTCGCCAGCAGCTCACCGACGAGTGGAAGGGTAGGGGAGTGAAGGAGAACGTCGAATACTCGATTCTGACGGCGGAAATTTCGCGGGCGACCTTCGGGATGACGCCCGGCGAGTACAAAAAGCACAAGAACCTGAAGCGCGAAAACCTGCGC
>JBGAWE010000190.1:0-9314 GCA_044227705.1 Saprospiraceae bacterium
GGCTATGTACTGCTCGGCTGGAAGGCCGCGGCGGGCAACCAGAGCTTTTTCCTCGACTCGCTCTTTGCGTTCAAGACGGACGCGAACCTCAATATGGTTTTGAAAAAATTCCTCGCACTCGGCACCGGGTATCCGGGCGGCAACACGGCGCATGGCCTCCTCCAGATCGGAACCGACCGGCTGGCCTTCATCCAAAACAGCAGCCCGACGGGTGGCCTCAATTGGACGGGCGTGTTGTGGGTGATCGACGGGAATTTGACTCAGAAGAGCCAAAAAATTCTATACACGGGCATCTGGTCGGCGGGCGCGAGCATCCGGCCGAACGTCTGCCGTGGGTTTACCGTGACCGACAGCCAGGGGCTGGGCTATTGCAAATCGGGCGGCTGTTTCATCAGCGAGACGTTCGACGGGGAGTTTGTCAACGACCAATTCGTGACCTACAATTCCTTTCGGGTTCACCATCAGACGCAGGTCGGTATCGGTTTCGAGAACCACGATTGGACGACGGCGACCAGCGACGGCGGCCGCATCACCGGCGAGCGGCACCTGACAGGAAGCATCTACCAGAGCACGAACGACACCGTCGTCTTGAAAAAATTCAATGCGGCCAACGCGCTCCTTTGGACGAAATATGTCCGGCCCGGCGAACCCGGTTCTGTCAGAAGGGTCACGGAAGCGGGTGGCGAGGTGTATTTTCACAAAGTGAGTGGGGGGGGCGACTGGACGGTCAGCCCGCTGTCTTGCATCGAGGGCGGCAGCGGCGGCCCATGCTCGCCCGACGCCACGCCGCCTGTTGTGTCGAACTGCCCCTCCTCACAAACTCTGACGACCACTGGCACGTCGGCCACCGCCAGCTGGACGGTGCCGTCGGCCACTGACAATTGTCCCGGCACGGTCAACCTGGCCTCCAATGTCACCCCAGGCTCGGCCTTCCCCCTCGGCACGACGACCGTTGTTTACACCGCGAAGGACGCGGCGAACAACACGGCGACGTGCAGTTTTGCCATAACCGTCAGCCAGACGGGCGGCTCAGGCTGCGCCACGAACTTGCTCCAAAACCCCGGCTTCGAGAACAACCTGACCAACTGGGAAGGCTCCTCAAGTACCTGTCGAGCAGTTGGCAGCCGCTCGTCACCGAGTTTTTCGACTTCTCGACGACGGCAACTTTCGCCTCCGGCACGGTCTCGAAAGCCGCGGTAGCGGGCTCGGCCTGGGTCGAGATCGGCTTTTTGAAACAGACGGCGGGCTGTGTTTTCATCGATGAAACCTGCCTTTCGGAAAGCGGCAACTCGGGTGGACAGCCCAATTTGGCGGCCACCGTTTTCGACATCTCCACCTCCAACATCCTTCTCGGCGGGTCGCGCAATTTTGGTTACATCGTCACCAACACAAGCGCGGTGTCGGCGGGCGCCTACAAAATCAAGGTTTTTTTGTCCCCCATCAATATGCCCGGCCAACCTGATGTGCTGCTCGCCACCGTCCCGAAAACGGGATTGGCGGCCAACTCAAACACGGGATTTACGAACGCGACCATCACCATTCCAACGAATACGACTACCGGGCTATACAACATCGGGATGAAAGTGGACGCGGACAACGAATTGCCCGAATCCAACGAGGCCGACAATGCATTGGCCGCAGTAAATCCGATGGCCGTCACCACGCCCGGACAGGTCTGCGAAATCACCGCCACGGCCTCCAACAAAGTTTGCAACAACAACGGCACGCCCAACAATCCGGCGGATGACACTTTCACATTTGAGATCACTGCCAGTGGCAATTTCCTTTGCGGACACTGCCTTCAGATACCGGACGCACAGCTTTTGCCCAATGGAAATCAACTCTCCAAACCGTTTTCCATAGCGGCAGGTGAGGGTTCGGTGCTGATCGCGTCCTGCAATTATTCGGCCGACATTACATTGAAAGTCGCACCGCCCGCCACTTGCTCGTCAGGGTCGAACTGCTCGATTTCGGTCGTCCTCGGCGGAACCCAATGCAACGACAGCGGCACACCGACCAACCCCGGCGACGACACCTACTCGGCCACCGCCACCATCTCGAACACCGGCATCTGTGGCTCCGGCTGGACCTCGAACACGGTCCCGGCCAGCGGGAGTTTTGGGACGGCACCCGGTTTTGGCCCTTATCCCATCTCCGGCGGCAACAAAACGGTCACTTTCACGGCGCAGGGCGACCCGACCAAGACGGCGACCGTCACGTTCACCGCGCCGCCGACCTGTTCGAACCAGACGGCAGTCTGTGCGGGAAACCTGCTGACGAACGGCGATTTTGAGCAAGGGGCGACCGGCTGGACCGGCGTTTTTGCCACCACCGGGATAACCAGCTCTTCTTTTTGCTCGGGGCCGACCTACGTCCGGCTTTCCAAAAACACGACCATTTCGCAAACAGTGGCCGCCACGGCTGGCAAAACGTACTCGCTCAATGTGCGCGGAGACATCTACAAACAAACCGACATGGCCGCGCGCGTCGGGTTTCGCTTTAAAAACGGGGCGACGGTGCTCGATTCGGCTTTTGCCGCCTACAACTCCTCGGGGGGCGTCAGCTGGGAGTCCTTCCCGGTCGTGTCGTCGTCAGGTTGCAGCTACAGCGACATCACGCTCCTCAAAGCCGCGCCCGTCGGCGCCACATCGGTCGAAGTTTTGGGGCAGCACCTGGGGCAGTACCTGCCCACCGCTCTCACGCAGGTCAAGTTCGATGCCTTTTGCCTGACCGAGACCGGCGGAAACGGCGGCTCAGGGGCCGACCTGAAGCTGACCCTCACCTCCGACAAGGCGACGGTGCCGCAATGGGGCAACGTGACCCTCACGCTGACCGCCAAGAACGAGGGCACGACGGCCATCTCTCAGGCGAACCTGAACATCTCGATATGCGACGGGACGGGCAACTTCGTCTATTTCGTGCAGGCCTCGGGACTTGTTTACGCCGGAACGCCCCCGCCTCCGACGGTCGGAAATTACAACCTCGTGTCGAACCTCTGGACGATCCCAGGCCTCGCGCCGGGCCAGGCGGCCACGCTGACCCTACCGCTTTTCGCGCTGACGACGGCCGAGAAGAAAATCATCGCCTGGTCGGCCCTCCAGTCGCCGACCGACCCGGACTCGCAGCCCGGCGGCAAGCCGGCGAACTGCACGCCGGCTCAGGACGACGAATCGCGCATCGTCATCAACCAGGGGCAAACTGGACAGTCGGTCGTGCCGCAGTCGAACGGGGAAGCCGGGGCCGAAATCGCCGATTTCGCCCTTTCCCCCAACCCGACCGACGGGTCTTTCAGCATCGATTTGACTCCTTTTTTGGGGAAGAAACTTGGCGTTGAAATCGGCTCGGCGATGGGCAGCAAGACGGTCTTTTCGGAAAGCATCGCCGAGCTTCGGCAGCCGGGTTCTATCGGGATTTTGAGCAGCGAGATGGATGGGGCCTTATTTCGTCAAAATCGCGGCGGAGGGACGGCGGGCGGTGATCAAAGGGTGGTCATCCAAAAGCCTGACCGCACGGCTGGTTGGAAAACAATGGTTGGCCTCCGCCTGGGTTTCATTTTTTTAAACCACGTCAAAGCCCTGCCAGCCAACTCGGGTTGGTCGGCTGCCGTACTGCGCAAAGCGTCCCTGACCACACGAACCGCGCTGCGGGACAGGCGTTCACTGCTTTCACAGGATTTTTTCACGCAACAAACCTTCCGACCATGAAAAAGTCGCACATCATTGCCATCCTCGTCATTGCCGTCGCCATCGGCTTCCTAGTCACGGCGAACAAGGACGTGACCACATACTCGAACTTCTCGGACTCGAAGCCGGGCGAGACCATCAAAATCGTCGGCCAGCTCTCGAAGGACAAGCCAGTGACCTACGACCCTGCGAAAGACCCGAACTACCTCTCTTTTTTCGTCAAGGACAAAAAGGGCGACGAGAAAAAGGTCGTGCTGAAAGCCGCCAAGCCGCAGGACTTCGAGCGCTCGGAGAGCATCGTGCTGACCGGCCAGATGACAGGTGATGAGTTCACGGCCAACGACATGCTGATGAAGTGCCCGTCGAAGTACAAGGACCAGGAGACGTTCGTCCGGGCGAAGAAATCGTAATCCGCCCTCGGCAACCGTCCTCCTTTCTATCAAAACAACAGGATGCAGTATCTCAACGAGCACCTTCTACCCGGCCAGATCGGCCATTTCCTTGTCCTTTTGAGCTTCGTCGCCGCGCTGCTGGCGGCCATCGCGTGGGCCTTTGCCACAAACCGCCGAGAGACCGCCGAGTTCGAATCGTGGCGGCGCATCGGACGATGGGCGTTCGGCACCCATGCGGCGGCGACGCTGGGGGTCATCGGGTGCCTGTTCTACATCCTCGTCAACCATTTCTACGAGTACCAGTACGCTTGGGCGAACGTCAGCGACGACCTGCCGAACCGCTATGTATTCTCTGCTTTTTGGAAGGAGCAGCAAGGCAGTTTCCTGCTGTGGATGTTTTGGCACATTGTCCTCGGGGGCGTTCTGATTTGGAAAAAAGGAAATTGGGAAAGCCCGGTCATGGCCGTCATCGCCGCGGTCCAGTTCTTCATCGCCTCGATGATATTGGGGATTTACACGCCCGTCGGAAAGCTCGGCGCGACGCCGTTCTCCCTGCTTCGCGACCTCATGCAGGCCCCCATTTTCAAACAGGCAGATTACCTCTCCAAAATCAGCGGCAACGGCCTCAACCCCCTTTTGCAGAACTACTGGATGACCATCCACCCGCCGACCCTGTTCCTCGGGTTCGCCTCGACGGTTGTCCCGTTCGCGTTCACCATCGCCGCCTTTTGGACGCGCAGCCACCGCGATTTTGTCAAGACCGTGCTGCCGTGGTCGCTTTTTTCGGGCGCCATCCTCGGGACGGGGATTTTGATGGGCGGTGCGTGGGCCTATGAGGCCCTAACCTTTCAGGGCTATTGGGCGTGGGACCCGGTGGAGAACATGAGCCTCGTCCCATGGCTCGCCCTCGTCGCGGGCATCCACACGAACCTCGTGGCGAAGTCGACCGGCTATTCGCTGAAAAGCACCCATTGGTTCTATCTCCTCACTTTTGGGCTGACGCTCTACTCGACCTTCCTCACCCGCTCGGGCATCCTCGGCGACACTTCTGCCCACGCCTTTACCGAAATGGGCCTCGCGCCGCAACTGACGGCGTTCATCTTCGCATTCGTCCTGCCCGGCGCGGCTCTTTTGATTTGGAGAAGAAAAGACATTGAATCCCCCAAAACGGAAGAGGAAACGGCCAGCCGCGAGTTCTGGATGTTCCTCGGCTCGCTCGTCCTTTTGTTCAGTGTGATCTTGATGGGCGGGGCGACGTCGCTGCCGGTTTGGAACAAAATCGTGCAGGCTTTCCAACCCGATTATGCCGGGGCCGTCATCAAGGATCAGGCGGCGCACCACAACCGATCCCAGCTTTGGATTGGCGTTTTCATCGGCCTGTTTTCGGCCTTCGGCCAATTTTTGAGATATGGGGAAAAGAACTTCGGGGCTTGGCGGCGCAAGTTCACCGCCCATGTCGGCGGCTCGGCCCTCGCGGCGGCGGCCCTGACCGTTGGCCTGCTGCAAACGCTCGACGCGAAGGCCTGGCAATACTGGCTGCTGTTGTTCGCCGGCCTTTTCACGCTGGTGGCCAACCTCGACCACGCCCTCTTTTTCATGCGCAAAAACCTGAAAGCGGCGGGCGCGGCAGTTTCCCACATCGGTTTCGGGGTGCTGCTGCTCGGCGTTCTTTTCACGAGCCTCAACCGGCGGCACATCTCGACCAACAAGTTCGTCATGGCCGGGCTGATCGAAGGTTTTACCGAAGAAGACGAAAAGAAAAATGTCAGCCTCCTAAAGGACGCCCCGATGCCGCTCGCCGACGGCTGGGAGGCGACCTACGCCAGTGACACCCTCATTCGCCAGTCCCGTTTTTTCAAAGTTGACTTTAAAAACAAGGACGGCGAGGCCTTCTCCGTCGAGCCGAACGTGATGTACGACAACCGCTTCACGAAGGTCGCCGCCTCCAACCCGTCGACGAAGCACTATTGGAGCCACGACGTGTTCACCAATATCGCCGCGCTGCCTCCGAGCCAAATCGACGCGGAGAGCGCGAAGGCGGCCGAGGACAGCCTGCATTTCACAAAATATGAGGCGCGCATCGGCGACACGATTTTCACGAAAGGGCACTGGGCTGTTGTAGAGGGGATCGAGCGGCAGCCGAAGTCGACCGACTACAACCCGCAGGCGGGCGACGTGTCGTTCGCCGTCAACCTAAAATTTGGATTGCCGGACACCTCGAAGACTTGGGCGGCGCGGCCAATCATCGTTTTCAGAGAGAAAACAGTGGCGACTTTCCCCGAGCAAATCAACGCGCTCGGCATCAAGGTCCGGCTGACTGAAGAGCTGTCCGACCGCCTCTTCGACCTGAAGGGCGAGTTGAAATACGAACCGTATGACCTGCGCCCGGGCGACGAGTTTCAATTCAAAAACCACAAAATCCGGCTGATTTCGCTCGAAAAAGAAGTCGGTCACCCACTCTACAAGCCCGAGGAGGGCGACATCGCGGTGGCCGCCCGGCTGGAGGTCACGACCCCTTCCGGGAAGAAATTCGAGGCCAAGCCGGTCTACCTCATCCGCCAGTCACGGCAGTTCAGCCTCGCCGACGACGTGTTCTCGGAGGGCCTCCATTTTCAGTTCCAAAAGATTGACCCTGCGACCGACCGGCTGACCATCGCCGCCGCCCAGTCGCCCGAGGCGGCCCGGCGCATCCCGGTCGAAATCGCGGAGAACGCGCGGCGCAACGACTTCATCGTGCTCGAAGCGGTGGTCATCCCCGGCATCAAACTGGTCTGGGCCGGGGGGATTTTGATGATGCTCGGGCTGGGAATGGGGGCGGTGAGAAGGCGGCGCGGCTGAACGGTCGGCTACTGGTGGGCGAAGGCAATCCAATCTTTCACGGCCAGCATCGCCGTGTCCACGTTGCTGTCACTTTTCAACTTGGCCAAAAACCGGAAAAGCTCGATGCCCTCAGCGACCGCTTGCCTGCCGTTCGCCCCTTTCTTTCCTGTGAAATTGAGCTTCGCTGCCGCGAAATAGGCGGGCAGTTTTTTGACCAATCGATTCGCCTCGCCCGGTCTCTTTTTCAAAACGGGCAGCGGGTTGAATAGGGAGAGGTCGCTGTCCAGCCGGGCGAGCAAACGCGCGGTCTTCTTCATCAAAAACCCGTGCATCGCCCGCTGCTGCTCGTCGAGCTGGTCGGTTGGGATGGCACGGAGTTCTGCCAGTTTGTTTTCAAAAAAGGCTTGTTTTTCACCCAAAA
Organism: Saprospiraceae bacterium; assembly: GCA_044227705.1. Lineage (GTDB taxonomy): Bacteria > Bacteroidota > Bacteroidia > Chitinophagales > Saprospiraceae > JANOQP01. Next base: position 7,317 of record JBGAWE010000190.1, read on the forward strand.
CCGCCGGGCCGCAAGGTTTGAGCAGCCTCTCGACCGGCACCGCCTGACCGGCAAGCACGGCCGAGTCGGGCAGGATTTGAAAAAAATCCTTGGAAAAAACGGCGGCAAAATCGCGCAACCGCTCCCCGTCCGACCGGCATCCGGAGGCGAGGATTTGAACCAGAAGAAGAATGCCCATCGCGCGCATCACTGGTTTCCAAGGATGATGGGCGCTGCCTTGCCGCTGCCCATGACGATGATTTTCGAGTTGGGCGACGAGGCCAGCTCCTTTTGCGCCTTGATGCTCTCGTACTGGAGCTGGTTGGCCGTCAGGCTCTGGCCGATGGTGCGCTGGTAGTCGGCGATGCCCTGCGCCTCGATGCGCTTGCGCTCGGCCTCCTGTCGCTCCTTGTCGAGGACGAACTTCATTTTTTGGGCCTCCTGCTCGGCCTGGATCTTCGATTCAATGGTCTGTTTCACCGCGTCGGGCAGGGTGATGTTGCGGATAAGGAGGTTCTCCAAAATGAGGCCGCGCTCTTTGAAGTCCTTTTCGATGCTCGTGGAGATTTTCTGTTGGAACTCCTCCCGCTTTGAGGAATAGAGCGAGACGGCGTCGAAGTAGACGGCGTTGTCGCGGATGCGCGTCCGAGTGACCGGTCGGACGATGACGCTCTTGTAGTCGCGCCCAATTTTTTGGAGGATGTCGGGTGCCTGTTCGGCCGAGATGCGGTAGAGCACCGTCAGGTCGATGATAACCTCAAGGCCGTCGGCGGTGAGCACTCGGATGGCATCGTCGCCCGACTGGTCCCCCTCATTGTGGATGGCGGACATGGTGTACTCCTGCGTTTTGGCGTTGGCCAGTCCAAGGCCGACAAAGCGGGCCGTCCGCCCGATGTGCGCCCGTTCGGGCCGCGACTTGATGAGGGCCGAGCCGAAAAAGACGGCGACCAGCCCGACGAAGAGCAGGAACATGGAGAGGTTGTTTTTCGGCAAATCTATTTTTGAAAAGCAAAGCCGGGTTCGGGTTGATTCGGACTTTCGCGGCCGGGAGGCGGGATTTTTTTTTTGCTGTAACCGGCCCCGCCAACCGAGTGTCAAACCGGCAAAATGACGAACCAGCCAACAGACGAGACCCTCATTCACTGGGCGCGCGCGGGCCGGGCGGCCGGTTTCGAGGGCCTCGTGAGACGCTATGAAAAGTACGCTTTCACCCTCGCTCTGCGCGTCGTGAGCAGCCGCGAGGAAGCGGAGGAGGTTGCGCAGGACTCGTTTATGCGGGCCTTCCGGGGGCTGGCCGAGTGGCGGGGCGAGGGGAAGTTCAGCACGTGGCTCTACCGAATCGTCTACAACACGGGGCTGAACGCTATCCGAAAGAACCGGCTCGACGCGGTATCGCTCGACAGCCTGGCAAAGCCGCCCGCCGTCGCGGACCGTGAGCCATTGGCCATCGAGCGGCTGGAAGCGGCGAGCCGGACAGAGCAAATCGAGGCGGCGATGAGCAGGCTTTCAGCCGACGATTCGACCATTTTGACCCTTTTTTATCTCAACGAACAGTCGCTCGAGGAAATCGGCCGCGTCCTCCAAATCGAGGCGAACGCGGCGAAGACCCGGCTCTGTCGCGCACGAACGAGGTTGCGGCAGGTGATGGAGAGCGAGTTCTCAACCATCTTTGTGCCATGAACCAGCGGCCAATCATCACCGACGAACAACTGCGCGACCTGCGCGACGGCCTCCTGACCGGGGCCGAACGGCGGCTCGTCGAGATTCAAATCGAGGTCGACGACGAGGTCGCCGCGCGGTTCGAGGCCGTGCGGACCGAACTCGTCGCGATGCGGGCGAGCGCGCCGTCGGCCGTTTTTTCAAAGAACATCATGGCCCAACTAGCGGCCGAGGGGATGGTCAAACAGCCGGTCGCTGCGCGGCGGACGGACTGGGTCATCCGGGCGGTGCTCGGTTTTGCGGGGCTGCTGTTTGCTGCGTCGCTCGTCGTGCTGTGGAAGAACTGGGCGGGCATCGCCC
>JBGAWE010000191.1:0-9491 GCA_044227705.1 Saprospiraceae bacterium
CCTCGCCATCGAAGAGAAGGCCATCTACCGGACGGAAAAACTCGTCATCAAGCCCAAGCCGGTCGAGAACAACGCGACGGCCTCACCGAAAAAAGCGGCCGAGAAGCCCGTCGCCTCGCCGTACAAAGTGCGCGTCACGGCTGTGAAGGACATGAAAAAGTACGACCAGAGCCAAGTAGAGGGCTTCGGCGGCGTGGTCGAAAAGACGAAGACGGGTAAAGTGACGGTCGTCTACCTCACCGGGTTCAAAGACCTTGAGGCGGCCATCTCGGCGAAGAACAATGCCGTCGCTGGCGGATTCGACGACGCTTACATCGTCAAGATTGAGAAGGGGAAGGAGGTTAAGGTCGCCCTCTGACGACCGCGAATTTCCCATAAGAAAGAGGCCAGCTCGTTGACAACGAGCTGGCCTCTTTCTTTTTCAAAACTGGCATTCGCCTCATCCTTTCGAGACAAAATCCTCTTTCAGCCCCGGTGTTCCACACTGCATCCAAGCCGGAACCTCATCGCCGCCCTCGCCCAAAAACTGAACCTTTCCTCCGTCGGAACAGCGGTATTTCCAAGTGTGCTGTTTTCCCTTTCCAGTCGACCAAGAGCCGAAGCGGAGGATGTAGTCGACATCCCAGCCGTCGGCGGCGCGGCGGGCGTTGATGTCGTTTCCGAGGATTTTCGGGATTCCGAGGTCGAACTCGGCCACGCCCTCCACGTTGTTGAACTCATTGGCGACGGCGGCCATGTTGAGCGGATCGCGCGAGCGGATGGTGATGGCATCCTGCTGGTCGGTCCAGTTGACGTGCTTTTCGATGACGAGGTTGTACTTGTCCAGCAGTTCGTTGACGCGCTGCGAGCTTGTCTCGCCCGCGCCCTGCGCCAGCGGCCTTGCCCAGCCGACATTCTTATCATAGATGACGACGCAGTGGTCGATGCTCGGGCTGGGGAAGGTGTGGAGGTTGCACTTTTCGAGCCGCTTGGCCGCCTCGTCGCCGGTGTAGATGGCGGCAAGGGCGTTGAAAAGCTGGTCGCTGTTCCCCTTCGGGATGTAGGCGGAGAGGTAGCGCAGGTCGTCCTTGTCGGACTCGATGCGCAGGGCGAGGCGGGCGGCGTCGCGGCGGATTTTGCGGGCGATCTCTTTCGGAAGCTCGCCGCCGGCCGCCCTGACGGTTTCCTCGGTAAAAAAGGAAGGGGTTCCAACCGCCGAGGCCGTCAAGAGACCGACCGCCAACAGGCCGATTTGGGCAAAAGAAGCACGGGTTTTCATAGAGAGCGCGTTTTGACTCGGTGAAATTAGTTTGGGCAGCAGGCCCGGCCCGACCGCTACCGCCTTTTTGTGACGGAAGGCGGTGGCTGGAATGGAGGCTGGGGTTAATGTCTCCAAATCCAGTGCCGCGATTGGAACGGTGAACGCTGATTGGTGGACAGCGATTCACTCGAAAACTCATCATCCACCTTTCGCCGTCCGCCGTTCAAATTTGCGGCATGATTCGCTCCCGACGGCTCCCTGAAAGTTTAAGGCACAAGCTCGAAGACCACCACCTCGATTTCTTCATAGAAAAGCACGAGATGTGGCGCGGCTATTTTGCGCAGGCAGAGGAGCCGCGCATCGCCCTGCTCGGCAACTACGACGTGCTGCTCCCGCTGACCGCTGAGGAACTCGAGAACGTGGAAATCATTGACGCCTTCATCGGCCACGACGGGCGGAAAATGACCATCTTCCTCGCCGACCACAACCTCGACGAGGCCCTGCCCGGCGTGGTCGTCGTCGCAGAAAAACTGGAAGGGACGGGCATCTACGTCGCCGTCATCTACCACGCGAGCCACCATGTGTCGATGGTTTGGAACGAGCGAAAGGCCGACCGCCGGGCCTGACAATCTGTCAGCGGACCTATCGAGGCATCCTATTTGTCTGAACAATTTGCCCCAAAACGACTTTTTCATCGGCTGCCAAAACGGCGGCCCTCTTTCCAAAAGCACTCAATTTCTCTCAGCAATGTTCCAAAAAGAAGAATTCCGCAAGTACGCCACCAAGCACCTCGGCATGAACTCGATGCACCTCGACCGTTATGCCCAAAAATTGGGGGCCGTCGCCGCGCCCAACATCCACGCCTTCACCCCGGCCGTCATCGAGGAGCGCTCGCTCAACGCGGTGGCGATGGACGTCTTCTCGCGCCTGATGATGGACCGCATCATCTTCATGGGCGTGCCGGTCAACGACTATGTGGCAAACGTCATCCAGGCGCAGCTCCTGTTCCTCGAGTCGAGCGACCCAAAGCGCGACATTACCATGTTCATCAACTCGCCCGGTGGCAGCGTCATCGACGGACTCGGGATTTACGACACGATGCAGTACGTCGCTCCCGACGTCGCCACGATGTGCACCGGCCTCGCCGCCTCGATGGGCGCCTGCCTGTTGCTCTCGGGGGCCAAGGGGAAGCGGTCCGCGCTATTCCACAGCCACATCATGATCCACCAGCCCTCGGGCGGGATGTCGGGGCAGGGTCTCCGACATGGAAATCCAGTACAACCTCGTTAAGAAGATGCAGAAGAACCTCTACGAGCTGATGTCCCACCACACCGGCCAAACCTTCGAGCGCATCCTCGAGGACTCGAACCGCGACAACTGGATGTCTGCCCAAGAGGCGAAGGAATACGGCATCATCGACGAAGTGCTCGACCGCAACAACCCTCGCAAACTGGCGAAGTGACCTATCAACATGGCTGTTGCTGTCCTCCCCGCCATCGACGGCCAAGAGCCGAAGCCTCCCCGGCTTCGGCTCTTTTTTTGCCCAAAATCCGAGGAGACGCCCCATTTTTCGCCCAATTTCAATCCTGAAAATGATCGGCATCGACCTCGGCGGCACCCGCATCAAAGGCGTCCTCATCAACAAGGAGGGCCGCCTCCTCCTCCAGTCCATCCGCCCGACCCGCGACGACGGAACCGGGGCCATTTGGAAGAACGCCGTCCGCGAAATCGTCGACGACCTCTCCCAAAAAGAGGGCGGCGAGAACTGCACCGTCGGCATTTCGGCCCCCGGCCTGCCCGACGAGGCTTTCTCCGCCATAGCCTTCATGCCCGGCCGGATGCAGGGTTTGGAAAGGTTCAACTGGTCTGAATTCCTCGGTCGCGCGACCTATGTGCTTAACGATGGCGTGGCCGCGCTCGTCGCCGAGGCCCGCTTCGGCGCGGCGCGGGGCAAGCGCAACGCCCTCATGGTCACGCTCGGCACGGGCGTCGGCGGCGCGATTTTAATTGACGGAAAACCATACGGCGGCCTGTTCAACAAGGCGGGCCACATCGGCCACATCGTCGTAGACCACATGGGCGAACCTGACATCACCAACATGCCCGGCAGCCTCGAAGGGTGCATCGGCAACTGCACCATCGAAAAACGCTCGGGCGGCCGATTCGCCTCCACCCGCGACTTGCTTGACGCGCACCGCTCGGGCGACACATCTGCCACCGAGATTTGGATGCGCTCCGTTCGGCAGCTCGCGCTCGGGCTGGCCAGCGCCTCGAACCTGCTCTCGCCCGAGGTCATCGTGGTCGGCGGCGGCATCACGGCGGCGGGCGACGACCTCTTCCTCCCGCTGCGCGACTACATGGGAAAGTTTGAGTGGCGGCCCGGCGGCAGCTTCTCTCCCATCGTCGAGGCGAGGTTCGGGGAAGCGGCCGGGGCGATGGGAGCGGCTTGTTTCGCGGCAGAAAGAGGCCAGCCGAATTGAAAAACGGCCCGTCGCGCCCCCTATTCCTTCCAGATTTTTCGAACAAAAAGCCCGCCGCCCGAGACCGCCAGGAAGTAGGCCCCAGCCGGAAATTCACTGAAATCGACTGAAAAACGCCCAGTTCTTCCATCAATTCGCCGCTCGACGAGCATCCGTCCGAGTGCGTCGCGGATGGAGAGCCGCAGTTCCTCATCCCCCGGTTCGGCCAGTTCGACCCAGACCTCGCTGCCCGTTGGGTTCGGGTAAACGCTCACCCCTCCACCATCGAGCGGCCCATCCATGCCTACCGCTTCGACGTGAAAACAGACCGACGTGTCGATGCAGCCGTTCACCGACGCCTCGAGCGCGTACTCACCGGTCATGCCCGGGGTGAAAACCGGGTCAGTCGCACCGGGGAAAGGGGCGTAGCCGTTGTTGCAATCGAGCCATTGCCAGTGCGTGGCTACACCGGTGGCTACAAGGCTGTTCCCGCCCACCTGGTTTATGGAGGAAATCAGCAGGCCAACGGTCAGGTGGAGCGTCACGACAGAGTCGCAGCCGTTCGAGCCGGTCAGCGTGGCGGTGAAGTCGCCCGAATTGAAGAGCGGCACCCCGTTGAACACATAGGCCTGCCCGATGCAGGCAGCGTCCGAAAATTCAAAATGCGTCGGTTGGTTGACGGACAGCGAGAGCGTGACGGTCGAGTCGCAGCCGTTCGAACCGGGCAGCGTGGCCGTGTAGACACCGGCGATTGACAGGTCTTGCCCATTGAAAGGATAGGTCTCGCCGATGCAAATCGCCGCCGCGACCGAGGCCGACAGCAACGGCTTGACGGTTAGGTGCAGGGTGACGGTCGAGTCGCAGCCGCCCAATGAGGTTAGTTTGACGGCATAGTCGCCCGCTACGGTCAGGTTTTGGTTGTTGAAAAAATAGGACTGGCCGGGGCAGATGGCCGCTGCAGTTTCGCTCCCGATGTCCGTCGCGACCGTCAGCGTGAGCGTCACCGTCGAGTCGCAACCGGCGGCGGTCGTCAGGTTGGCGGTGTAGGTTCCTGTCGCCGTCAGGTTTTGCCCGTTGAAAAAATAGGATTGGCCGAGGCAGATGGCAGCCGCGAGGCTCGTCGCCTGTTTCGGGTTGACCGTCAGGTGGAGGGTGACAGTCGAGTCGCAACCGTTCGCAGCCGTGAGTTTTTGGGAGTAATCGCCGGAACTTGTCAGGTTTTGCCCGTTGAAAAAATAGCTCTCTCCCGAACAGATTTCAGCCGAAAGGCTCGTGAAAGCGGTCGGTTTGACCGATAAATGGAGCGTGACCGTCGAATCGCAGCCGTTCGCAGCCGTCATGTCGGCTTGATAGTCGCCGGAAGTTGTCAGGTTTTTCCAGCCGCCGTCAGCGTCTGCGAATAGGAGCCGGAGGCCGTCAGGTTTTGCCCGTTGAAAAAATAGCTCTCGTTCGAGCAAATCACGGCTCCGAGGTACTTCACGACGGGCAGGTTGAGTGACAGGTGGAGTGTGATGGTCGAGTCGCAGCCGTTGGCGGCGGTGAGTGTTTTGGTGAAAGTCCCGGCATCGAAAAGGCTCGTTCCATAAAAGTCGTAGATCCCGCCGAGGCAGAGGGTCGCCGAATAGCTCGACGACTTGACTGGCTTGACCGTTAAAAATAGCGTCACCGTCGAGTCGCAGCCGTTCGCCGCCGCGAGGGTCGATTGATAGGAGCCGGTGGCCGTCAGGTTTTGGCCGTTGAACGGGAAGACCTCGCCAGCGCAAATCGTCGCCGTCAGAATCGACGACTTTTCCGGCTTGACCGTCAGCACGAGCGTCACCGTCGAGTCGCAGCCGTTCGCAGCCGTCAGGGTCGCTTGATAAGTGCCGGTGGCTGTCAGGTTTTGGCCGTTGAACGGGTATGTCTCGCCCGAGCAAATTTCGGCGGCGAGGCTCTTAGCGACGGTCGGCTTGACGGTCAGGTTCAGCACGACCGTCGAGTCGCAGCCGCCCGGTTTGATGAAGATTGCGGTGTAGGTGCCGCTCGTTTTCAGGCCCTGCCCGTTGAACTGGTAGGTTTCGCCCGAACAGATGGCGGCGTTCACCGGGTTCACCTTGGGGGTGCAATTTCCGTATTGAATCAAGGTGCCCGGCCCGGCGACCCAGCCGTTCGCCGCGTCGCGCAGATAGAAGTTGCTGCCCGCGATGGGGCCGCCGCCGATGGCCTCTTTCGACCACGACGCGCCCTGGTCGGCGCTTTTCAGGACAAAACCGGCGGGCGAGAAGATGCGCACGTCTGTCGTTGAGAGGGCGGCGATGCTCACGAGGTCGTCGGTGGTCGGGACGGTTGCCTGCCACCAGTTTTCGCCGCCGTCGTTCGTCCGAAGCAGCAGTCCGCCCTCGCCGACGGCGTAGCCGTTTTCGGTTCCCATGAAAAGGATGTCGCGCAGGGTCTTCGTCGTGCCGCTTGCCTGTTGCTTCCACGCGCCGCCGCCGTTCAGCGATTTCGTGATGAAGCCGCCCGCGCCGACCGCCCAGCAGGTGTTCGCATCGGCGAAGGTGGCCCGCCGGAGGTCGTGCGTCACGCCGGTGGCGGAGATCGTCCACGTCAGCCCGCCGTCGGAGGAGCGGTAGGCAAGGCCCTTTTCGCCGACGGCGAGCAGGTTGTTGTCGCTGCCCCGGGCGAGGTCGAGGAAGTTGCCGTTCGGCACGTTCAGTGCCAGCGTGAAAGTCTTGTAGCCATTCGCCGAGCGGGCGATGACGGCATTTCCGCCAGCGTTGCCAGCGGCGAGGCCGGCCGAGCCTTCGTTTGAAAGCGACAGGTCGTTGATGGTCAGCGGCGCGGTGGAGAAGGTCGACCAGTTGGTGCCGTCGTCCGTTGAGCGCATGACAAGGCTGCCGTTGGTGTAAAAAGCGGTCGCCGGGCTTGCAAAATCCATGCAGCCCTGCCCGTTTCCGGTGCCAAAGCTTTGTGGGACGAACTGCCCGGCCCAGTGCGCCGCGCCGTCGTCGGAACGCAGCAGGGTGCCATAATATACGGTGGCCGTCGCCCAGATTCGACTCGAGCTGACCGGGAAGACCCTCGGGCTGCCGCTGTACTGGTCCCAGAGGATGCCCATCGAGAACGGGGCCCATGTGTCGCCGCCGTCGGCCGTGTGGAGCACCTCGCCGTAATCGCCGACGGCCCAGCCCTCGGCCGTGTTGAGGAATCGGATGTCGGTTATGATGTTGAAATAATCGGGGTTTGTGGGGCTTGTCGCCCATGTCTGGCCGCCGTCGGTGGTCTTCGAGATGGCGTCGCCAGAGCTGCTGCAGACGAATCCTGTGCTCGCATCGGTGAACCACATGGCTCCGCCAAAATCACCGTTGGCGGGCGGGTTGATTTTCTGCCAGCTTGCGCCGCCATTTGTTGTTTTTAATAGCTCGTGGAACCAGGTGCCGGAAAGGACGTAGCCCGTGTTCGCGTCGAGAAACTGCACCTGCTTTTGACGGAAGCTGTCTGTCGAGGAACCGCGGACCGCGGGAACACCGCCGTTGGTCGTTTTCAGGATGGAAGTCGTACCGCTCGTCACCGCCCAGCCAACCGATGGGCTGTTATCCCTGGTCGGTCACGGTTTCGCCCGACGCGAGCGGGGCGGTCGCGGCCGTCCAGGTGGCCCCACCGTCCCGGCCGTCCGCCAGATGCCGGTGCCGTTCTGAAGCAACCGACCGTGTTGTTCGCAAAAAAGCTGTCCCGCCTGCCCACCGGAAATCCGCCGGGGGTGCAGGGAAAGTCCCATGTCAAACCGCCGTCGGTGGTTTTTCGGATGGTGTTCTGGCCCGCGACCCAGCCGGTCTGTGGGTCGAGGAAGAAGACGTCGGTCCAGGTTCGGTCGCCGGTAGAGGGGAGTCGCCAGTGCCAGTTTCCGCAGGAGACGTTTTGAGACAAAGCGCTGGCAAGAAAACAGGAAAGGAGAAAGGAGCATACCGCTTTCAAGACTGAAAGGATGTGGTGAAAAATTGTGGTGGATAGCGAAGGCAAACTTATCCAAAAAGGGGAGGGAACGCGATTGCTTTCGACCCAAAGATGGCGGCGGCGAACGAGGCTTGGAAAGAACAGGTTTTCGGTTTTGTCAAAATTGCTTTTCTGGATTTGCTGTCCAGAATATTGGTTTCCAGCCAATCTGTAATGAACATTCTTGTCAAAAAACAATTGACCAAACTTCGGCCATACAGCTCAGCATTTGTGCCGTGAAAGAGGCCCTTCCGGGGCACGGCATGAATGCTGTGCTACTTTTGCCCCCGATTCAAACCGAAGATTCCATGTTGAAAAGAGGCCCACAGCGCGAGGAGCAATGCACCTTCTGCCGCCGCAACAAACACGAAGTGATGCTGATGATTGCCGGGATGGACGGCTTCATCTGCGAGTCGTGCGCCCGCGAGGCGTACAACGTCGTCCGAAAGGAGCTGCCCGATGAGGACTTCGTCGACGACCCGCAGCCCAAAAAGAAGGGCAAGAAGAAGGAGTACAGCCTCACCATCGCCCCGCCCTCGGAAATCAAGAGCTACCTCGACCAGTACATCATCGGGCAGGACGCGGCGAAGAAGTACCTCTCCGTCGCCGTATACAACCATTACAAGAGGCTGCGAAACCGGAAGCAGACGGAGGTCGAGTTTGAGAAGTCGAACGTACTTTTTGTCGGCCCGACCGGCACTGGCAAGACCTTGATGGCACGGACGATTGCGCGGCTGCTAAACGTCCCCTTCGCCATCGTCGACGCGACGGTCTTCACCGAGAGCGGCTATGTCGGCGAGGACATCGAGAGCATTCTTTCCCGACTTTTGGCGGAGACCGATTTCGACGTCGAGGCCACCGAGATGGGCATCGTCTACATCGACGAGATTGACAAAATCGCCCGGAAAGGCGACAACCCGAGCATCACCCGCGACGTCTCGGGCGAGGGCGTGCAGCAAGGCTTGCTGAAAATGCTGGAGGGGACGGAGGTCCTCGTCCCGCCGCACGGCGGCCGGAAACACCCCGAGCAGAAGCTCATCAAGGTGGACACGCGCAACATCCTGTTCATCTGCGGCGGTGCTTTCGACGGCATCGACAAGGTCATCGCGCGGCGGGTCAACACGTCGGTCATTGGCTTCAAAACGCCTGACACTCAACAGATTGACCGAGAGAACTTGGTGCAATACGTCACGCAGCTCGACGTGAAGACCTTCGGCCTCATCCCCGAGCTGGTCGGGCGGCTGCCGGTGCTGGCCTACCTCGAACCGCTCGACGCGGCCGCTTTGCGGGCCATCCTGACCGAGCCGCGCAACGCTTTGATAAAGCAGTACGTCAAACTTTTTGAACTGGAGAACGTGCGCCTCGTCGTCACCTCCGACGCGCTCGACTACATGGCGGCGACAGCGCTCGAGTACAAGCTCGGGGCGCGGGGGCTGCGGTCGCTGTGCGAGGCGATTTTCACGGATGCGATGTTCGAGATGTCCGGCCACGACCACGAGCGCGAGCTTCGGGTGGACGAGAAATACTGTCGGGCGAAAATCGAGCGGACGGAGGTCGCTGGACGGCTGAAGGCGGCTTGAGCAAGGCCCCATTTTTGGAAAAAGAGAAGGCTCTGTCGGTGGCGGCGGGGCCTTCTGTTTTTGGATACTTTTGGGGCATCGCTCAACGAATTTCATTCTTCAATGAAAACAAGCGTCCTCTTCCTCCTTGCCGGTCTTCTGTGTCAAAAAAGCGCAGCCCAGACCGGTGTCCTTGACCCGAGCTTTTCAACGACGGGGTATCGGGTTGAAAACTATGGCTACTCTTCAAGTGTCATCCAC
>JBGAWE010000192.1:0-9126 GCA_044227705.1 Saprospiraceae bacterium
GCAGCTCGGCGAGCTTTTTCGCGTCTTCCAACAGGGGCTGGAAAGGGTTGTCTCCACGTCGCCGCAATTCCTGACGGAGAGCCTCGAAAAGTTCTCCGACAACCTGCCGCAGGTCGGTTTGATGCTGACCTTCTTCCGCCTCTTCCGCCACGCACAGGACGACCTCAACGCGCTGACCGAGCGGCAACTGAAGTTCTACTACCACGATGTCCTCGGCTTGAAGGAGAAACCAGCCGTGCCCGACACGGCCCACCTCCTCCTCCAATTGGACAAAGGGGTGACAAAGCACCTCGTCGGGGGCGGCACCATGTTCAAGGACGGGAAGGACGCGAACAAGGCCGACATCTTCTTCGCCCTCGCCGAGCAGGTCGTCCTCAACCAGGCGACGGTCGAGAGCCTGCGGACTTTCCACCGCTTCAAAGAGAGTGGGGGAGCGGTCGCCCTCCGCGCCGCGCTGAAAGCAGACTCAGCCGACGGCATCGAAAAGCTTTTCGACGAGCCGGAAAAGGCGACTTGGAAAACCCTCGGCGGCGGCCTCGCGCCCAACAAAAAGCCGTTTGCGGACGCGCGGGTCGGCTTTGTCATCGCCTCGCCGACCTTGTTGCTCAACGAGGCGAACGGGACGGCCACGGCCACTTTCACCTTCACCGGTGGATACAACGGCATCTGGCCGACGGGCGGGCTGGAGGTTTTTTACTCCTCAAAAAAGGGCTGGGAAAAGGCCGCCGCGCTCGATTTGGCAACAGCAGGGACCATCAAAATCACGCTCGGCGCGGGCGACCCGCCGCTCACCTTCGCCGACCCTGCGGTTTTGAAAGAGGACTTCGGCACGACCGACCCCATGCTCAAAATCCTGCTGACGAAAGGCGACGAGGCTTTGGAAGCCGCCCAAATCACCGCCATCAACCTCTCCGTCACGGCGAACAAGGTGAAGAATCTCCTCGTCTCGAACGACGACGGGCCGGTTGACCCGAACAAGCCGTTCATGCCGTTCGGGGCGGTGCCGCACAAAGGCTCGACAATGTTTGTGGGGTGCGAGGAAGCGTTTCGGAAGAAGACACTGGGCGGTTTTCAGGTGTTCGCCGTTTGGGAAAACCTGCCGACAAGCTTCGCCACGAAGTACGCGGCCTATCCGGCCAGCTATCAGAATCAGGGCGACTACGAGTTCGATTTTCAATTCCTCAACGACGGCAATTGGGGAACGCCGACCGCCAACAACGACCTTTTTCCCGGCGGCACCACCGTGCCGATCCTGTCGCAGAGTCCCGTGCACACGCCGCTCACAGAGCCGCTCCTGCCTTATTCGAACAACTCGAAGAACGGCTTTTTGAGGATGGGGCTGGAACAGGACTTCGGCCACGCCCTGTTCCCGAAGCTCTTGAGCGACTATCTGATAAACAACGCCAGCGGGAAAATCCTGCCGTCGACACAGAGCCAAATCAACAATGCCATCGACGCGCAGAAGCTCAACATCTTCGACTCCGTCGCTTTTAGCAACGACACCGACAAGACAACGGCCAACAACAAGTTCGACGCCGCCAAGAACACCATCGCTGGCCTCTCGATTTTCACCCCGCTCAAGCCCGAAGAACCCTATACCCCCCTCCTCCGCGAGCTTTTCGTCTCCTACACCGCCACGAGCAACTGGGAGGAGGGCAGCCTGACGGCCAAGACCACCGACATCCAGTTCATCCACCTCCACCCCTTCGAGCCGTCGAACCATTGGAGTGAAAAACGCCCTCCCCGGCGCCACGCTCTCGCTCCTCTTCCAACTGGCGGAGGCCACCGCCGACCCCGACATCGACGCCGCCGACCTCAAGTGGAAATACCTCAAGGGCAACAAATGGCAGCCGCTCCTCCCGAAGTTCCAACTGCTCGACGACGCGACAGACGGCCTCATCGCCTCGGGCATCGTCCGTTTCTCGATGCCCTTCGAGTGGTCGAGCGCGGGGACGACCATCCTGCCGCCCGGCCTGTTTTGGCTGAAAGTGGAGGCTGCCGAGCACACCGCCGCCGTCAGCGACGCCATCCTCGTGCAGGCTGGTGCCGTCAAAACGGCCTTCTCGCCGACGGCGGAAAACGACCTCGCGCGGCTCTCCGGCCCACTCGCCGCCGCCTCCGTCAACCGCCTCGACGTGAAGGACGCGGCCGTGAAGAAGGTCGAGCAGCCCTTCGAGTCGTTCGGCGGGCAGCCGCCGGAAGACCCGACGCAGTTCTACCGCCGAGCGGGCGAGCGGCTGCGGCACAAGGGCCGCGCCATCGCGCTGTACGATTACGAGCGGCTGGTGCTGGAGGCCTTCCCCGAGATTTTTCAGGCGAAATGCCTGACGCACACCGACGCCCTGCCCAGCGGGAGCGACCACCACATCGCGCCGGGCCACGTCGCGCTGGCCGTCATCCCCGATATGACGCGCTTCGGGTTCGAGGCACGGCTGCAACCGAAGGCCAGCCGCGCCCTGCTGCACCGCATCGAGGCGTTTTTGCAGGTGCGCCGCTCGCCGTTCATCCATTTCAAGGCGGTGAACCCCATCTACGAACCCGTCCGCGTCACGGCGACCGTCGTCTTCCGCGAGGGCTTCGACCAAGATTTGTACAAAGAAAAACTGGCCGACGACCTGCTGGCCTTCCTCGCTCCCTGGGCCTTCGGCGAACAGGAAAGGCTCGCGTTCGGCGGCAAGCTCTTCCGCTCGGAGGTGCTGCTTTTCGTGGAAAAAAGGGAGTACGTCGACTTCGTGACCGCCTTCGGCCTCTTCAAGCCGCTGTCGCCGACCCCGGACGAAAACCTCGCCGTCGCCGAGGTCAGCCAAGCCCGCTCCATCCTCGTGCTGCCGAGACCGGAGGAAGGCGACATCGAATCGCTGACCCACAAAGAGGCGGCGGAACTCCTCACCCCGCTCTCAGAGGAAAACAAGTACGGCGCAGGCTCGGTCGGCTTCCTCAATTTTGAAACGGGCGACTGCTCCGTGAACGAACCCAATTGCGACGAGCCAGCAAAACAGCCCGACGCGACCCCCGAAAACGGCTCAACCATCAACTAATTCAAGTCATGGCAAGAAAGAACAGAGCCCAGCTCAAAGACCTTTTCCAGAACGGCGCCGTGCCCACCGCCCAGCACTTCGGCGACCTCATCGACTCGGCTCTCATCAAGCGCGACGACCATTTCATGGGTTATTGGCGCGAGGGGACGGCCTATTACCTCGACGACGTGGTCATCTGGGACAAGTCGCTCTACGTCCTCATCGACAACACGCAGTCGACCTGCGGCGACGGGAAGCCGACGCAACCCAAAGCCCAGCCGGTTCAGGTCGCCGCGAAAGCCGCTTCGAAATCGGCATACGGCCCGGCGCCGGACGACACAACGAAGGACCCCTTCTGCTGCAAAACCACGCCCGACTGCGACCCGCTCCACTGGTGCCAGCTCCAGTTCAAGCTGACGGACGACGACTGGCAGATCATCGACCCCGGCGGCTACATCCAGTCGCATCCCGACAAAGCGAAAAAGGTCGGCATCGGCACCGACGGCCAGAAGCCCGACCCGACCGGCGCGGCCACGCCGCCGCAGGCGCAGTTCCATGTCTTTGAAAAACTGAAGGGCGAGCTGAAGTTCAACCCCGACGAGAAGGCGGGCAAGGGCGTCGAACTCCTCCTCGAAAACTGGGACAACCCCGACTGCAAGCCCGAGAGCTTCGCCTCGTGGCGGCTCGACGACCAGTTTTTGCACCAAAAAACCAATGCCGCGCAGGGCTTCAGCTTCGAGCATGGCCAAAAGACGGACGACGCGGCCGCCGACCCGCTCATGGTCGTGAAGCCCGGCCCCCTCGTCGGCATCGGAACGGGCGATCCGAAGGTGGCACTGCACATCTCGGAGGACGCGATGGGCGACATCGAGCTTGATCCCTCCGTCCCCTCGGCGACGCTCACCAACCAGCAAGCGGGGCAGGGCGCAGCCTGTCTGACGATGAAGGTCGACGGCGAGTTTGCCGACTTCTTGACCAGCTCGAAAAACGGCTTCCGCTTCAAGCAAAAGGACCCGATCGTTGTGAAGGCCGCCTCGAAGTACGCCTCCAAAAGTCCAAACAGCCCCAACGGCGGCGGCAGCGGAGCGGCGAATGGCGACAACCCGGGCACCGTGGTCATCGACGAAGCCGGTCAGGTCGGCATCGGAACGGAGCAGCCCGGGGCCAAACTTGACGTGACCGACCAGACGAGCGGCGCCGTGCAGGTCGTCCTCGACGGGGTGAAGCCCGTCCTTGCCATCCTCAACCTCGACGACGAGCCGCAGAAGAACACCGCCCTCTCGCTCGGCGTCGACGAGGCACTCGCCGTGCTGGCCACGAACGCGCCCTGCGGCTTCGTCTTCAAACAAAAGAAGGCCGACGACCCCAACCCGAAGGACATCGAGACGGGCGAAAAAGAGGTCTGGATCGACCAGAACGGTCGCGTCGGCATCGGCCACCCGTCGTACGCCGGGACGCTCGACGTGGGCGGCGCGGCGCGGCAGCAGGAGTCGTACATGGCCATCCTCAACGACGACATCGAGCAGAAAGGCGGCATCGAGGACGCGGTCGAGATGGTCTGCAAGTTCAACCCCATCCAGTTCTCGTGGAAGAACACCGACACGGAGCTGAACGCCGACGGCCTCCACTTCGGCCTCAAGGACTCGGAGTGCACCAAAATCCTGCCCGGCGGCCTCGTCAAAAAGAACGGCGGCAAGGCCGTGATGGGCGTCAGCTACATCGAGCTGGTGCCGCTCCTCATCCAGGCCATCAAGGAGCAGCAGCAGCAGATCGAGGATTTGAAAGACTTGATCGCAAGCGGCGGCGGTGGGAAGAAGGGCGGCTACGGCGCCTGACCCCGCCCGCCCGCTGGCCGTTGTTGGCGTCCTCGCCAACAACCCCCGCACCGGGATTTTTGACTGAACCAAAAGAACGCAAATCCGCCCAAAGCGCACCGTGTCCAAAGCAACCTCCATCAGCAGAAACAACGCCGGCCTCCCGGACTGGCTCGACTTCCGCCGCCTGCGCGACGAGGGGCTGACCCATCTCGGCCAGTTCAGCGGCGACCTTTGGACAGACCACAACACCCACGACCCCGGCATCACCGTCCTCGAGGCCCTGATTTTCGCCCTCCTCGACCTCGGCTACCGCTCCTCCGACGACATCCGAAACATCCTCGCGCCCAACCCCGCCGCCGGGCCGGAGGCGGCAGCCGCCCGTTTTTTCACGGCAAAGGAGATCCTCGGCTGCAACCCCGTGACCGTTGCCGACTGGCGCAAAGTCCTGCTCGACATCCCCGGCGTCCGAAACGCGTGGCTCGAACCGATGACCAACTCGGAGCCGCCGCTCTACGTTTCCTGCGACCCCAAGCCCGACGGCAGCCTGACCTACACGGCCCCGCCGGTGCTGAAAGCGGGAACACACGACCAACTCCTCAAAAAGTGCCTCCCCCTCAACGGCCTGTGGCGCGTCTGGCTGCAGCCCGAGGCCGTCCGCCCGCAGGACAGCGCCAGCGGCTGCGACCCCGAAGGCAACAGCCCCCTCAACCGGATCCTCGACGACGCCCGCTCGCGCCTCAACGCGCTGCGCAACCTCTGCGAGGACTTCGTCGAAATCCGCCTCTTGCAAGAGGAGCAAATCGGCCTCTGCGCCTCCATCGAAATCGACCCGACGCTCGAACCGGAGGCCGTGCTGACGGAGATGCTCGTCCGGCTCGAGGCCTTCCTTTCGCCGGTCATCCCCTTCTATTCCCTGCAAGAACTGCTCGAAAAGGGCCGCTCGACCGAGGAAATCTTCGAGGGCCGACCGCTGCTCGACTCGAAAAGCCACGGCTTCATCGACGCAATCGACCTCGAAAGGGAGCAGCCGACCGTCCTCCACTTGTCCGACCTCTACCACGTCATGCTCGAAACACCAGGCGTGCGGGCGGTGCGCGACCTGCGGGCGTCGAGCTACGTCGACGGGCAGCCGCGCATCAAGAACGAGCGGTGGCAACTGCCGCTCTCGGTGGGCTTCTTCCCCGTCCTCGCGCCGACGCTGGGCCAGTTCGCCCTCCTGAAAGACGGAATCCCGCAGGGCTTCGACCTCAAAAAGGCTACCGACCGCTTCCTCGCCCGCCTCACCTCGGCCGAAAAGACCCTCCGAAAGCCGTGGGAGCTTGACCAGTTGCCGCCCGAGGGCGAGTTCCGCGCCGGGCTGGGCGAGCATTTTTCCATACAAAACGACTTCCCGCTAGTCTACGGCATCGGCCCCGGCGGCCTCGCCCCGGCCGACCCACTGAAGCCCGACCAGATGGATTCCCGGCGGGCACAGGCTCTGCAACTGAAGGGCTACCTCCTCTTCTTCGACCAGTTGCTGGCCAACTACATGGCGCAGCTCGGCACGGCCCGCGATGCTTTCCTTTTGAGAAAAACCTCGGCGCCGCTGCCCGACCCGTCGGCCCTACGCGTGGCGAGCATAAAGGAGAGCGTCCCCCGCTTCGCCGACCTCGTCATGGGTGCCGATCCGCAGCCCGGCGGCGACCCCATCACCGGCAGCGAGCGGCGCTACCGCGTGGGCGACCCCGTCATGTTCCCTCTAAAACCGGGCGCGACGGCGACGCAGCTTTCCCCAAACCGCCATTTCGGCAGCCCGGAGGATCGCGACCTCGTCCTCCGGCGGCTCGTCGAGGCCCTCGAGGGCAATCAGTTCGACATCCAGTTCCACGAGACGGCCAACCACTGCCTCCTCTTCGAGCTGCGCTTCCATTTCGCCATGCCGGGCAACGAGGACGCCCTCCCTGCGCGGCCTCGTCGATTTTGGAAGAAAAAAAGGCCCGCCTTGAGGCCGAGTCCGTCCGCCTTCCTCGACTGCATAACCCGAGAACTTCCAAAAAATCGACCGGCAGGACGAGGGCCGCTACTCCTTCTCCCTCGCCTACCAGCCGCGCGACTACGGCTCTTTCTTAAAACAAATAGACGCGCCCGGCCACGCCGCCCGCGACCGCCGCGACCGGATGCTCAACCACCTGCTCGCCCGCTTCGGCGAGGACTTTTCGGAGTACGCCCTCTTTGCCTACGCCGCCTCGAACGGGGCCGACGTGGCCGACAGCCTCATCGCCGTCGAGGAGAATTTTTTGGGGAAATACCCCGAAATCAGCCGGAACCGGGGGCGCGGCTTCGACTATTCGCTCAAAAACGAGCTTTGGGACACCCCGAACGTCACCGGCCTCGAGGCCCGCGCCGCCGCCCTGATGGGCATCGCCGACGCGTCGCGGCACACGCTGGCGCCCTTCTCGATGCCGCTGAAACCGAAGACCGGCCGCGCCCAATGGCTCGACTGGTGCGGCCAGCCGATGCTCGTCTCGACCGACAACTGCCTGACCGAGCCGACCGACGACGAACTCGCCGACCTTTTCATAAAATGGAAAGAAGCCATCGGCCAGCCCGGCGGCCTGCGCCCGACCGCTTGCTCGGATTGGGGGATTTACAGCTTCGAACTGGTCGAAAAACCGGGCACCGACGACGAATGCATCCTCGCCAAAAGCCCGCAGGACTTCGGCTCGAAGGCCTTGCGAGACAGCAAAATGGCGCAGATCGCGGCCATCTTTGCCAACGACGGCTGGAACGTGAAATACCCGCTCACCCCCGAGGGCTGGGTTTTCAAGCTCCTTTCGCCGACGGGCGAGGCGCTGCTCCAATCGGCCGTTCCCGTGCCCGAAGAGGACGCGGCGCGCCTCCAATGGATTGCCGCCCGCAACCGCGCCGCCGACCCGGCCAACTACCGCTTCGTGCAAGACCCGCTCGGCAACGGCTGGTCGTTCCACCTCACCGACACGTTCGGCGGGCCGCTGGCCGTCGCGCCGAAGCAGTTTTTCGACAAAAAAGAGGACGCGGAAAAGGCCGCCGCCGCCATCGCCGCCCTCTTCCCCGCGCTGCCGCTGGAGGCCGCCGTCGAGCAGCGGCCCGCCGTCCACAAATGGGAATTGACCGACGGCGAGGGCCATGTCGTCCTCGAAAGTTTGCATCAATTCGAGACGGCCGAGCAGGCCTCCGCCGCCCTCTGCGAAGCCCTCGAACTGGCCCGTGACACGGCCAACCTCGCCCCTGCCGACGAGCCGGTGACGGGCGACCCGACCTTCTTCCTGCAAAAAACATGGCCCGCCGAACCGGGCGACCATCCCGCCTACCTGCAATATCTGGCCGGGCCGCTGGAGCCTTTCGCCGACGCGGCCGCCCGCGACGCGGCCATCGCGCAAGTCGTTCAAATCGCCATCGCGGAGACCTCGCTCGCCGGAAAAATCAGGGTGAAAGCCAACGCGCTGCGCCCCGTCCTCGCCTCGCCCGACGGCAAGCCGCTGCTCGACGGGCTGGAAATCTTCTCCGACTGGGCGAGCCTCGAAGCGGTCTGGCCCGCCTTTTTGGCCCGCGCCGCCAATGCGAAAAACTACGCCTCCCGCGAGGTGGACGGCGGCCTCGAACTCGCCCTTTTGGATGAAAAAGGGCACGATTTGGCCCTCGCCCCTTGCCTTTTCGCCTCGAAAACGGAGGTCGACGACCACCTTGCCGCCATCGACAACGCCCTCTTTTTGAAAAAACCGGCCCCGAAGACCACGCCAGTCGACGAGGCTTGGGCATGGCTGTTGGCCGGGCCGGACGGCCTCGCCGCCATCGAGGGCGACCGCTGGTTCGAGTCGCAAAAAGAGGCAAAGGCGGCGCGGCTCCTCGCCCTCTCGCTCGCAGGGAAGAAGGGCGGCCTCGACCTGCTCGACGGGCCGGGCGGCATCTGCAAAATCCAGCTCCTCGACGCGACGGGCTGCCGACTGGGCGCGTCGCCGGGCAACTTCAAATCCGCCATCGAGCGGAAGGCTCGGCTCGACGACATCGTTTGCTGGTTCGAAGGGCCGAGCATCCGGCCGCACATTGCCGACTGCCCGGGCGCGTGGTTTTTCGAGGTGAAAAAGGACGGTTGTGTCGTCCTCCAAAGCCCCGAGGACTTCGACCTGAAAATCGACGCTCTCCTCGCCCTCGACAAGGCACTCGACGCGGCGGCCTGCTCGACGGACAACTTCGATTTCTACAAATCGGAGGACGGCTGCCTGTTCAGCTTCGACGTCTCGACCGACGGCGACACGCTCGCCGAGCACCCCATT
>JBGAWE010000193.1:0-8820 GCA_044227705.1 Saprospiraceae bacterium
GTTTTTCACCCAGAAAACATGCCTGCGGCTGGCCTTGGCCAACACTAAAAATTTTGAAATTCACAGACCTCAACCTCATCGAACCCATCCTCCGCGCCGTCAGCGAGGAGGGCTATGAGACCCCGACTCCCATCCAACAACAAGCCATTCCCCTCGTCCTCGACCGCTCCGACCTGCTCGGCGTGGCCCAGACCGGGACCGGCAAAACGGCGGCCTTCGCCATCCCCATCCTCCAAATCCTCGTGGAAAAACTGCGCGGCCAGCGGCGGCCGCAGCACATCTCGACGCTCGTCCTCACCCCGACGCGCGAGCTTGCCATCCAAATCGACGAGAGCTTCCGCGCCTACGGGCGGCACACGGGGCTGCGCACGACCGTCATCTTCGGCGGCGTGGGCCAGAAGCCGCAGACCGACGCCCTCGCACGCGGCATCGACATCCTCGTGGCCACGCCCGGCCGATTGCTCGACCTCATCGGGCAGGGCTTTGTCGACCTGTCGAAGCTGCAAATCTTCGTCCTCGACGAGGCTGACCGGATGCTCGACATGGGCTTCGTCCACGATGTGAAGAAGGTCATCGCGCGCCTCCCCAAAGAGCGGCAGTCCCTTTTCTTTTCTGCGACGATGCCGCCCGACATCGTGGAACTGGCCAACAGCATCCTCACCGACCCGCAAAAAGTGGAGGTCACGCCACCCGCGACGACGGCCGACACGGTCAACCAGTTCGTCTACTTTGTCTCGAAAGAGGACAAGCGGCAGCTCCTCCCCCATATTATCAAGGAGAAAAAACTGCCCAGCGTCCTCGTCTTCACCCGCACGAAACACGGGGCCGACAAGGTGGCCAAAGATTTGAGCCGGCACGGCATCAGCTCCGCCGCCATCCACGGCAACAAGGGGCAGGGCGCGAGGCAGACAGCACTCCAAAATTTTAAAGACAGAAAGATCACGGCCCTCGTAGCCACCGACATAGCTGCGCGCGGCATCGACATCGACGAACTGGGCCACGTCGTCAACTTCGACCTGCCGAACATCCCGGAGAGCTACGTCCACCGCATCGGTCGTACAGGGCGCGCCGGGGCCTCGGGCATGGCCTTCTCCTTCTGCGACGACGAGGAGAAAGAATACCTCCGCGACATCCAAAAGCTCATTGGCAAGGTCGTCCCGCCGGTCGAGGAGCACCCGTGGCCGCTCGAATCGGGGAGCCATGTGCCGCTCGAATTCCCGAAGCAAAAAGCGAAACAATCGCAGAAGCAACCCCAAAGGCCAGCTCGCATTCCAGTCTCAAACCAAAACCAGAAGACCGCAAATCAGATGGACCAAAAACATCACGACCAGCCGGATGATCTTCAAAACCAAAACCGGGAGCCGAGGCAGCAAAACCAGAACCGGGAGCAGCGGCAACAAAACGGCCAAAACCAGAACCGGGAACAGCGCCAGCAACAAGGTCAAAACCAGAACCGGGAGCCGATGCAGCAAAACCAGCCCGGCGGGCAGCGGAACAACCACCAGTCCGCCCCGAAAAAGCACGGCGACCGGCGCGACAACCGCAACCCCGAGCAACGCCCGTCGGACAAGCCGGCCGAGCTTTTGAGCGAGGCCAAGCTGCGGCCGCCGCGCCAAAAGCCCAACCGGCCCGAGGCCCAGCCGCCCGTCAGCGGCGGCAACAGCCGGGCCTTCGCCCGGGCGCGACCGTCGAACACGGCCACTAAGCCGAAGTCCGAGACCCCGAAAAAACCGGGGAAATGGGGCTGGCTCAAAGGTTTTTGATTCGATCCAAAAATGAAAAAGGCCCGACGGCGATGCTGTCGGGCCTTTTTCTATTAAGTCAAATTGAAAGGATCACTTCTTGTTGACCTTCTGCGTGTTGATGATTTTGCTGTCGGAGTCGAGAAGCTGGACGAGGTACATCCCTTTGGGCAGGTCGCCGATTGGGAACCGCTCGTCAGGCTCGGCCTCGAAGGTGCGGATTTTCTTGCCGACGAGGTTGAAGACCACAATCTGGTGGACGATGGCGTCTTCGTCGTTGACGGCGATGTACTCGACGGCGGGGTTCGGGTAGATGGCGAGGCCGGGGCGGTCGATTGGGCCTTTCGCCGTCGTCTGCGCGGAGGCTGCGCCGAACATAACCATGAAGAAGAAAAGGGAAAGTAAAGTTTGCTTCATCGCCGAGCTTTGGATGATTTGTGCCACAAGGATAGGCAGGTTTTTCTTGGTTGGCAAACAGGCTGTTGGAGGATTTCAAAAAATTTAACCAGAGGAGGGCAATACTCCTCCCGTGGAGACGCGAACCATCGCGTCCCTACTCGCGCTCGAGGCCCCGAATGGCGCGGCCGGTGCCAATTTCTGCCACTTTGCCCCAAAGGCTCGTCGCCTCCCGGATTTCACGAAGGGCATGGAAAAGCAAGCCGCTGCCAAGCATCGCCAACACGAAAATGCCATAAAGAATCGCCAGCGAACAGGCTGCGCCGAATTGCTCCTCCCAAAGCCCGGCCTTTTCGGACGGGATGGAGAGGTTCCACAAAACGAGCTTGAAGACGTACTGAAAAACCAACGACGAGGCGAACAAGTAGCACATCAGGCCGACGAGCGACCACATCAAATTGAGCAGCGCGCCCTTCCAAAAATCGCCCGCCGTCAGGCCGAGGCCGCGCGTGAAAGCCGAAAGCGGGTTCCTTCCCTCAATGAAAACAGCCGCGACGGCCAGTCCGAACAGAAAAATCGTCAGCAAAAAACTCTGCGGCAGGTTGCCGAACATCCACGAAAAAGGCAGCATCACCGCCGCCGCCGAGACAAGGGAGAGGGCTGGGCTGGTGGGCTTTTCGGCCTCCTCGACTTTTTCTTTTTCCAAAATCTTGAAGGACAGGAAGGTAAGCACCGCCAAAACCGCGCCCTGAAAAGCCCAAAGCCAGGGGATGTTCGCATTGACAAAAAACGCGGCCGGGCTTGCCCAAAGGCCTAAGGCCCAGCTCGACGACTGGAACATTTCGCTTCGTTCGCCGCCGTCGAAGGCAAGCCACATGAAGGCCCACGTCGTGGTGGTGGAAAGCACGATGGCGCGGGCCAGCATCGCGCCGTGCTTTTTGAAAAGGAAAAAACTGTCCGCCAGCACCTCGCCCGAGGTTCGCAGCCGGTCGAAGACCAGCGGCTCGATGCGCGTGGGGTTGAGCGAGGGCATGGCCAGCGGCTCTTTGAACTCGCCGCGCCGCGCCCTCGCCCACGGCAGCCAGATGTAGTAGGCCCCGATGAAAAGGAAGCAGATGCCGATGAAGGCGCCGCGCATCAAATTGGGCAGCTCCGTGTGGCGCGTGAGAAAGCCCTCGAAAAACGCGGCCAGCAGAAAAAGCGGCGCGATGCTCACGAAGATTTTCAGCCCCCTGTTGGCCGACAGGCGGAAGGCTTGGCCGCGCGTCAAGGTGCCGGGGAAAAGAGGGCCGCGCGCCAGTTCCAGCCCCGCCGCGCCCGCGATGACGATGGACGAGATTTCGAGCGCCCCGTGCGTCCAGATGCCGAGGAAGGATTCGAGGCCGACGCCTTTTTCGATGAAAAAATATTGGAAGGCTCCGACCATCACCCCGTTGAAAAGGAGGAAGAAGACCGTCCCGAGGCCCCAAAACGCGCCGAAGGTGAACGTCAGCGCGGCCACGAACAGGTTGTTCGCCGCGATGCCGAGGCTCATGCCGAGGGCACCGCGCTCCTTGTAGACCTTCATCGGGTCGCCCGATTCGATGTTCTCGATGGTCATGTCGACGTAGGAGTCGCCCAAGATCCGGCGCGGGAACTCCGGGTCGATGCGGCACGAGACCACCCCGACCAGCATCGCCAGCAAGAAAATGCCGAGCGCGGCGAGCATCGAGCCTCGGCTTTCCCAGACCAGTTGCGGAATTTCATGCGACCAAAAACGCCAAAACCGGCCCCACGAGACTCGCCGCCGGGCCTTCAGCTTTTGAAAAAAGGACTGCGCCAGCCCGTTCAGATAGAGCCTGACCATCCGGTTCGGGTAGAAGGTGCGGGCGTAGCTGAAATCCTCCGTCACCCGCGTGAAATGCTCGCGCAGCCGCTCGGGGTCGCCCATGCCGGTGTGGAGGTCCTCCTCGCAGTCGCGCCAGCTCTGGGCGTTTTGTTCGATGAAACGGGTCTCGCGCATTGGCCAAAAACAGGGAATTGACGGGGCAAGCTACACTCGGAATTTCTGCCACCTGCAACCCGGGCCGTAACCTTTTGTCCTTTGCCCGCGACTAATGGTTTTCCAGTCCAAACTCAAATAGAGCGACATGCCGTCAAAAACAACCTTCCCCGGGGCCGCGCTTTTCGTGCTGACCGTCCTTTTTTCCCAAAGTGTTTTTTCTCAAAACCAATTGACCGGCACGGTCGTCGAGCCGGGCGGAAAGCCGCTGTACGGCGCGACCGTCCTGCTGCTCAAGTCGGCGGACTCCTCGCTCGTGAAAGGCCAGTTGAGCGGGCTGGACGGCGGCTTCAAGTTTGAAGAGGTCGGGACGGGCGGCTATTTTTTGCGGGCCACCATGCTCGGTTTCGAAGAGTTTCAATCGGAAATCTTCTCAACTGAGGAAAAGAGCGGGGTCAAAAAATGGCCGACCATCACGCTCCCCGAAAATTCCAAATTGATGAAAGAGGTCCAGATCGTGGCGAAAAAGCCCTTTTTGGAGCAAAAAATCGACCGCCTGGTTGTCAACGTCGCGGGCAGCTCGGTCAACGCGGGCGGCAACGCGCTCCAGGTCTTGCAGCGCTCGCCGGGCGTTTTGGTCAACAAACAGACCAACTCCATCTCGATGACCGGCAAGTTCGGAGTGATCATCATGGTCAACGGAAAGGTCTCGAACATGCCCGACGACGCCGTGCTCGCGCTTTTGGAGGGCACCATCGCCGACAACATCGAGCGCATAGAACTGATCCACACGCCGCCCGCGAATTATGACGCAGAGGGCAACGCGGGCATCATCAACATCGTCCTGAAAAAATCGGGCGACGAGGGCCTCAACGGCAACTACAACTTGAGCGGCGGCTACGGGCGCGGCGAGAAGTACGGGGCCGGGCTGAACTTCAATTACCGCAAAAAATCGCTCAACCTATTCGGCGACTACAGCTACCGCACCGACCACAGCCCGCACCGCTTCACCAACTACCGGGGCATCCGGCGCGATGGCAACTTCATCGAAACAGACGGCATCAGCCGCCGCGACGCCACCACACTGGTGCAAAACGGGCGGCTCGGGGCCGATTTCCAGGTTTCCAAAAAAACGGTGGTCGGTGTGGTCGGCACCTTTTTCGACCGGTATTGGGACATGCTCGCCAAAGCAAACATCGAAAACCGGGTAGATGGTAAGACCGACTCCACCACCCGCATGACGACTCGCGAAATCAACCACTCGCGCTCGCTGGCGGGCAACGCGAACTTCTCCCACCAGTTCTCGGCGAGGAAAACCCTCACGGCCGATGTCGACTACGTCGCCTACAAGTACCACAACCCGAGCAGCTACGACATCCAAAACACGGCCGCCGACGGCACCACCGGCCAGACGTCGAAGCTGCGGGTGAGCAAGGAGACGCCCATCGAGCTGATGGTCGCGAAGGCCGACTACGTCCAGAATTTTGGGAATGAGAACACCTTCGAGGCCGGGGTCAAGGGCGCGCGGTCGCTTTTTGACAACGACGTGCGCGTCGAGCGGCTGCTCGGCGACGCCTGGACGTCCGACCCGACGCTCACCTCCCGCTTCAAACTGAACGAGGACGTGCTGGCCGCCTACGCCTCCGTCGGCTTCAAGGCGACGGCGAGAACTGACTTCAAGCTCGGCCTCCGCTACGAGTTCACGCAGACCAACCTCGGCTCGAAGGAGCAGCCCGACGTGGTCGACCGGGCCTACGGGCGGTTTTTCCCGAGCATCTTCATCGGCCACAAACTGACCGACAACCAGCAGCTCAACCTCTCGTTCAGCCGCCGCATCTGGCGGCCGGGGTTCACGCAGCTCGCACCGTACCTCATTTTCTACGACCCGACAACGGTGCAGAGCGGCAACCCGGAGCTGCAACCGGCCTTCGTCAATGCCATCCGCGCCGACTACCGCTACAAAGTGGTCGGCCTGACGGTCGAGTACAACCATGAGTCGCCGTCCATCCGCGACCTGCCGTTCGTCGACGTGGCGAGCAACACGCAGGTCTCGCGCCCGGCCAACATCGGCAAGACGCACACGGCCTATGCGATGGTCAATTTTCCGTGGCAGCCGGCCAAGTTTTGGGATATGCAGGCCAGTTTCTTTTACGCCTACCAGCTTTTCAACGACGTCTACGAGGGGAAAAAATACGACATCCCGGTCCGGTTCGCCGGGATGAACGCGAGCCAGACTTTCAAGCTGCCGCAAAAATTCTCGATTGACCTGTCGGGCAATTTCATGACCGCCCCCCGCTGGGGCATCGTGAAAAACAACCCAAACGGCTCGCTCAACATCGGCCTCCAAAAGGATTTCGGCGAAACGTGGGGCAAGGTCACCTTCAACGTCAACGACATCTTCCAGACTGGCAGCAACTACCGCTCCACCACTGATCAGCCCGAGCTGAACCTCCTGGTGAAGAGCGCCTACCTGCAATCAGAGCGGGCGTTCATGCTGACCTGGGCCAACAAGTTCGGCAACAAAAAACTGAAGGACGCCCGCCAGCGCGACAACGGCGCGGCCGACGAGATGCGGCGGCTCTGATGGCTGGATTGGTCGAGCGGGCGAGCGACTTTTGCGCCCGATAAACCAAACCAGCCCGAATGTCCCTCATCAAAAAACTGGCCGGCGAGACGGCCCTCTATGGCTTGTCGAGCATCGTCGGCCGCTTTCTCAACTACCTTCTGGTGCCGCTCTACACCCGCGCCCTCGTGCCGGGCGAGTACGGCGCGGTGAGCGAGTTCTACTCCTATTCGGGCTTCCTAATCGTGCTGGTCGGGTTTCGGATGGAGTCGGCATTTTTCCGTTTCGGGACTGAAAAAGAAGGGCGCGACGCCGCCTTTTCGACCGCTTTACGGACACTCGTCGCCTCAGCCGGGATTTTCGCCGCGCTGGTTTTCGTGTTCGCGCAGCCCATCGCCGACTGGCTGAAATACCCGAATCACGTCGACTACGTCCGCTGGTTTGCCATCATCATCGCTTTTGACGCGCTCTCTGAATTGCCCTTTGCCCGGCTCCGCGTCGAGCAGCGGCCGATGCGGTTTGTCTCCATCAAACTGGTCGGCATCGGGCTGGTCATCGGGCTGAACTTGTTCTTCCTCGTGGGCTGCCCTTTTTTGTTGAAGCACGGCTTTGGGTTCGTTGAAAAAATCTGGGACCCGGCGCGGCAGGTGGGCTACATCTTCCTCGCAAATGCCGTGTCGAGCGTTGTGGTTTTCGCGCTTCTCCTCCCCTATTCGGGCGGCTTTCGCGGCATTTTCGACAAGATTTTGTGGAAAGAGATGCTCGCCTACGCCGCCCCGCTCGTCGTCGTAGGCTTCGCGGGCATCGTCAACGAGATGCTCGACCGGGCGATGATGCCGCGCCTCCTCCCCGGCTCCATCGAGGAGAACCGCGCCCAGCTCGGCATCTACGCCGCCAACTACAAGCTGGCCATGCTCGTCTCGATTTTCACGCAGGCTTATCGATATGCCGCCGAGCCTTTCTTTTTCAGGCAGGCAAAGGACAAAAACGCTCCGCAAACCATGGCCGACGCCGCCCGCCTGTTCACCCTCGCCGCCAGCGGCGCGATGCTCGGAGTGCTGCTCTTCCTCCCCGTCGTCAAAGGTTTCATTGATGAAAAATACCACAGCGGCCTGTTTGTCGTGCCGATTCTGCTGCTGGCCAACGTGTTTTTGGGGATTTACTACAACGTCTCCGTCTGGTACCGGCTTAAGGACATGACCGCCCTCGGCGCCCGAATCAGCCTCATCGGCGCGGCCATCACCATAGTGTTGAACCTGATTTTGGTCCCGACGATGGGCTACGCGGGCGCGGCCTGGGCAACACTCGCCTGCTACGTTTTCATGGCGGTGGCGACAGGCGTTATTGGCCAACGGCATTTGCCGGTGCCCTACCCGGTCGGGCGGCTCGCGCTTTTCGTGGGGAGCAGCTTGGCGGTCGCGGCGGTCGGATGGCTCTTGCAGGCTCGGGTTTTGGGAGAGGGGTGGGCAGGGATGCTGGCGAGCACGGCTCTTTTCGCGGGCTGGGGCGTGGTGTTCTATCTTTCTGAAATCAAAAACCACGTGCGTCTGCCCGGGTGATTCCAGCAGCCGGGCAGGGCAACGGCAACAAGTCGCCGCCGACAACTTTTCAACTGTTCATCGCCCTGCAGAAACTCGCTATCATTGCTCGGTCGGTTCCTCGGGCGGAGCCGCTCGAAAAGCACAAGCCCAGCCAAAGCCGCATGACTTTTTTCAATTTCATCAGATTGATTCGCGCCGAGCACTGGGTGAAGAACCTGTTCGTGCTCCTGCCCGCGTTTTTCGCGGCGCGGCTGTTTAACGTCGATGTTTTTGAGCGGGCGGCCGCGGCGTTTTTGGCCTTTTCGACGGTGGCGAGCGCGGTCTACATCTTGAACGATCTGGTCGACGCGGCGCACGACCGCAACCACCCGACGAAGCGGCTTCGGCCTATCGCAGCCGGTCTGGTCGGGCGGCGAGCGGCCGTGGTTTTGTTCAGCATCTTGTTGGCGACGGGCCTTTCCCTTTCATGGTTTTTGGGGCCTAAAGTGCTTATGATCACAGGGCTCTACTTTTTGCAAAACGTCGCCTATTCCTTTTGGCTCAAGCATCTGGCCATCGTCGACGTGTCGCTCATCGGCCTCGGTTTTCTGCTGCGCG
>JBGAWE010000194.1:0-8653 GCA_044227705.1 Saprospiraceae bacterium
GGGATGTTTTTTTCTTCGTCGTGGCATGCATTGCCGGTAGCATCGTCCGCTAGGAAGTCAAACATGTCCGACAAAAAAGGCATGGAAGATTGGCTGCACATCTGCAAGATAGCTTTGGTGAAACTCGACGCTTTCGCGTGTTGACACCACAAAGCTCCCCAGCGGCCCTGCCGCGCACAACTACATATAGGTGTGGTCTTGCCCGCCGCTCAAAGCCCGTACTTGTCGATGAGGTAGACCAGCCCCGCCATCGCCGCCGAGCCAAGGGCCAGCTCGCGAGGGTGGACGTTTTCAAAAACATCGTTGTTCGTGTGGTGCACGTCGAAGTAGCGCTGCGAGTCAGGCTGCAGGCCGATGAGCAGCGCGTTCTGCGCCTTGAGCGGGCCTATGTCGGAGCCGCCGCCGCCCTTGTTGAAGCGGATGGAATAAGGAGAGAAGAGGTCCTCGAAGACCTGCATCTTGTCGAAATAGGCGGGGAAAACGGCCTTTTCCGCCTCGAAACCAAACCCGAGCGGCCGAAAGCCGCCGCTGTCGGACTCGAGGGCGGCGAGGTGCTTTTCGCCTTTCCGGGCGGCCTCCTTCGCGTACATCTCGCCGCCGCGCCCGCCGTTCTCCTCGTTCATGAATAGGACAGCGCGGATGGTGCGGCGCGGTCGGTAGCCGGTTTTTTTCAACAGATAGAGCACGTCCATGCTTTGCACGCAGCCGGTGCCGTCGTCGTTGGCGCCCTGCCCGACGTCCCACGAGTCGAGGTGGCCGCCGACGGTGATGAACTCATTCGGCCGATCCGCTCCCCGGATTTGGCCGATGACGTTGAAAGAAGGCTCGTCCGGCAGCATCTCGCAGGTCGTTCGGAGGAAGATTCGGAGCGGCCCCTCCGTTTTCAGCCGCTGGCTCAAGCGGTCGCCGTCGTTGGTCGAGACGGCGATGGCCGGGATTTTCCTTTTTGAAATCGTGGTGTCGTAAAAAAGGACGCCGGTGTGCGGCCAGTCGTCCGACCCGCTGGCCATCGAGCGGACGACGACGGCCGCCGCTCCGAGCTTCGCCGCCCGCGACGCGCCGAACACCCGCTGGTCGACCGCGCCGCCATAGGCCCGGAAGGTCTGCACCTGCGTCGGGTCCATCGCCCGGCTGAAAAATACGATTTTGCCACGGACGGCGGCCTCGCCCAGCTTGTCGAGTTCGTCGAAGTTTTTCACCTCGACGACCTCGCCCTCCACGCCCGCCGCGCCCGTGCCGACGCTGTTTCCGAGGGCGAGGCAGTTTAGCTCCATGGCCGGTCGGGTTTTCGTCGCTGCGACCCGCGCCGCCTCCTTTTCGCCGCGCACCCAGTGCGGCACCATGCACGGCTGCAGCCAGACGGAGTCGAGGCCGAGCGTGTCCATTGCGGCCTTGCCCCAAGCGACGGCGGCGGCCGCTGCGGGCGACCCGCTCAAGCGGTTGCCGACGTCGAAGCAGAGCGTCCGCAACCAGGCGTGGGCCTGTTTTTTGGTCAGGCTCTGGTCAAAAAGCTGCTTGATGAAAAGGGCGTCCTCGTCTGTTTTGAGCGACTGGGCGGAGGCCGTGTTAAGTGTCAAACAAACAAAAAGAGCCGCCAGCGCGGCCCGGGTGGAAATGGACATGTGGTTGAAAATTTTACCATCAAGGTTTTCGCGGAACATCGTTTTTCAGCCTCTCTTTGATTTTTAAAAAAATTCGTTTTGGCCGAGGTTTGTTCGTAGAGGCGGCGGTAGTCGAAACTTATCTGCGGGACAAGGAACGCCGAGGGCCAGCTCTTTTGTCAAAAAAAATTTCGTCCTCGGGCGAAAAAAA
Source organism: Saprospiraceae bacterium (assembly GCA_044227705.1). Classification (GTDB taxonomy): domain Bacteria; phylum Bacteroidota; class Bacteroidia; order Chitinophagales; family Saprospiraceae; genus JANOQP01. The sequence continues at coordinate 1,813 of JBGAWE010000194.1, forward strand.
ACTCATCCCGCTAATTGTCGATTCGACACAAAGGCTTTTACCTTTGGCCCAGCAAACAACCCCAAAGGAAGAAAAATTTGGTTTTATTTGGTTAGGGCTGAGGTAGTGCTGTGGTGGCACTGCCTCTTTTTTTTTGCCCAATAGAAAGCCCGGCGAACTGTGCAGCTCGCCGGGCTTTCCATTCCACCAAATCGGGTTCGCCTACTCGACCATCAGCTTTTTGACCGCCGAGCCGATTTGCACGAAGTACATCCCCGTCGGCCAGTTTTCGATCTCGATTTCAACCGAACCGGCCACCTGGCTTTGGTGGAAGACCCGGCCGAGCGCATCGAAAACGCGCACCTGGTCAACCTTCCCGCCATTGTTTTGAATGAAGACCCGCCCGCTCGCTGGGTTCGGGTAAACGGCAAATTCATTTGCCGCCTCGGTTTCTGAAATACCAACGATGTCGTTGTTGCCCGCGAACGTCGGCCCCTGCGCCTTGAAGTCGCCATAGCCGTTCGGCGACCGCGCCCAGCCGAGGTCGGCGGCCTGCGGGCCGAAGCTCACCTCGTCGACCAGCAGACCGGCCGCGTCGAGTAGGAAAAGCTGCTCGCCGCCCGCCGAAAGCTTGAACGAGCAGTGGCGCGGGCCGTCGGCCTTGTCCTCGTCGGCCCAAAAAATCAGGTACTCGCCCGGCTGCACGACGGTGCTGGAGGGGATCTGCCACTTGTCGAGGCTGCCGAGGTTGTCGGTCAGGTAGTAGCCCGAGATGTCGACAGTTTGCGCGGTCGGGTTGAAGAGTTCAATCCAGTCCTCGTACTGGTCCTTCTCGTCCTTCGCCGTGTGCTGGTTGTCGGCCATTATCTCGTTGATGACGACCGGCTTCGACCCGGCCGACGGCGGCAACACCCTGTAAATGAACACGTTGTGCTCCGCCCCGGCAGGCATGAACTTGACGGACTTCGCTGTGTTCGCCGCTGTCAGCCGGACGTAGTAGCGCACCCATTCGCCCGCCGGCGCGCCCGGGATCGAGGCGCCGAAGATGCCGTCGCCCGCCGCGCCGTCGTCGTTCAGCCCGTCGTCGAGCATCTGGACTTTGGTGAAATTCCCCACCAGTCCGGTCGCATAAAAGAGGTCCATCCTGTCCACCGTCGTCCCGCTGGCGATGCTCGCGCGAACGGTCACGGGCAGGCCGTCGGAGGGCGTGGCCCATTCATTTCCATTGAAAAAATGCGCGGCGGACTGGATTTCCGGTGCGCTTTGTTTCACCTCGGTGTTTGCGTTGAGGTTGGTGTTCCGGGTGTTGACCCACGTTTTCAGCGCGGCGACCTCCGTTTTGAAATTGGCGTAGGTGTAGAGCTTCTTCGGGTCGCTGCTGACCAGCGCATCGATTCGGTTGAAGTATTCATCAATGAGCGGCGTCATGTTGGAGGCGTTCAAGGTCTCCTCCAAAATCGTCCGAAGGTGGGCCAGGTACCGCTGCCGAAGCTCGGGGATGGCAAGCAGTTTATAGAGGAGCGGATAGTTCGCCTTGTTGGCGTTGTAGAACGCGCTCCACGTCGCGCCCTGGTTGTAGAAGGCACTGTTTCCGTCGTATTCGAGCGGCGTGAGGCGGCCCGTTTCGGCCTCCCAATAGCAGAAATAGTCCATTTTCCCTTTGAAGACATAGCTGTCGTCGTCGGCAAAAGCAATCTCGGCGGCGAGGAACCACAGCGTCCGGTCGATGTCGAGCAGCGGCGCGAGGGTCGATTCCCAGTTCGTCTCCGTGACGTTCGAGAGGGCCTTCGCCGTCGCGATGAGGTCTTGCCACGGGTCGGCCTTGTAGGTGCTGTGGAGCTGGTAGTATTTCTGGTAGGTCGCCGTGTCGTCGCCGAGGTAGTTGATGGCGGCGGTGCCGTCGCCCCATCCGCCGCCCATGCCGCCGCCGGATCCGTCGGGGCGGTCAGCGCGCCAGTTTGTCCCCTTTTTGGAGAGGAACCACTCTTTCAGATAGTCGCCGTTGAGCTGCTGGACGTTGGGGTAGAGGCCCCAGTCCGCTCCGTTGATATAAAGGTGCACGTAGTTGCTCTTCGCCGTCGGGATATAGGGCCGGATGCAATGCTGATAAAGAACCTCCCGCATGAAGCTCGGGTCCTCGTAGCTGTTGTTGAGGTTGAGGGTGCTGTAGCCCTTCACGTCCTGCCCGGATTTGAAGACATCAGTCTCGATGTTGAACGACTTCTTGTCGCTGTTTGAGACCATCGAGTAGGAGGTGGCGCCCTTGAACCTGACGCCGACCGAGTCGTACTCGGTGCCGTCGAAGGTCATCTTGGCCGCCAGCGGGGTCTTCGAGTTGAAGTTGGCCTTGAGCGTCGCCCAGTAGCCGGTCTGCGGGAAGTCGAGGTGAAGGTCGCGGACGAGCGAGTCGTTGTAAAGCCCCGTGAGCACGCGGCCGCCGGTGAGCAGTTGGTGGCCGTCGGTCGAAAGGTGCATCTCGAGCGGCAGGCTCTGGGCGAAGGTTTTCAGGGAAAAAAGGGATAGGAAGAGAACAGGTAGAAAGCGACTCATGGTTTGAAAATTTGAAAAGGAAAGGGAGCGGGTCAGCCGGGGTTTTGGCAAGAACGGGGCCGATGGGAGGCCGGTTGCTTGTGCGGCCCGGCGCAAATGTCAACCCCGCAGCTCGCCTTCCACGAAGTACATCCCAATCTCCCCCTTGTGCTTCGCCTCGATGCTCCCCCGGTGCCGGCAGCGGAAGGCGTGGCGGACGCGCTCGAATGTCGCCCCGGAGATGTTGACGCGGCCCCCCTCGCCGCTCTGTTCGAGCCGGGCGGCGGTGTTGACGGCGTCGCCCCAGATGTCCCACGCGAACTTGTTCTTCCCCACGACCCCCGCCACGACCGGCCCAGTGTGGATGCCGATGCGCATCTGCCAGCCGACGCCGTCGGGCCGCTCGGCGTTGTGCTTTTCCAAAAACGACATCATCTCGAGCGCCGCGCGGACAGAATCCGTCGCGTGCGTCTGGTTCTCGACGGGCGCTCCGGCGGCGGCCATGTACGAGTCGCCAATGGTCTTGATCTTTTCCAATCGGTTGCGCCCCGCGATTTCGTCGAAGGCAACAAAGCAGGCGTTCAGTTCGTCGAGCAGCGCGGCTGCCGACATTTTCTCCGTCTGTTGGGTAAAGTTCACAAAATCGGTGAACAGGATGGTCACCTCGTCGAAGTGCCTCGGAGTGGCCGCGCCGGTAGCTTTCAGCTCGGCCGCGACCTCCTCGGGGAGGATGGCATTGAGGAGCCGGTCGCTCTCCTGCCGCTGTTTTTCGACCTCCCTTTTCTGCTGCGCGAGCGCCCGGTTGGCCCGCCGCGAGAGAAAGAACCCGGCCAGCAACAGCCCGCCAATGACCGCCCCGGCCGCCCCGATGCCGCGCACGAATTTTTTGAAAGATGCCTGCTTTTCCGACTCGTACCGCTGCTCGTTCTTAAGCCGCTCGTTCTCCTGTTCGCGGACGAGCTGCTCGGCCTCGGCCTGTTTCAGTTGGAGCCGCTGCACTTCCTCTTTTTGACGGAGCGCGGTCAGTTGCCGCTCCTGTTTGAGGATGGAGACGTTCTGCGCCGCCGCCCGCGCCTCGGCCGAAATCCTCAAAACCTCCAATCCTTTCGCTTGGAGTTTGGCCTCGTTTAGGTCTTTTTCTTTCAAAAGGGCCAAAGCCTCTGCCTCTGCCCGCTGGTTTTCGAGGGCGAGGGCGCGGTTGGAGAGGTCGGTCTTTTCCTTTTCCAGTTTGAGTTGTTTGACGACCTCGTCCTGCACTTTTTGCTCCTCCAAAAGCAGCCGGTACTCCTTTTCGGAGGTCTGCAGGACGAACTGCTGCTGCTCCATCCGTTGCCGCCGTGCGATGTCGTCGAGACGGATTTTGTCCTGGAGGTCGAGGTATTTTCGGAAAAACTCGAGGGCCTTCTCAAAGTCGAAGAGCATCGAGTAAAGCTCCGCCTCCGTCCGGTAGGTGTGGGCGAGGACGGCCTGTTGGCCCTGCTCGGCGGCCATGTTCATCGCTTTCTCGTTGTGGCTCAACGAGTTGTAGGTGTCGCCCATCGACAGGTAGGTCCGGGCGATGAGGTGCTCGACGTGCGGAAGCTCCTCCCGGTAGCCCTCGTCGGCGAGGGCCTTTGCGGCGCGGAGGAGATAGGCGATGCCCTCCCGCGAGCGGCCCGCGTTGTGCAGCGCGATGCCGAGGTTGGTGAAAAGGAGGCCCTTGTCGCAGGAGATGTAGCCGCACTGCAGCTCCACTTTTTGGAAATATTCGACGGCCAGCGCGTACTCCTGCATCCGTGTGTACTGGACTGCGATGTTGTTGAACAGGACGGTCTCGGCGTTCTTGTCGCCCGTCAGCTCGACGAGGCGGCGCATGGCGAGGAGGTAGTTGAGCGTCTTCTGCGCCATCCGCGTCGTGTCAGGGAAGCGGCCGTAGGCGTCGGCCAGTTTTTGGTGCAGCCGGATCTGGCCGGTGAGGTCGCCCCGCTTTTGGGCGTCGGCGAGGACGAGCGCGTAGTACGTCCGCGCCGAATCGGGCTTCAGGTTTTGGGAAAAGGAGTCTCCGATTTTCTCCAAAGCCGCCGGTTCGCCCGAGCGAAGGGCGGCGGCGTCCCGGTAGAAACCGAGGCTTTTGTCGAAGAGTTTTTCCGAGAAATAGATGTCGCCGATGGCGGAATAGACTTCGGCAAGCTGGCGCGTCTGGCCCGATGCTTTGTAAAAATTGACCGCTTCGAGCAGATACCGGAGGGCTTGCCGCGAGTCGCCAGAGGCCGCGCACTTTTTACCGAGAAGATGGACGGCCCGCCGCTCGCCGCCAGAGAAATGGAGGTCTTTGGCGAGTTTGAGCGCGGCCTTCGCCCCCTCGATGGCATCGACGGCCGAGGTCGCAGCTTCCGCCTCGTCGAGCATCTGGTCGACCTCGGCAGGGGTCGAATGGTCGCTCACTTCGCCGGGCTGCGCGGCGGTGTCCCCTATGGAGAGAAGGAAAAGGAGAAAGAAGAGGAGTGTGCGCTTGTTCAGCAAGGCCGAGCAGAGTTTGTCCGGCCAAAAAAACGAAAGATTTGGCCGTTCCTCAGACAGATTGCAGCCGCCCGCGCCAAGGATGAGCGGAATGTTCGATAAGTCGCAGCAGCAAGGGGGCATTGGGGCCTAAGGGTTGCCGCCCTGCGATGGCTCCCTTTAAGACCGGCGATCGGCCGCCGGCATCAGCCGTCCAGCCGGTTGGCCATGCGCTGGATGGCCTCGATGATGTTGTCGAGCTGCGGCGGGTACTCCACGTACTTCACGCCCTTGTCGTCGTAACCGTAGATGCTGACGACGACCATCTTTCGGATGTTGCCGTAGGAAATCGAGATGCGCAACGGCATTGGCTCGGGGCGCTGGCCCTTTCTTTTTTCGCAGAAGCCGGCCGTGCAGTCGTACTCCCTTTTCAGCTCGAAGAACTTTTGCTCTACGGCCCATTGGGCAAATTTCTCCAGCTCCTCCCGCGAGATGTTCTTCTTCGAGACGGTCAGCGGGTGGTTCTGGCTCTTGAATTCCTTGATGAGGCGGCCGTCGTTTTTTATCACCACATAGTCGCGCTGCACGGGGTCGATACCGCCGTAGAAGCCGCCGCCGGTCAGCTCGACGGAGATGAAGACCTCGGCTTTTTCCGGCTCGGCCGGTTGCTTTTTGCCGAACTTCCACCACTTTTTGGCCTTTTTCCCAATCGACGCGGCGACCGATGGCCTAGGGTTCTCCGCCTCGACGCGCACCTCGGGCAGTTCGTTGAGCGGGCGCAGGAAGGGCGCGTCCTTGCTCTCAACGCGGTTGAAATGGTAGGCCCAGACGCCCTTCGCGTTGGGCTGGGCGAACTCGAGGTCGAGCGACAGGTCGGTGAGGTTGCTGATTTTGAACGACTTCACCTTTCGGAAGGGCCACTCCAGCTCGTCGCCTTTTATCGCCCACGCGCCCTCCGTCAGCGAGCCGTTGAGCCATTGCAGGAAGGTGTTGTCCCAGCGGAAGTAGAGGAAGTGCGCGTAGTTGTCCTCCGCCTGGTGGACGACGGTGCCGCTCGTCAGGTGGACGGTGTAGGCGTATTCCCACTTCGTCTCGATGAGCAGGTTTTCTTTGAAACCCCGGTAGTCGTCGGCCGACGGCGCGACCTGCGCGACGGCCACGAGGGGCAGCGCGGAAAGGCAAACCACGAAAAGGAGGGAAGCTGGCCGGGCCATCGTCAAGAGCAGCTTTCTATTTTTGGTAAAACTATACGGCATCGGCGAGGCGAGGTTGCAAGCGGCTGGAAATCAGGGGTTTGCGCAGCCGTGCGACATTGCAAAAACCTGTCCAATGTGCGGCTTCGATGGGAGACAACCGCAGCGACACGAAACCTGAGAAGCCCGTGATGGCCCACTTGCGGCCCCTGTCAGCAGGCCACCCCTGGCGAAACCTTCCCTTTGCTCACTCGACGACAACTTTCTGTGCCGCCCGTTCGCCGCCCATTTCGAGCGTCGCCGTCATCAACCCTTTTTGAGAAAACCGGCCGCCGTCGAGGCGGATTTCGTTGTCGCCGCGCCGTGCCTCGACATCGGAGATGGCGGCGATTTTCCCCTCCGAGTCGGTCAAAATCAGCCGTGCCATGCCGTCCCTTTTTGCCCAGAATTTGAAGGCAAGCTCGCTGCCGCCGGTCGCCGGGTTGGGCGAGATTGGGTAAAAAACAAGTTCGCTCGACTCTCTTGTCGCAGCTTTGGCCGGGCTGGCCAGTGGGTTTTTCGGGTCCTCCTTTCTCAAGATGACCCGGATGACCTGCCCTTCGAGGTCGACGCCCTCCACTTCTTGGAAGGCGAGTTCGAGCGTGTCGCCGGGCGCGAGCTTG
>JBGAWE010000195.1:0-9068 GCA_044227705.1 Saprospiraceae bacterium
CAGCACGCCGCAGGTCTACCTCAACGGCTCGCCCGCGACCGGCAGCAGCCTCATCACGCAAGCCAAGCTCGATGCGGCGGCGGCCGACAAAAGCCCGGTCATCATCACGGTGAACGAGCAGTTGAATGCGACGACGGGCGCGGTCGACGTAACCGTGACCGTCAAAACCGTCGACGCGGCGAACACTTCGGGCGACTTCCTCCTCTTCGCCGCCGTCGCCGAAAAGACCATCAACAAGACCACGCCGAACGGCGAGAGCAAGCACTTCGACGTCTTCCGCAAGATGCTCACGTCGACGGCAGGCCAGCCAATCACCCTCCCGGCTGTCGGTCAAAGCGCGACTTTCACGTTCAGCTACCCCATCCAATCGAGCTGGCAACCGGCAGAGGTTTACACCATCGCGTACATCAAGAACGCGGCCACGAAGCTCGTCCTGCAAAGCGGCACCCGTTTCGACCCCGTGGTGCTCGACGCGCCGGAAGTCGTTGAAAGTCAGTCGGTTAGCATCTCCCCGAACCCGGCGACGGATGAGCTTTCCATCTCCCTCGGAGGCACGGCCATCGAGTCGGTCGATGTTTTCAACACGGCCGGACTGCGTGTCTCGGTTGAAAAAACCGGCCTCGCCACGCCGTCCGTTTCGTTGAAAACCGGCGTGTTGCCGAGCGGCGTTTATATCACGAAAATCAAGTCGCGCTCGGGCGAGGCCTTCGGCAAGTTCGTGAAACATTGAAGCCGCGAACCGTTGGCCGTCTGCGGTCTGCCGTTTTAGCTTCGCCCCAACAAATCCACAAGTCATGCTCGAACCCGTCAAACGTGAAATCCCGGCCGGCCGGGGCAAATACTGGCTCTACTTCATCGTCTCGACCGCCGTCATGCTTGGCATGATGGCCTATCCGCCGACGGCGGGCTGGTTCTGGGTCGCCATCCCGTTCGTTTGCACCTATATCGTGCAGGCTTTCGACGCGATGTGAGCCGCCTTATTTTGACCTGAAATGAATGGCCGATTGTTCGCCGAGAACGCTCGGCCATTTTTTTTGGCTGGCAATTGGCCGCAAAGCGCAGCCGAAGCAGCTTGAAAAAGCCTCTGCGTCCTCTTCGCCCCCTGCGGCAAGCAACAAAAATGGAAAAGGTCCGCCTCGACATCTCCGACCCCAACCTCCGCGCCGACGGCAGCGAGCGGTTGGAATTGTCGCTGCTCATCGGCAGCGGGGCGTTCTCCTTTTTCATCCACGACGACCGCAATCGCGTCCGCGCGTTGAAAAGCTGGCTCATCGGGGACGACGAGGAAGGCAGCCTGCAGGGGCGCCGCCTCTCACTCTCCCGCATCGTCGCCACGCAGCCGCTGCTCGGCGGGCGGTTCGTGCGCAGCACCGTCGGCATCGCCAACGAGTGGGTCAGCCTAGTCCCCGACCGCGTTTTCGATGAAAAAAACCTGCCCGCCTATTTCAAACTGCTGATGGAAAGCGGCGAGGGCCACAACTTCTTCGCGGAGAAACTGGCCGGGCAGCCCGTCCGCCTCGTTTGGGCGGTCGAAAAGGACATGGTTTTCTTTTGCCAGAACAACTTCCCCGGCTCGCTCATGCGGCACGTCGCCAGCGGCCTGCTCGAGTCGTGGCGCGCGCTGGCCTCGCCGCATGGCCCGGAGGTCTTCGCCAACGTGCGCGGCAAGTCGCTGCAAATGGCCGTCTTCGACCGCGCAGAACTCCTCCTTTTCAACACATTCCCCTATCAGACCTCGGCCGACTTCCTCTATTATGTGATGCTGGCCTTCGAACAGTTCCGCCTCGACCCGGAGAACACGCCGCTCCTCCTCTGCGGCGAACTGGTGCCGGACAGCGAAATCTGGCGCACGCTCTACCGATTCATCCGCGACGTGCGCTTCCTGCCGCGCCCGGCCCGCCTCGTTCAGCCCAACGAACTGCTCGAACTGCCGGGCCATTTGCACGTCGACCTCCTTTCTGTTTGATGAAAACCCTCATCATCAGCCCGGCCCACCCCTTGCGCGGCGGCATCGCCAGCCTCTCGGAGCGGCTCGCGCAGGCCATGCAAGAGGCCGGTCATGAGGTCGAAATCATCAGCTTTTCGCTGCAATACCCGTCGTTCCTCTTTCCGGGGAAGACGCAACTTACCGCCGACCCCGCCCCGCACGGCCTGCGCATTTTGCCGCTGATAAACTCCGTAAATCCTTTCAACTGGCTGAAAACCGGCCTCCTTTTGAGGAAAAAGGAGCCGGATTTGGTCGTCGCCCGCTTTTGGATGCCCTTTTTCGGGCCATGCCTCGGCACGATTCTCCGCTTCTTTTCGAGGGGAAAAACACGCCGCATCCTCCTCGTGGACAACATTTTGCCGCATGAAAAAAGGCCCGGCGACCGGCTCCTTGCCCGCTTCGCAACCTCGGCGGCCGACGGTTTCGTGGTCATGTCGAGGGCGGTCGGCGAGGAGCTGCGGCCATTCGCGGACGGGCGGCCAATTAGGTTCGTCCCCCACCCCATTTACGACAACTTCGGCGAGCCGATCGAAAAAAAGGCAGCCCGCCGCTCGCTCGGCTTGCCGGAAAACGGGCCGCTCATTCTCTTTTTCGGGTTCATCCGCGAGTACAAGGGGCTCGATTTGCTACTCGAAGCGATGGGCGACGAGCGGCTGAAAACCCTCCGTCCGACACTCGTCATCGCCGGTGAATGCTATGAGGATTGGAGCCGCTATGCTCAGCTGATTTCAGCCCAAAAAATTGAAAGTCAAGTAGTTGCGCACCTCGATTTCATCGCAGGCGAAAAAGTCCGGGCCTATTTCTGCGCCGCCGACCTCGTTGTTCAACCTTATCGAACGGCGACGCAGAGTGGCATCTCGCAGATTGCCTTCCATTTTGAAAAACCGATGGTCGTGACCGACGTCGGCGGGCTGGGCGAGATTGTTCAAGACGGGATTTCTGGCTACGTCGTCGCTCCCGAGCCCGGGGCGATTGCCGGGGCAGTGGCCGATTTTTTTGAAAAAAACAGGGAGGACGAACTGACGGCCGGGGTGCGGCGGGAGAAGGCGCGGTTCAGTTGGGGCAACCTCGTCGCGGCCATCGAAGGCGGCGCCGTGTAGAGACGCAATATTTTGGGTCTTTACGCGACCGCCTTCCGCATCAAGAGATCCACTTGCCGGTCGCGCCCGATGTCGAAAAAATGACGGCCGAAGACCTCGAAGCCCTGCGCCGTGTAAAATTGGATGGCCCGCTCGTTGGCCTCGAAAACGCCCAGCCAGAGCCAGTCGGAGTCGTCGAGCCGCGCCCGTTCGAGGGCCAGATCCATCAGTTTCTGGCCGATTCCGAGGCGCTTCTGGTCGGTGCGGACGTAGATGCGCTGCAGCTCGCAGAGCCGCCCGTCCGTTTTCAGCAAAACCTCGAATGCGTCGTGCGTCCGGCCTTTGTTCAACTTGATAAAGCCGACCGGCAGGCCGTCCTTTCTCGCCCACCAATACTCGCTCATCGGGTCTGCCAGTTCGGCCAAAAACCGTTCAACGGTAAAAGTTTCGGCGAGATGAGCGGCGAAATCGGCCGGGGCGTTGAGGTGTTCGAAGGCGTCGCAAAAGGTCGTTTTCGCCAAATCGAGAAGCTCGGCGACATCTTCGGTGGTCGGTTGTTCAAGATGGATTTCCATAGTTTTGCGGCCTAAATTCGTCCAATTTTCATGCAAAAGAAGCTAATCGCCATGACTCTCGGCATCGCCGTCGCGCTCACTGCCGGTTGCAACCGGGAAAAGAAAGCCACCTCGAACCAGCCCGACCAGCCGACGGCGACGACAGTGCCTGTCGCGCCCGTCGTGCCGGGCAAGGGAACGCTCGGCCAAGCCGCCGCGCCCGTTCAAAGCGCAACAAACCCTGCCGCCGCTGCCGCGCAGACCGCTCAGAAAACAGGCGAGATGGCCGCTCCGAACCCGGCCAATCCGGCTCCCGCGACCGGCACGAAACCTGCCGCCCCGACGTCGAAAACCGTCGCCCCGCCCGAACTCGGCGTGTCGAAACCGACGGCCTCGCTCGGCGTCCCGACCACGCAGAAGAAGCCGTTGAGCGCCTCGAAGATGGCCTTTTTCACCACCCAAAACTTCCTCGTGACGATGGCCAGCAACACGAACAGCGAGCCAAAGCTCTTCGAGAAAGCTTATGAAAATCGCTGGCTCGTCTTCCAAAAAGACCAGACCTTCCAAGTTTTCAAAGATGCGGTTCCAACAAACACCGGCCGCTGGGCCTACGACGAGGACGCCGACATCCTCTTTTTGCGCACCGACAACGCCTATTTCAACAACTCGTGGAAGTGCCAGAGCTTCAAGAAGAACCTCCTCCTGTTGGGCAACACCGAGCTGAACAACACCGGCATCCAAATCCGCTTGTTCATGACCGAGAAGAAGCCGGGCGACGTCAAATCTGACGGCAGCAATTGATTGCTTTGTGTCCCGAGGCTCTTGCTTCGGTTGTTCCTTCGCCCTTCTCCTCCCGAAGCAAGAGCTTCGGGACACAAAACCTTCCATGAACCTGCGAATCCGGGTCTTTTTGTTCGGCATTTTTGCGTCCGCATCGTTGGCCGCGCAGCCATCGGGCGGCGCTGGCCAATTGCCGCCGAACCTCCGGGCGCAGGTTTTCGAAGGCAAAATCACGGCCCTGCGCGACCTCGGAAGCTGCATCGGCCGGTCAGGGAAACCGGGCGAGGCGGCCGCGAACTTGAACGACGCCTGCTTTTTTTTCGACCCCGAATGGTTGAACGCGCGGCGAGACCGGCAGGTTTTTTTCAACTATTTCTACAAAAACAGGGGCCGCTTCTTTTACGACGACCTTCTCGATGCTTGGCTCGACGCGCCCATCGAAGAGCACGTTCCGCCTTCGAAGACCGAGCCGTTGCCCGCGCCGGAGCATCCTTCTTTTCAGTTGAAAAAAATCGGGGCCGAGCTTTCCGCCGCACTCGAACGGCGCGACTCGGCCGCGATTTCCACGGCCATCGAACAACTGCGGTGGCTGGAAAACAGCGGGCCGCTCCTTTTTTCAACCTGCAAAAACCTCTCGCCCGACCAGCCGCGCTGGTTGCACACGCGCCTCGTTCGCGCCCTCGCCGACTGGCCCTCCGACGACCGAATCGGTCTGATTCTCGCGTGGGCGAAGGCCCGCCGCATCGACGGCGACGAGGCCGAGTACGCCATCGAGGCCATGATTAACCACTACATCGGCACCGACGTGCCGGAAATCGAGGCGGAGCGCGTCCAGTTTTGGCGCGACTCGCTCGGCTCCCTCACCGCCATCAGACGTCACGGGTTCGAGGCGGAAATCGGGGCGCGGCCCATCTTTTTCGAGGACGAGGTCGACTATTGGGGCCGCGTCCTCGCCTCCAGCGGCAACCTCCCATGGGTGCGGCGCAACGCGGTCAACGCGCTCGCCCGCTCGCACCACCCGCGCTCGCTCTACTACCTCGCCACGCAGGTCGTGAAGCTGCGGACAGGGGCGCGATTCCGAAGTTTCCCCGGCACGCGGGGCGAAATCGTGAAGCTGGTGGAGAAACTCTCAAACCAAAGAACCCTCGTCGCCGACAGCCTCGGCCGACTCTCGGCAACGCCCCCCGACCGGGTTTGGGCGTTCAACTACGCCGCTTTTTGGGCAAAAAACTGGGACCATTTCGATTGGGACGCGCGGCGCGAGGTCTTCGTCGACCGGCTCGCGGCCGGCAGCATCGAGGAGGAGACCGACCGGCTTTTCCGCCGCCTCGGCTCAGCGAAAGACTCGGCCGCGCTCGACGCCTACCGCCGCCTTACAGAGGCCGACCCGGCGACCGTCCTCGAAAAAGCGGAGCAGTACCGGCAGCTCGTGCGCAGTTTCAACCCGCTGCTGCCCTCCTTCAAATACAAATTTTTGGAGGCCCTCGTGCAGCTCACCGACTTCTGCGCGGAGGCCGGCATCGATTGGCGACCGTCGCCTCGGCTCGACACTCTTTTGAAAAAACTCGACGACGGCCCTCCACCAAAACTGCGCTATCAGATTGAAAACCAAGCAGTTGCATCGCTCGCGCTGGCCGACGCGACCGCCCTCGAATACGCCGCCTGCCTCCGCGAGCGCGACATCGACTTCAACTTCTCGGCCAGCCGAATCCTCGACCGCCTGTACACCTGGCGATGGGCGGAGGTGCGCGACGACCCGGCGCAATTGCGACTCTTTTTGAAGAAGGCCGCCCTGTTTTCACAAATCGGGACGGTCGGCGCATGCAATTCCTACCTGCAAAAAACCGGCTGGCGACCGCCGCAGCCCGAGCGCAAGACCATCGACGGAAAATCGGAGGCGGGCACACCTGCGAGGCTCGACGCGGCCTTCTCGAAAGCCCTCGCCGACCTCGAAAAGAGCGAGCCGGACGAGGACGTCCTGCGCACCGCCGCCCTCTTGCTCAACGCGCCGGGCGGTCGGGAGAAAACGGGGCCGACGAGTTGGGAAAAGTTTTTCGAGATGCCGATGTCGTTGAAAGCCAGCGAGTTGGGCCAGTTGCCGACGCTTGACAAAAAGGGGCGGCGGCTGTTCATCAAAAAATTCGAGGCCGAAAAATCCACCGCCGCCGCCGCTCGATACCTCGAGTATCTCGCCCAGCAGCCCGACGTTGTCTGGACTTCCGACCTCATCAAAATGCTCGACGACCCGCGCCGCGACACGGCGGTCGACGTGCGCGGCCGCTCGCTCGCCATCCTCGAAAAGCTCTATCAGCCCGGCTTCGGGGCGATGCCCGACGAGACGCGGGCGGCACGCTGGAAGTCCGTCGAAAAGCGGTGGGGCAGTCCCGAATCGGCGGCTGGCGGTTGGCGGCAGCTCTTTTTCGAAGAAAAACTCAACCGCGTCGAGACGGCCGACAGCCTCTCCACTGCCGACGTGAACGAGGTTTTGCGGTCGCCTTTTTTCAAGCCGTCGCTCAAAACCGCAGTGCTCTGGCGGCTCGCGAGGGTCAAACCGGCCGCGTCAATCAAGCGGCTCAACCCTCTGACGAGGTTTCAGGTGCCGGACGACCTCGCTTTTTTTGAAAACATCCCGCTCGGCCCGCGCGACCTCGACGATCTCTCGCGCCTCTTCCAGACCGACCGGCCGGCCGAGCTGCTCGACTTCTTTTTGAGAAAATCGGCCGGCTTCGGCAAGGCGGAACTCGGCGCGTTCCTCAACGAAATCATGCGGCAGGACTGGCTCGGGAGCTACCTCAACACCCTCGACGAGCCGACCGACCAGACACGGCAGCTGCAGGCCGCCTTGAGCGCCTACCTCGACAGCGAGGACTTGAGCGAGTTCGAGGAGCAGGCGACCGCGCTGCACCTCCTCTTGCTCGACAAAATCGGCCTTTCGTACCGGGAAAAACTGGAGGCCACCATCCTCCTCGACCTCGACGCGCGGACGAAGGCGCGGCTCCAACAGGAAATCCTCGCCGCCATCCCATGGTCGGAACTGGCCGACGCGGCGCCGCTTTTCAACCGACTCTCGGAAGGCGACGGCGGCCGGCCGGCTTTGCAGTTTTTGACGACGGACTTCGGCCTGCCGCCCGCCGAGTACGCACAAAACCCTGAAAACCAGGCGTTTACAAAGCTCCTGAAAACAAAATCGCAGCCGGAGGTCATCCGGTTTTACCTCGAACAGTTCGGCCTCGCCGTACCGGATTTGACGAACTACGACCCCGCCGTTTTTGAAAAGGTGGCCGACATCCTCGCCTTCGACGTGACGACGCCGTTCGTCGGCGGGGGCGGCGAGCGGCGCGACTGGGTAGTCTACGGGCTGATAAAACTGCTGGAGGACCGCTTCGCCACGCGGCTCGGCTTCGCGGAAAAACTCAACGAGAACCAGACTTTCTACACGTTCAACCCCTCGAAAAGGGCGGCGGCATGGCTGCGGTTTTTGGAGGGCAAAGGGTTGGTCGCCCCGAAAACGAACGGCGGCCTGCCCTTCGTCAGGTGAAAAATGCCACCTTTGCCGACCTTTTTTTGATGGCAAACCAGACTTCCAATTTCAAGCTCTTCCCCAACCTCCTCTTCGCCGTCGGCCGCGCGCTCGTCGAGGTTTTCGACAAGACGGCGCAGGCCAACCACGCCGACAAGGTCATCGAGCGGGTGCTGAAGAGCAACCCGAAATGGGGCGCCCGCGACCGCGCGTTCATCGCCGAGACGACCTACGACATCGTCAGAAACTACCGACTGCTGGCCGAGCTGCTGGGCCACAAGCCCCGGACGGAGGCCGATTTCCACCTGATTTTTGGGATTTGGAAGCTCATCCACAACGAAGAACTGCCCGAATGGGCCGAGTTCAAGGGCCTCGACGGCTTGGAGCTGCGCAAGAAAAAACGCGCCCTCATGGCCGACCGTCGCAACCGCGAGAGCGTCCCCAACTGGCTTGACGCGATGGGAGAGGCGGAACTCGGGGAGCTTTGGGAACCGACTTTGAAAGCGCTGAACGAGCAAGCTCGATTGGTCATTCGGGTCAACACGCTGCGGGTCGAAAGAGAAAATCTCATCAAAATCCTCGCCTCCGAGGACATCGAGGCGCGGCCAATCGGGGCAGATGGTTTGCTCATCGAGAAGCGGACGAACCTCTTTCGCACCACCGCTTTCAAAGAGGGGTTCTTCGAGGTGATGGACTTTTCGAGCCAGCAGGTCGCGCCTTTTTTGGGGGTCGAACCGGGGATGCGCGTCGTCGACGCCTGCGCGGGCGGCGGCGGGAAGACGCTCCACCTCGCCGCCCTCATGGCCAACAAAGGGACGATTCTCGCGCTCGACACCGAGGGTTTCAAGTTGGTCGAGCTGCGCAAGCGCGCCCGCCGCGCCCTTTCGACCATCATCGAGACGCGCGAAATCGACACGACGAAGGTCATCACACGCCTCTACGGCTCGGCCGACCGGCTGCTTTTGGACGTGCCGTGCAGCGGCCTCGGCGTGCTGCGCCGCAACCCCGACGCGAAATGGAAGCTCGACGC
This sequence comes from Saprospiraceae bacterium, assembly GCA_044227705.1. Classification (GTDB taxonomy): domain Bacteria; phylum Bacteroidota; class Bacteroidia; order Chitinophagales; family Saprospiraceae; genus JANOQP01. The sequence continues at coordinate 8,951 of JBGAWE010000195.1, forward strand.
GGGCTTCATCGAGCGGGTGCGGGGGATGCAGCGGGAGATTTTGACACACTACTCGCCCATCGTCAAGCCGGGCGGACGGATGGTCTACGCGACCTGTTCGATTTTGCCTTCGGAAAAT
>JBGAWE010000196.1:0-8703 GCA_044227705.1 Saprospiraceae bacterium
GGCGATGTTGGTCAGAAAGTAAATCATGACGAACGCCGGGACGGCCACCTTCCGGTAGAAGTAGACCATGATGCTGCCCATGACGAACAGCGGCGCGGAGTTGGACATCAGGTGCTGGTAGCCGCCGTGGACGATTGGCCCCGTCAGGATGCCCGGCAGGCCGAACAGGCGGCGCGGGTAGATGCCGAGCGAGCCGGTGTCGATGCCGTAGAGGTGCGTGAAAACGTGGACGGCCCACAGGGCCACGACCGCCATGATCGGCAGGCGGATGCTCTCGACAAGCTCGCGGCCCTCGGCCTCAAGGCTCTTTTCGACCGGGTTTTGACTGGAAAACGGGTTCATTTTACCGAGAAACACAGCCCGACGCCAAAAGTTGGCCCGCCCGTGCCCGGCGAAGGAATGGCGCGCGGCGCGATTTTCAGCCCGAGGTCGTCGCCAACGTCGAAGGTTTTGAGGTGCGCGTCGACGAAGGCATCGGTGGCGACGATGAGGTAGGCACCCGCCGTGGCGAGGTAGCTGATTTCCATGTTCTTCTGGTAGTAATCGCGGGCCTGTTTGAGGGTGGCGGGCGTGAGGCTTTCATAGCCAGAATCGACGACGGTGTTGGGGTTGCCGTCGACGGCGGCCTTGTAGTTGCGCTGCCAGAAGTTGCGCTCGCGGGTGTTCGAGATGGTGAAATAGAGCGTCGCCCCGCAGGCCGCCCACGCGAGGGGGATTTTCCAGAACTTCCGGTTGTAAGCCTGACCCGAGCCGGGGACGACGAAGGACATGAGTGCGGCAAGGCGAGGGTTAGGATAGGTTCTTTTGAAATAACCGGTGCGGCGGGCGGCGTTCTCGGCGGCCACGGTCGTATCGCCGGGAAGGACGGCGGCTTCGACCCCCTTCTCCACCGAGGCGGGGATATCAAGTTTCAAGCCGCTGGTGTCGCGCCGCGCATCGCGTTGCCATTTAGAGGAACTGGCTTTCGGGGGCTGCGGTTCGATGCGGGCCTTCGTCGAGTCAGGCTCCTGCGCGGCGAGGCCGGGGGCGAAAAAGAGGGCAACGACGATTGTCGCGGCGACCTTCATTAAAAAAACAGCAATGTTTTTTTTCGAGAGACTCATGGGACGGACGGGTTGGCTGAACAGGCTTTTCGCCGAACGATTGACAAGTTGGTTTTGTTGGCTGTCGAGATTGTTTCGGCGAGTCGGGGCTTGCCTAAAATAAAAAATCCCGCCCCGTTGGGCAGGATTTGAACAACAAATTATAATCCCATGAACATTAGCGAATTCGGGCGGAAAAAAAGGCCGGGGGAGTTGGTCGTGTCGGAAGAGGGTTTCTACATTTACCCTTGCAACAAATCATTGTCCACTTCTTTTAATCCCGTTCCTTTTAATCCTCACTTTTAGCTCGGCGTTTCCGCCGGTTATAATCCCATGCACATTTCCGGTAAGAGTTGGCCGTCCAGTTTTGGGCGGCCATTTTTGTTTCTGCATGGCGGCTCGCATCCCCTCTCAATTCAGACGCAGGCGGCAACCGCTTCGAGCGGCTTTTGCTTTCTATCGGTTGCCGCCTGTGCTCGACCGGAATTTTGATCCCATGAACATATCCTAAAGAATGTCCGCCGGTTCCATTGAACCAGCGCGTCATTTCCTTTGACGTTACAAAGGTGAGGCGACCCTATTCGGCTGGCAATTACATTTTTTTGGGGTTGTGAAAACTTGGCCTTGCCGCGTGAAAAGCCAAAACGAGCTTTAAAAGCTGGATTTAGTTAGTTTTTTATCCTTTTTTGATTTCTTTTAAAAGAAATTCGACTGCTCGGTGCTCGCTCAAATTTCAGCCGGTGTGAAAACCGATCACCCGAAACTCTCTGATTTTTTAGAAAAAAAACTTTCAAAAAGCCTTGCGGCAAGGCGATTGATAGTTTTGCCGGGCATTTTTTGAACGATTTCTACCCTAATAGATGGAAAAAAAACTCGCCCGCCTGCGTGACCTCACCGCCGAGTCGAAGCTCGGCGGCGGCCAGAACCGCATCGACGCGCAGCACAAAAAGGGCAAGCTCACCGCCCGCGAGCGCGTCCACTTCCTGCTCGACGCGGGGAGCTTCGAGGAGATTGGCGCCCTCGTCACCCACCGCACGACCGACTTCGGCATGGCCGAGCAGACCTTTCTCGGCGACGGCGTCGTCACCGGCTACGGGACGGTCGGCGGTCGGCTAGTCTACGTCTTCGCGCAGGACTTCACGGTGTTCGGCGGTTCGCTATCGGAGACGCACGCCGAGAAGATTTGTAAAATCATGGACCTCGCCATGAAGAACGGTGCCCCCGTCATCGGCCTCAACGACTCGGGCGGCGCGCGCATCCAAGAGGGCGTCAACTCGCTCGGCGGCTATGCCGACATCTTTTTCCGAAATGTCCAGGCGAGCGGCGTGGTGCCACAGATCTCGGCCATTATGGGGCCGTGCGCGGGCGGCGCGGTCTATTCGCCGGCCATGACGGACTTCATCCTGATGGTCGAAAACTCCTCCTATATGTTCGTCACCGGGCCGAACGTGGTGAAGACCGTGACCAACGAGGACGTCTCGAGCGAAGACCTTGGCGGCGCATCAGCCCACGCCTCGAAGTCCGGTGTCACGCATTTGACGGCGGTGAACGACGTCGACGCAATCGACAAAATCAAACGACTTCTCTCCTTCATCCCTCAAAACTGCGCGGAAAAGGCCCCGTCGACACCTTATATAATAGGAGACGAGCTTCGCGACGAGCTGACCGACCTCATCCCCGAAAACGCCAACCAACCCTACGACATGAGAGAGGTCATCGCCGCTATCATGGACAAATCGGCGGACGGCGAGGGCAGCTTCTTCGAAATCCACAGCCAATGGGCGGAGAACATCGTTGTCGGCTTCGCCAGGCTGGCGGGTCGCTCGGTGGGCATCGTGGCCAATCAGCCCATGAGTTTGGCGGGCTGCCTCGATGTGAATTCGAGCAAAAAAGCAGGCCGTTTCGTCCGTTTTTGCGACTGTTTCAACATCCCGCTCCTCGTTTTGGTGGACGTGCCGGGCTTCCTCCCGGGCACCGACCAGGAATGGAGCGGCATCATCGCCAACGGCGCAAAACTGCTTTACGCCTTCTCGGAGGCAACCGTGCCGCGCGTCACGCTCATCACCCGAAAGGCGTACGGGGGGGCATACGACGTGATGAACTCGAAGCACATCGGCGCGGATTTGAACTACGCCTGGCCGACGGCAGAGATTGCCGTGATGGGCGCGAAGGGCGCCTCCGAAATCATCTTCAAAAAGGAAATCGACGCGGCGGCGGACCCGGCGGCCAAGCTCTCGGAAAAGGAAAAAGAGTACGCCGAGGCATTCGCTCACCCGTATCGGGCGGCGGCGCGAGGCTTCGTCGACGAGGTCATCCAGCCTCGGGAGACGCGGCGGAAATTGATTAAGGCCTTTGCGATGCTCGAAAACAAGTCCGTCGAGCGGCCGAGGCGGAAGCATGGCAACATCCCCCTCTGATGTCGCCTCGCCGCCACAAGGCAATTCTGCCCATACCCATCCGGGTACATTTCTCAAAAAAACTCATGCGTCGCTAATTCCGCCGGGGCAGGCTGGATTCAGGCACAATACCTTTCCGTGCTTTCATCCATCTAATCAGGCCCGCCGCATGAAGAACAACATCAAAATCACCGTCCTCCACAGCGGCACCGAAGAGGATGCGCTGCTCGCCCGGCCAATCGTCAACGGCCTCACCCGGCTCAACGCCGCGTTCCCGGACAGCGTCCACATCTGGGTCACGGAACAGCTCTCGAGCACCAGCCCGACCCTCTCCGGCCTCCAGCTCGGACGCGAGGACGGCGCTGTCATCCAAGAATTCCTGCGCGCGAGCGACATCATCATCGTGCTGTTGAGCAGCAACCTCGTCAGTCAGCACAACGAATACGTCAGCCGCCTGTCGGAGATCATCGAGGACACGTTCATGCTCGTCGTCGGGCGGGAGGGCAGGAAGCAGCCCACAAAGCAGGCCCAAAAGGTCTTTGCAGCCCAGATCGCGCCGTCGCTCCAACTGCCGGGGCACCCGCCACCGCCCATTTTCGGGCAAATCGTGGAGGACCTTTTTTGGTGGAACAAGGCCTTGAAATGGTACAGCGAGGTCGAGCGGGAGTCGCTCGTGCAGGAGTTCATCGGTAAGGTCTACGAGCACATCATCAAAAGCCGCGAGGAGTGCATCCGCATCGCCATCCCGGCGTGGGTCGGCTACCTGTCCGGCATCCTCGCCAACGGCGGCCTCAAGCTCGACAAGGATTCCCAGTTCTTCAAGGAAAACCGCTTCGGCGTCGAGTTCGTCATCATGGACGACTTCGACCAGGCCATCAAGGACTGGAAGGACGGCAAGATCCATCTCACATGGGCCACGCCCGACCTCCTCGCCCGCAACTGGACGGCCATAAAGCCCTGGGAGCCAACCATCGTCTATCAGGCCGACTGGTCGCGCGGGGCCGACTGCCTGCTCGTCCGGCCGGGCATCGAGACGGTGGCCGATCTGCGCGGCAAGAACATCGTCATCACCGAGAACGGGCCTGGCGAGGCCCTTTTGCGGGCGATATTGAGGAATAACGGCATCGGCGATTCGGAAATCAACTTCGTCTCATCCTCGACCGACCCCAACCTGACCATCAAAAACTTCATCAAGGACAAGGGGCAGAACTTCCACGGCATTGTCACCGCCACGCCGTTCGACCAGATTTTGATGAAATACGACGGCGGCCTCCGCGAGCTGTTCAGCACCGCCAGCCCCGGATTCGAGGAGTGCATCGCCGATGTGCTCATCGGCAACCGCACATTCTGCGAGACGCATTTGGAGGAACTCGACGCCATCTTCAGCCAGTGGTTTGCCGAGACGGCCAAGCTCGCCGCCGCGAAGGAGGCAAAAGGCGCGCTCGTCGCCGAGGCTGTTGGGAAACTCGTCGAGGAGTTGCTCGACCCCATCCCGGCCATCGTCCCCGACGAGGTGCGCGAGCAGATTGCGGGGCAGCTCCGGGGCTATTTCCTCGCGAGCCTCGAGAAAATCGAGCTGGCGGGCGCGGGCGAGAACAACGACTTCCTGCTCAACGGGCGCGGCGAGGCCATGATCCAGCTCTTTTCCGAACTCTTCCCGGCCGAATCGAAACCCTCGTGGAGCGAAATGTATCTCACACGAAAGCTGGCTGCTGTGGCGGCTTGAACAGGGTGGAACAGGAGCAGCAAAAAGCCCAAACCATTGACAGTCAATGATTTGGGCTTTTTGTTTCGGGTTCAATCATCGACGCGCCCGAGGCTCATCGCCCGGATCATCCAGCGCGGGAGCGGCTTTGAAGGCTCCCTTTTCCGCAGGTCGAGATACCAGCCGAGCTTTTTGAGAATTGGCACTTTGTGCGTCTCGACGAACTCAACGAGCGTCCCGTCAGGGTCCTCGATGTAGGCGAACCGCCCGGCCGCTTCGCCCATGTCGAACGTGCCGCCGCCGCTGTCGACGGTGAAAGGGTGGCCCGCCACCGCGCACTTTTCGCGAAGCGCGTCCATTCCGTGGACGTCGAAGCAGAGGTGGATGAAGCCGAGGTCGCCCCATAGGCGGTTCTCGAAAATCTTGCGCGGCTGCCGGTTTTTCACCTCGACCAGCTCGATTTCGGACTTCCCCAAAAGCGGCGAGAACGGCCCGCGTCGCTCCTCCGAATGCCGCAGCAGGACGCGCCGAACGGTGTCAAACCCGCCGTCCAGCCCTGCGAGGTCGCGGAACTGGCCCGTTTCGTCAAAAACAACGACGTCGTAGCCGAGCATTTTTTTGTAAAAGTCGAGGCTCCTTTCGATGTCGGAAACGCCGATGACTGCGCCGAAGACGCCGCCCGTGCCGCCCTTTTTCCCCATCGGGTTTTTGAAGAACTCGCCGCTCTCCGTCACCTCGAAGACGTTGCCCCACGGGTCGCGGAGGAAGAAGTGCGACCGCCCCTCCGGCCCCGGCTCGAGGCCGCCGAGGATGAGCGCGTCGTTTTTCTTTCTCAAAAAATGGAAGGCTGCCTCCGCGTTCGCGCATTTGATTTTGCAGGCGAACAGCCCGAGGTCGCCCAGTTTCACTTTGAATTGGGGCGGCTGCGGCGTGCGGCTCGTGTACTGCCAGATTTCCATGCCGCCGCCGCCATGCCCGTTGATGGCGAGGATGGCGTGCCGGTCGCGTGGCTGGCCACCGGTGTACGGCAGCATGAGCGCGGCCGTCGCCGCCTCCTCGAATACGGGGATGTCGACCCCGAAATGCTGCCTGTAAAACCTAAACGCCTCGTGGACATTGGCCACGCCGATGCCCATTTGTTGGATCCCGATGATCATTTCACATTGATTTTTTCGTCAAAATTGGATGGAGACACGGCCTTTCTGCCCGATCGGCGACCAGTTCGGCCCGTTTTCGAGCAGCCGGACAGCCTCCTCGTCGCAGCCGCCGCCGAGCTTTTTGGAAAAAGAAATCGCGGTCGGTCTGCCGTTTTTGTCGACCTTGAATGTCAGTTCGACCGCGCCGGACGGGGCCGATGGCGGGCGTTTCATGTTCTTGGAGATGTAATCGTTGAAGTTCTCCCACCCGTTTTCGGGGGCTGGCTGCCGGTCGGCCTCGCGCTTCTTTTTGGCCGAGCTTACGACGACCTCCGAAAGGTCGTCTGCCTGTTTTGCGGCGGCCCCGGCAGCGGGCGCGGCGGGTTTGGGCACGGCTTTTTTGGCTTTTTCCGCCACATCGACGGGCATCGAGCGGGACGTGCCAGGGGCGACGGTCGAAGCTTTTTCTTTCGCTTCGTCCCTCGTTTCGATGGGGGGAGCGGAGGCAACGGCATCGCCAGCGGCCAACCTTTCCTCGGCCGGCGCGGGTTTTGTTGGGGCGGCCGCGACCTCGTTCTCCGCCTTTTGGGAGGGGCTTTCGGTTTGACGGTCGGCTGCTTTGTCCGCGTCGTCTTTTCTTTTTTGAAAAACAGGGCCGTCGCTGCTGGGCTTGGCGGGCTTGGGCTTTGTGTCCTGAAGATCTGCTTCGGACGGCGGGTTTTGTGGCTGCGGTTCGGCGGGCGCTGTCTCCTTCTGCATGGCAATTTGGGGTGTGGCCTGCTCGCCCGCCGTCTCGCCGGTTTTTTCAAAAAGCCAGATCGTGCCGAAGGCCAAGAGGGCGCAGGCCGCCGCCGCCATCGCCCAGGTCATCGGCATCGAGCGGGTCTTTTTGCGGCCGTACTTCTTTTCAAACCGCGCACGCATCGCGCTGACCTGCCGCTCATCGACCTTTTCCGACTGCTCGCAAAATCCCTCGAATGCCTCGCGCCGGAAGTCGTCGCCCTCGGTGAGCGATTGCAGACGCTCGGCATCGGCCCGCCAGAGGTCGCCGGAGAGCCAGTTTTTGAGCAAGCCCACGAAATCCCTGTCCTTGTCAGCCATTTTAGCTGGATTTTTCCATGCAGAGCCGCAGGTTTCGGCGGCCGTTCTGGATGTGCGAGCGGACGGTCCCGAGGTCGTTGCCGGTCGCGTCGCTGATTTCCTTGTAGCTTTTTTCCTCAAAATAGAAGGCCTCGACGGCCGCCCGTTGATGCCCTGCGAGCCTTTCGAGGCACCGCTGAAGCGCGGTCTTCGAGCCGGGCAGGTCGAAGTCGTGCTCCGGGTCGGGGCCGTCGAATCGGGCCATCGCGTCGGGCGGGAGGCTGTCGGTTCGGTGGCGCGATGTTTTGCGAAGCTCCATCAGGCAGTGGTTGCGCGACAGGACGTAGAGCCATCCCCGGAAGCTCGCCACCTCGTGGTTTTTCGCCTTTGTCAGCAGCTCCTCGAAAATGGCCATCACCGCGTCCACTGCCCGTTCGCGGTCTTTGAAGATTTTCAGGCAAACGCCGAAGACCATTTCCATGTACCTCGAATAGAGCGCCCCGAGCCACGCCGAGTCGCCCGTCGAGCGGAATCGGGCCAGGAGCTCGTCGTCGGCGAGGCCGTCGGGCGTTGTCGGGCGGAGGAATCGGAGCATCGGCTGGATTTGGCTTAGCCGACGGCGAAGTTAGAAACTGGATGCACGCGGGTAGTGGGATTGCATAGGCGGGCAGAAGTCAACCAAAGAGCTGGCCCCCGGGTGTTAAAAAAATGCACAAAGATTTTATCGCCGGGTAACGGAGAACTGGAAACCATTTGCCTCAAAGAACTTGAACCGGTTGATGGGCCTGGTGCCGAATGCTTCGCAAGCCTTTGGCAGCTTGTCGGCAGAGCGAGGGTTCTCGTCCGTGACGATGACCATTTCAAAAGGGTCGAATAGGGGCGGGTTTTGTTGGTGTTCTAATGCCATTGCCACCAGCCAGGGGTCGGCCTGGTTCTTTGGGTTCTCCGGTTTTATCAATTTTGGGAACCTTAGAAGGATGGATCGGAGCGAGTTGGTTTGTTCTTGGGTGACGGGGCGGAAACAATGTTTGTTCTTTACGGCCCATCTGCCTACGTCATCTTGGGGACCACCTTCGGGAACTAGTTCTTCATAGACTATTTGCTGGGAAATCAGTTTTTGCTCTTGTATCAATTCGTCTAGCAAGCTCCACAGGTCAGGTATCATGGCCTGGGGTAGGTGGCGGTGCAGGACGATTAACACATTGGCATCGAGGACGTATTTTACATTCGTCATAAAATACTGGCGATTTTGTTCATCCGCAGGTCGAGTACCCCTGCCGCTTGGGCATAGCTGATTCGGTTGG
>JBGAWE010000001.1:0-64098 GCA_044227705.1 Saprospiraceae bacterium
GCAAAACATGGTCGAGCTACGGCCTTGCGCGGAACTACGTCTCGGGCAAGGTCTACCGGGGAATCAACATGCTCTGGATGAATTTCTTCAGCCCGCACACGGTTCCCTACTACCTGACCTTCAAACAGGCGCATGACCTGGGCGGCCACGTCAAGAAAGGGGCGAAGGCCGAGCAGGTCATCTACTTCAACGTGGTCTTCAAGGACGCAAACGACCGGACAATCTCCCATGAGGCGGCAGCCGCCATAGGGGACGAGGCCAAGGTGTTGAAGTTCATGAAGTACTACAACGTCTTCAACGTCGAGGACATCGAGGGCGTCGAGTTCAAAATCGACGACCTGCGGCTGTTGCCGAACGAGCGGATTACCCGTTGCGAGGAGGCCCTTTCGCGCCACCCCTCGCCGCCGCCGCTGGTGCACGACGAGGGAGGCCGCGCCTTCTACGATCTGGCCGGGGATTTCATTAACATCCCCGTCATCGAGCAGTTTGAGAGCGCGGAGGCCTACTACGCCACGCTGTTCCACGAGTCCGTCCACGCGACCGGGCATCCCAACCGCCTGAACCGGGAAGGGGTTGCCCAGTTCGACCGCTTCGGGTCGGAGCGGTACTCGCTGGAGGAGCTGGTGGCGGAGCTGGGCGCGTCCTTTCTCTGCCGTCAGACGGGGATTGACCGCGAGGCCGTACAGGACAACTCGGCGGCCTATGTCCAGCATTGGCTCAAAAAGCTCAAAGACGACAAGCAGTTCATCTTCAAAGCCGCCGCTGAGGCGCAAAAGGCGGTCGATTTCATCACCGGGCCGGGCTTCATCGGCAGCGATGGCGAGGAATGAGCATCGAGGGGTAGGGTAGGGCCTACCCCTCTTTTTTGCTTGGGTTTTATGTCGAATGGCGTGTCGGCGGGAGAAAATTGCACCGGGAAGGCACGGTGCATGTGCAGTATCTGGGGCAAGGCCATCATGACAAGTGGTGAAGGATGAACCTTACAAGATGTACCACTTCGTAGGCGAGCCTAAGAAGCTCGAAAAATTTGAACACAGGAGAATCACAGATGTGCTGGATATTTCGAAGCAGTTGTGGACTCGTGCGCTGCCAGAGTTGGAGTAAAGAATTGAAAAATTTCATTATTGAAAACCGGAAATACCCTTCCGATTTTCTCCGCTAGCCCCCTTGCAAAAGTGTTGGGCGATTGTACATTTGCAAACCTTCCGGGAGCTAAACGGAGCTTTCGAAAGGAATCAGTAACGACAGGAGGGCTGTGTCAGTCGATGCGGCCCTCCTTTTTTGTGCCTGGATTAAGCCCGAAAAAGGTTTTCTACTCATCGGAGTAAATTTTATATGCTGGTGATGCCCAAAATTACCGAGGGTATTTCTTCCCGCAAGTGTTATTGTAAAAAAAACACGAATTAATTTTTTTCCGGCCCTATTAGCAATTTATGAGAAAATATTTCTGCGCGAATCCCGTGTTTTATATAAAAAATTTCTGAAACAAACGAAAAATAGGGCTGGAAACTTTCCGAGTGGTTGGGCTATTTTCGCCGGAAACTTTCCACGTATGCCAAATTTTTCACCTACACTCCTTCTCTATTTGCACCACAGAATAGAGCAAAAAGCCAGCACGCAATTCAAGAGCGACCCGGATAGTGACCAAGAGTTTTATGGGTATGGCGAGAAATACGACTACGACCCGAAGAAAAACAAGGCCAAAGATTCATTAAAAAAATTCATATGCTTAGCCGCCCAGGAAGAGGTTAGCCTCGCAGATTTTAATGGAGAGTACCTGTCTAAAAAGAGGAGAGAAGCGGAGCAATGGACTGAAAACCATCAATCCCCGCTCGGAGTTTTACGCGGGGTAACGTCTCCATTGTTGACGGATACAGACGAGTGGGCAATTTCAATCGAAGACAAGTACCTGAAGCTGTTCTTGGCCTATATTGGGGAGAAGAATTTTGACGCCTTGGTGGAGAGGTACAAAAAGGATGGCTACGAATACTATGTTGCATATTATTTGAGCATCAAACATTTCATGATAAAAAATGTGGTGGTAAAAATCTCGAAATACCGCTCCCCACGCAAAAGCACACACTTAATCGAGGTCACTGGCTTTCATTCTCAATCAGAGGGGGGAGAATGCTATTTTGGCGATGCAAGCTTCGAAGATAGATGGCTACATGCTCGCCTCCGAGGGATAGGTATTGCGGAAGGGAATAGGATGAACATCATGGCGGGCGTTTCGCTTGCCAATCCTAAGGCTGAGCGAAGGTTTGAGTCTAATATCCGTGCATCGTTCCAAGTGCCTTCGATGGAGGGAGACCAGGTTATCAATGCAGAGACTTTTTGGGTTAAAGTTTCCAGGGAGCAAATTGCCAAAAACTTGACGGGCGGGAAGTTGGTAGGCCCAGTTTGGAATTCGATTTTAGACAACGAGGGTGATAATGGTCGCGCCAGAATCGTTGCCGTATATTTGGCTTTGCATCGTAACACCTTCGCGTTTGGAAGCAGAATTGTAGGCGATTTGGAGAATTTAACGGTTAGAAAAACAAAATATGTAAAATATTATCTGGATATAGCAGGAAGATATAGAGTTCTTAACTTCACTTCCAGAATGCATCTTATTCAGTCTCGTTTTGAAATTACCCGGGATGGTTTGGGAGAGTTGTATACTCCATCTATGGACAGAACCAAGCAAAGCGGATCGATGGCGTCATTGCCATATTATAATGTTTTTTTAGATGTTAGCTCCTTGTACAAGGGTCACGAGAAGCTCGTTTTCCTGACCTTCGGCAAGGATATGAATGTCATTAATGCAGCCATGTTCGATGCGCCTTCGGATGACAAAATGATATTAAACGGCGTTTTTATTTCGCTTTTAGAAGATAAAGGGCGAATCGCCACTCAATATATGGTCATGAAAAGGGAGGACAGCATCTCCTTTGACCCGACCGTCATGAAAGAGGCTGGCGAAATTGAGGCCTTTATTATGGATAACAAGCTCCAAAATATGCACCATGCCCTGCGAGAACTTTGTAACTTGAAGTAGTTATATTCACAAATTATCGTGATTGGGGTTTGGGCTTAGTTGGAGTACGGTAACTTCCTGATGGACGTTCATCACTTCGCCAAATATCATTTTTAGGTTTTGTCCCCTCCGGACGGCTGTCGACAAACCGGTTTTTTTCCCCTTGTTTTAGGAACTCGGTTATCAGATGCTGCCTGGCGGTTTCAATCTCTTTGTGTGTCTTCGGCGGCATTGGGCCTCTCCTATGAGGTTGTGTCATCTCTGATTTATAGCAGGAAAAGTATTAATAAAATATTAATACGATGTGTTTTGCTTGGGGCCTTGCCCCCGGCGCGTGTCAACGGGTGTCCCCGGCCTTCCTGCGCTTCCTCCTTCGCCAAGGCTATGGAGGACAGGTTGCTCCGTGCAGGCCGGGCGATCCCCCTCCCGTGGACACTTGCACCCCCACTGTTCGCCACGAGGCAAGGGTAGAAAGCGACGCGCTTTTCAACCCTGAACCAAACGAAGGAAGAACGACATGGAGAAGCAAACCACCATTACCCACGAAGCCTTTTTGGATGATTACCTGCCTATCAAAAATCACCTGAACAGCCACGCCGCTTTTGACGGGCTGCTTTTCGAGACTTATGGCGAAGAATTGGAGTTTATCCGCAGCCAATCCACAGCAAATATTTGGACGTTGGTGGAAGGGGGTGGCAATTCGATGACGGTCATCAGCGGATTTCATCGGGTAAACCGCCAAGGATATTTCTTGACTCAAAACCCTGTCGAGGAGAATGGCTTCATCGAAGCCCCCGTATGAAAGGCAAAAGCAAGGTTGAAAGCGACGTGCTTTCTACCCTATAATCACTCAAACCAAAGAAGGAGATTGAACCATGGCCATCAACAACCGAATCGAGCTGCACGGACACCTGGGCGCGGACGCAAAGACCATCGACAAGGACGGCAAGGTGTTCGTCGCCCTGCGCGTGGCGACGACCGACAGCTATCCCGTCGGGCAGGGAGAGGAGACCCAGTGGAAGAACCGCGAGACCGTTTGGCACGACGTGGTGGTGTTCCGCCCCTCGACGGCGCACTTTGCCCGCGACCTGAAAAAGGGCGACCGGGTTCAAGTCACCGGCGGGATTTCCTACCGTGCCTTCAAGGACGCGGAAGGCCATGAGCGCAGACAGGCCAGCATCGTGGCCAGTTTCGTCGAGCGCATCCACTACGAGAAGCAGGAGGAGCTGTCGCTGGAGGACTACGGAACGGCCATGGACAGCGAAGTGGCAGCAGGGTAGGGTAGGAGGGGGCGCAAGCCCCCTTTTGCTTTTAGCCCAACGAGAGGGAAGCCTCTTTCGCCTTGAATTTGAGTTTGTTCAACGTGTTCAGCCATTCGCGCAAAGCCTCGTCCGGGCTTTTGTCGAGAGGGGGCAGGACGCAGCCAGCCTCGTCATACATGGGGGGCTGAACGGAAACGGGCCGCGCTTCCTTTTTCGCGTAGTCGATGGTCATCTCCATTCCGCCGTCGACAAACACGTCTCCCGACGGATGCTCAAACCATCGGCTCAAAGCGACGAATGCGCCATCCTCGTTGCGGTGGGTGACGTCAAACTCCAAGTCGAGGCATTCGGGTGCCTGTAAAATGACCCGCTCGCCGGAGTGCATGGAGCCGAGATTGGGAACCAGACGTTCGAGTGCGCGGTAATGTTCTTTCCATATTTTCATGTGTTCCCTCATCTACCTGTTTAGCACAAAACGGCTTCTTGCCTTGCGGCCATGATTTTCCGTGAAGCGTCGAAAAGGGCGGTTTTGGGCAGGGCGCGGTGCTGGTCGGCAAGGTAGAGGCCGAGGCCGTCGAGGGCGGGGGAGAGGGCCTTTCGCAGCGCGTCGGTGTTCTTGAAAAAGCAGTCGAAGCCAATCATCGATTCTTCCGCCACCGGGGCCGTCCGAAAGAGCATGGCCTCTGACAGCGGCATCTTGGCCATGGTCGACTGGAGCCTTCGGGCGAACTCGCCGCCCGGCCCGTCGTTGTGGAATACGAGTTCGAGGCCGATGGGGTGGGTGTCCGCACCCTTGAAGCTCCGCGCCTCCTCGCTGGGGTAGACTGAGAAAATGCCGTGGACAAGGGGTTTTTCTGGCATGACGGCCTCCTTTCGGCACATCCATACCACAGGAACGCGCCAAAGGCCACCGCGCAGTAGAGAGGAGAATCACATCCCGGCCCGCCGCAGGTTCTCCGAATCGAAGGCAATGCGGCTGACGAACAGGGCGTCCGTGTTGAGCACCGTCTCGCGGCTGTCCGAAAACTCCCTCACCTCTTTTACCCGCCTGTCCTGCAAATGGCCAAACAGCGCGTCGAGGTTGCGCCCCTCGATGTGGACGGTTCCGGCATGGAAAAAGAGGACGATGGAGGAGCCGGGCTCGTGGCACATCTCGGTGATGTCGGAGGCCGAGACCATGTGCTGCCGACCGTTCTTCAGGGTGAAGCAGAGGTAGTCCACCCGTTCGGTCGGCTGGCGCAGCAGCGTGTAGAACGAGGCATCGTGGAGGCTCCCGTCCTCCTTTTCCCCCGCCGCCTTTTCGCTCCAGCGCAGGGACGGGTTATAGGTTTCTTCTTTTTGCATGGTCTTTTTGTGCTTGGTTGGCGGTTTTCTGCCGGGCGACGGCGGCCTCTTTGGCCTGAACCTGCGCCCGCTGGAGCCGCGAGCGGTTGGCGATTTCGCGGGCCGTCATCCGCTGGCTGTCCTGTTTAACGGCCTGTTCGAGGGCCTTTTTGTCGTCGGTGTAGACGCGGGCGCGTTCCCGGCCGCGCGAGATGGAGACGTAGAACTGCTGCTGGCTGGAGGCGGGGAGCGACTTGCTCGACTGCGCGATGAACACCTGGTCGACCGTCTTGCCCTGCGAGCTGTGCGAGGTGGTGGCGTAGCCGTAGGCGATGTGGCCGAAGTCCCGGTCGAGCGTCTTGCCGGTGTGCAGCCGCAGGTGGCCGTCGCGGTCGAACCCCTTGACGGTGAAGGTGTCGCCCGTGTTGACGCGCGTCCCCTCGCGGGTCTGGCCGCCCTTCGTGACGCGGATCTTGTCGCCCTGGGCGAGGCTGATTTTTTCCTGGCGGTAGACGGTGAAGCGGCCGGACTTGTCGAGGGGGATCTCGCCATCGGTGCCTTTCATGTCGGTGGCCGCCAAGACGCCCGGCAGGGCGGGGGAGCGGTCGGCGGCGATTTTCCAGCGTTCACCCTTTTGGTGGCCTGGCGCGTTCTGGTGGAACTCCAGCACCAGCTCGCGGCCTTGCGCCTGCCGGTAGCTCCACGCATCGGCCTTGTTTTCCTCCGTCCAGTTGGTGCCCTCGAGCCGGGTGAACGGCCGCTCCTCCTTCCCGACCTGCCCCTCCGATTGCAGCCGCTGGCGCAGGGCCTCGGTCACTTCGCGGCCCTCGGCATGGGTCGGCGAGACGACCAGCACGGACTTGCCCTGTCTGGTCGCCTCGGCGTAGTCGTCGACGAGGCGGCCGAGCCTCTCGCGGTCGTCGGCCATTTCCACCACGTCGCCGATGCGGTCGAGCTGGTACAGGGCTGCGTCGCCCCGGCCCTCTCCCGCGAGCTGCACCGCGTTCTTGTAGAAGGGGTTGCCGCTCTGCCGCTGAATCTGCCGGACTCGGGCGGTCTTCAGCCCCCCTTCTTCTTCGAGGATGCGCAGCGCGTCGCCCGCCGCGACCGAGGAGTGCTGCCGTGTGTCGCCGGTCAGGAGCAGCCTGGCGTTTTGCTGTTTGGCGATTTCAAAGAGGCGGTTCATGTCCCGGTTTCCGATGAGCCCTGCTTCGTCCACCCATATCACGCCGTTTCGGGCCTGTTGCTGCATTTTTTCACTGGCGAGGAGCTGCGCGAGCGTGTCGGCCTTGTCGAAGCCTTCCTCGCGCATCACGCCCCGCGAGGCCGCCGCCGAGGGCGCGACCCCGACGAAGGGCAGCCCCTTCTCCTCGATGCCGTCGCGGATTTCCCTGACCAGCGTGGTCTTCCCCGTCCCCGCCCCGCCGGAGATGAGGGTGACGGTGCCGGTGTCGGTCAGCGCGTGGCGGATGGCGGCCCGCTGCTCGTCGTTGAGCCGCTCGTCCTTCGGCTCGTAGGCGGGGTTGATGGGCTGGGCCTTGCCGCGCCCCTCGCGCAGGTGCGCGAGCATCCGCTGCTCCTCCCGCACGGCCTCCTCGGTGGTGACGAGTTGCTGGCCGCCCACTTCCTGCCGGTGGAAGCGTCCCCCGTCGATGGCGGCCTCGACATCCTCGGGCAGGAAGTCGCCGAAGCCGCGTTTGAGGGCCTCGGCCTTCAACTGGTGTTCCCTCACGACGCTCTTTCTCTCAAACAGGTGTTGCTGGGCGCGTTCCACGGCCTCGCCCGCCTCGACGTTCTTCTTTTCAACAGCCGCCTCCGCCCGGCTGCGCTCGATGCGGTCGGCCTCGTCCTTCGTGAGCCAGCTTTTCCAGATTTCGCGCAGCTTGTCCCATGTCTCGCCCGCCGCTTTTTTGGCGCGGGTGAGCGCACCGAGCTTCTCTTTCTGCTTTGCCGAAATACCGCCGTTCGCGGCCTTCTCTTTGGATGCCGTCTCCTCGATTTGCGAGGTGCGCCGCGAGAATTTTTGCAGCAGGTCGTCTTCCATGCCCTTGACCTCCCAGCTCAGGCCCCGCCGCTCGACCTCGTATCCAAGCCCCCGCATCTTGTGCGCCATGCGCGAATCGAAGGCCGCCTCGTAATAGGGCGCGGCCTGTTTGATGGGGCCGAACTCGCCCGCCTGGAATCGCCCGGCGGCCTCGTTCCAGGTTGTGTTCAGCGCGAAGCAATGGCGGTGCAGGTGCGGGTCGGGGATGCCGTCGACGGGACGGCTGGTGCGGTGGGTGAAGCTTGCCCAGGCCATCTCGCCCGTCACTGCGTGGGCCTTGTCCTTGCCCTGCCCGGTCTGCGTCCTCATGTCCTTTTCCAGTTCGGCCATCGTCTCCTCGACGGATTGCTCGAAGGCCAGCCGGATGCGCTCGTCGCCGGTGACGGCATAGGCGACGCTCGCCGACTTGGGGACGGAGAAGGTGAAGTCGTACCCGACCTTTCGGCTTTCCGAGTGGCGAGGGTTGAGCTTTGAGCCGTCGGGCCTGGTGTTGTGGCAGAGGGCGACGAAGTCCTCCTTGTTCACCTCGCCCGACAGACCCAGACGCTCGGCAGCTCGCCCGCCCCATGTCCCGATGGAATGCTCCTCGGCGGCGAAGTAGTCGGCGCGGCGCAGGCCCTCGTCGAAGTACTTGGCCGCTCCCGCCGCGTTGGTGGATGGTGTGATGCGGAGCATTTCCCTTCAATCGTATTCAAGAATTTTAACCTACAGGCATCTCGTCTAAACTGTGCTTTAGAGGGCTTGGCAAGAGGCAAAAGCTCTCGGACGGCGCGAGCGGTGAGGTTGCGGAAAATGGGTGCAGAACTGCCACAGGGGAGAGGGCGGGGCGACCGCCCTCTCGCTCGTTGGACCGGAAAAAGAAACTGGATTTTGGACGCGCCCGGCCGGAAAGGGCGGGTTTTTCAGTCGGCGGATTCGCTGCCGAAGGGGTGACTTTCGAGCCACTCAATGGCGAAGGCGAGGCGTTCGAGTTCCCATTTCTCAGCAGGCCACTGGGTCATCTCGCGGATGTACTCGACGAAGACCGGCTGCGCTTCCTCGTCCTTTTCGACGAGCCGGGCCTTCCAGTCGAGGGCGTTCAGGAGGATGTCCTTTGATGGAATTTCAGCCCGCCGCCCCAAAACGTGGTCGATGATTTCGAGGGCCAGCTTTTCGTTGCGACGGGTCTTGTTGCCGTCCGCGAGGTGTCCGGCGAGGTTGACCATCGCCCGGAAGTCGCCCTTTTTTGCCCATGCCCGATGGTCGTCGATTTGGGCATCGACGAGGACATCGAACATGGACAGGGCGGGTTTTTCCATGCTTTCAGCATAGCAGAAAAGCGGCGCGGCGGCAAGTGTTCAGAGGCTTCGGCCCTTCGTTTTCGCCCTGCTTTTTTGCGGGATGGAGGGCTGGTAGTTTTGTTGGATGCCGCCGGTGGTGTTGCCGCCGGTGCTGGCATTCATGTTGGGCGTGTTGGTTGGCGTGGTCGACGGTGGTGTGTTGTCCACGCGGACACCCTGCGCTTTCAGGTTTTCGCCGATGGCCTTTGCTTCGGCCTGCTTCTCGGCGGAGAGCTTGTTTTCCATGATAGAAAAAATGTGGTGGGGGCGGTTGCCCGCCCCCGGTGATGAAATCGTTTTTCGCGAAATCCGGGGTCACCCGACGGGCCGCCTGACCCGGTTGGGGCGGGCCTGCCTGCCCGGTTCCTCCTGCGCCTCTTCGAGTTCCTCGCCCTCGTGCTGCGCGTCCCAGAGCTGCTGCTTGGCGTCGGCGTTGGCCTTTTCGATGCCCGTGAACAGCCTGAACATGGACACGCCGCAGAGCATGAGGAAGAAGCCGTTGGCGGGGAGGCCGCAGGCGGTGAGGGCGATGCCGAGGAGGAAGCAGAAGCCCGGCTCGACGTATTTCTGGAACCCGTAGTCCGTCAGCAGCCGCAGCACGGGCGCGTTCTCCAGTTTGAGGGCGACAATCAGCCGGGCGACAGGGACGACGAACAGGCTCTCCCCGATGAACAGGCTGTGCCGACGCTTGCCCTTCCTCTCGCTGCGCAGGTTCCGCCGTGCCTCGACCATGTGGTAGATGCAGGCCCCGACCACGAGCATCATGTGGTACTTGAAGAGGACCCTGCCCCCCGTGTCGCCTGCCGCGAAGTAGAAGATGCCCATGAAGAACAGGTTCCACCAGACGGTGCTCACGGTGATGAAGCGGGTGCCGAAGCGGTGGTGGAGCAGTGAGTAGGTGTTGGCCGCGAAGAGCTTGGCCATCATCATGGACAGCCCCTTGCCCGCCGAGTACCAGCCGCCGGTGAGGCCGTCGGCGAGGGCGTCGCCGACTATCTCCTCTTGGTTTCGGTTGTGTTGTTGTTGCATCGCGTGAAAATTTTATGGTTAAAAAATGGCCCCCCGCTCAAGCGGCGAAGGGCTGTTCAAAAGTTGTCGGGATGAAGTTGTGGCTCGTCGAGTAGGTGCGGCCCACCCCCGTGATGATGGCGTCGACGAGGAACTCGTTCTCCTCGCCGCCGTTGCGCAGCATGGAGAACTGGCGCGGCTCGACGAGGAAGTGTATCTGCTGACTGCTCGTCGCCGAGCGGGATTCCCGCGACACGCCGACGGAGGAGAGGTTGCGGATGCCCTGGCCGATGGTCTTTGCCGCCCATTCGTTGGTGACGAAATCGTTGTTCGCGTGGAAAATCTTCGTGTTGCACAGCGCGAGCAGGCTGTTGACCTGCGCCTCCGACTGTGGCCCGCCTCCGAGCGCGGCATAGAAGTTCGAGATGTTCTGCGAGAGCAGGACGCTCCCGGCGCGGCTGCTGCGGCAGGTGCTCATGAAGGCGTGGTCGTGCAGGGTGAGGAAGGCCTGCGCCTCGTCCTGCCAGAAGATGAGCGGGTTGGAATGGCGCACGAGGTCGCGCTGCTCGACCGCCTTTTGGAAGGCGTACTTGAACATGATTTGCGCGATGCGCCCGACGTGTTCGTAAACCTGAACAGGGATGTCGAGCAGGATGATTTTGCCGGTGAAGGCGTCCTCCAGCTTCAGTTGCGACTGGCCGCAGAACATCCGGTTGAGCATCGAGGAGGAGACGAACGGCTCGAGCACCCCCGAGACCATCGCCCGGATGCTCGACGCGGTCTCCTCGGCGAGCCACGGCATCTCGCGCACGAAATAGTCCTCGACAAGTTGGAAGCCGGGGTTGCCCAGCCCCACGCGCTCGGCGGCCTTCGCCAGCAGTTGCCAGCACATCGAGCCTTTGCGGAACTCCTCGTCGGCGACCTGTTCGGCCGTGACGGGCGCGGAGACGTGGATTTTGTGGAGCGTGGCGATGTTGAGCGGCAGGTCGGCCAGTTGCGAGAGCCGGATGAGGCGGTCGAGCCGCTTTTGCTGTTCCACCTCCCAGAAAAGCTCTGAGCCTTTGTGGTTGCTGCCGGTGGAGGAGAGCTTGCTGATGTTCATCAGCGCGTTGACGGCGTTGATTGGCTCGGCGTCTTGGTAGCGTTCGAGCAGGTTGAACACGTCGCCGTCGCCCGCCCTGACGTGGATGATGTCCTTCTCGCGGCCGAGCTTCCCCGCCCAGTTGAGCCAGTCCTGGCTGTCGCCCTTTTTGAACAGGAAGACGAGCATCCCAACCTTGTCGCTGTCGGGGACCTTCCTGCTGTCGAGCATCGCGCTGGCGATGGCATAGCCGGAGCCGGAGGTCTTGCCCGAGCCGGTGGAACCGGCGATGAAGACGTTCTCGAAGGAGTCGCGCAGCGTGAAGGCGTCGCCGGGGTGGCCGTGTCCGCCGAAGTCGAGGAGCAGGCGGCGGGCGGGGTTGGGAGAGGGATTTTTACCCATTATATATGGTGTGGTTGGTGAAGAATTGGACAAAGCAGTGGCTCGATGCCGCCGGGGCATCTGTCTCGGGTACTTTCCAGAAAAATTGATTGGGTTGCTTTGAGCGGGAACGGCAGGGGGGCCTCGCCTTCAAGGAGGGCGGCAGCCTCGCCGTTTCATGGGGGCAAAGGTTAGACGAGAGGGCCGCTCCCGAAATTACCGTTTCAAAGGGAAAAAGTTACCGCACGAATTACGAAAAATCAGCGTGTCACCGGCGCGTCGTCGAAGTAGCCATAGGGTTCGAGGAAGGCCACCAACTCCTTGATGCTGGCGGGCGCGAGCGAGGGAAAGCTCTCCTTGGCCTTTGCGATGATGTTCTTTTGGTGGCGCTCGACGTTGTTTTCCTGCTTGCCGAGCGCTGCCGCGATGTCCCTGTTCTTGAACGCCGGGTTGCGGTGGTGAAGGTCGATGATTTCCCGCTCGACTGGCGTGAGCAGGAAGTAAGCGTGGGTCAGCCGCTCCTTTCGGAGCAGCCGTGTCCAGTCGGGCCGCAGGAATGAGCCTTCCCATAGCTCCCCGGAAAGTTCCCGTTTCGGACCGCCCTCGAAGGCCCGGAGCGGCGTGTACTTGTTGAGGTGCGTGAGCATGATGCCGTTCCTGTCCACCTGAAAAGGTATGGCCTCCATCAGCATCCAATGGTAGCGGCCGTTCTTGAGCATCGCCGGGAACTCGATGCGGTAGGACACCTTGAGCGGCTTCACTATCGGGGCAAGCTCCCCGGCGATCAAGCAGGCGTAGGCCGCCAACGCCCATTCCAGATAGTCCACGAGGTAGTCGGGGTGGACGATTTCCATGTACTCGTCGGCGGTGAAGATGCCGCCCAGCGGCAGGTATTCCTGCGCATTGATTTGGAATGGAATATCAATCGAGGTGGTCTTCGCGCCGATGTAGAAATGGTTGCCGGGGGCGGTGTTCTGGCGCAGGTCGGCGGCGAACGCCCGCGCGTCCGCGTCGGTCAAGTCCGCGGCCTCGGTGCAGGTGGAGCTGACCTTGTCCATGTAGAGGTTGAAGGCCGAGAGTGTCCTGTTTAAGCGGACGGAGTTGGAATGATGCAATTTTGTTGTGTGTTTACTGGTGTATGCCGAGAGGAAAAGACAGAGGATAACAACTGTTAACCTATTAGGCTGTTTTGTATTAAAACCGAGCTACCAGACAACTTAACGATTTGATTCATGCCTCCTGATTTGCTAAATTCAAGGCCTCCAGCGGAATAGGTTTTTGGAAAAAGCACTTTTCACATTGTCTGGGGGTGTTTGCCCTTTATGATTCACCAATATGAAATTGCCCGCTACTCCTAGAAAGTATGGCTTCCAGAAACGCTCCCGGGCCTTCTCGACAAGCTTCTTATAGCCAGTATCGCCAAACAGTGCGCCCAGCTCGGCTCGGTCGCGCGAATAGAACTGGTTCAGTACGAAATCGACGGCCAGCACCAAGTCCATCGGGGGGTGCTTAAGGCGCGGGGCATCGGGGAAGAAGACTTGGCCCTTGTCAAAATCATCGTCTTCGGTCAACTCGCGGCCGCCGTATTGGAAGTGGTAGAGCGGGTGGGCGAACTCCGGCTCGCCATCGCCATCTGAACACAGATGCCGCTCGAAGCGGAAGGCACTCCGTTTTTGCGTCTTTCCCTGTCGCACGTTAAGAACGAAGCGCAAGCAGAACGTCTTGAGCATATCGGCCTCCTCGGATGTTTTACAAGGGCCGCTGATTTCAATGGTCAATTCCACAGAGGCGTTTTCTTCCACTCTGCCTCTTTCCAAGTTCAGGTCTTGGAATGTCAATCTTTCCATATCGTATTCCCAAACCTCGTTCCTCGGTTGTTGCAGCTTGAGAACGGCTCGGTCGATAAGCCCGGCGTCCTGAACCAGCAAGCTCAAATATTTAACGAGCAGGGCTTTGAGTTGCAGGAGTTCGGCCGCCATGTCGCTGGCAACAGCCGAGGGTGCTTTTGCCTTTACAGGCTGTTTCGGAGGCTTTGCCATCTGTTTCTAGAGTAAGGGTCGATGCGAAAGCCGCTCACCTTGAAATCCTCGAACCGGTCGAGAAGGGCGGCTGGGGACACGTACTGCCGGTCCTGCCATTCGCCGCGCTCCTCGCCGATGATGGGGAACCCGTCGATGGGGTCGAGCGGTCGGTGGTTGATGACGCAGGCCGTCCAAAATTCCGACCCGCTGCAGTGCTTTTGGGGCTTGGCGGCGACCAGCCCTTCCAACCTGGTTTTCTGGACAAGTTCTTTTACGCGCTGCTTGGCCTGTCGGCTTTGGGGGCTGGAAGGATGAACCTCTTTTTTCCACCAGTCCATAAAACCAGCGGCCCACCACCTTTTCCAGCCGCCGCTCAAAATGCCTGTGTACTGAAACCCCGTGAGCCAATCGTCGCACAGCTTTGGCCAGTCTTCCGATTTTTCGGTGTCGATGCCAAGTCTCGCGGCCAAAATATGCTCGTCAATGAGCGGCTCGGGCTTTCCGACGACCTGTCGCAGGATGAAGCGGATGATGTTGTGCGGGATGCTTTTTTCAACCAAATTGCCAATTTGCTCCTCGATGCGCCAGTCGATGGCGCAGCCTTGCGGCGGCACGAGGAGACTGGCCGCATTGGCTTGCGCTCCCGCGGCTTGGACGGTCTTGAAGGCTTCGGCCAGCGCGTTCATCTCGGTGGCAACGCGCGGGGCTTGGTTGGCCAACTCGTCCTTTGTGTAGATGGCGAGGAACAGGTCGTGCGAGGTGTCGTCGTTTCGGAACCTTTCCCGAAATTGCTGCTCGGTCGAGCAGAGCATGACTGGCAAATCCTTTTTCAAGCCCTTCTTTTGAGAAACGTCTGCACGGATGTTTTGGGCAAGAGTCTCGGCATCCGAGCCGACCTTTTTGCCGAGTTTCCAGTCTATCAATATGCCGTCGAACCCGGCCGAGTTGTTTCGGATATAGTCAATCACCTCGTCCCATGACTGCGGCTCGTGGACAGTGATTTTGATTCCCAACTCGTCGGAGTTGAGGTGGCGCACGATGCTTGCCCCTTGAACAGGCATGTCGTCGATGTACAAAAACTGGTTAGCCATAGTATGCTTCGATTTGCTCGTCGGTCGCTTTTGGCAGCTCGATTCGGATGCAGGTCTTGAAGCCCGGTGGTGGGCTGGCGACCGAGATTTCACCACCGTAGGACTGCACGATGTCAGACACAATTTTCAGCCCCAGACCGGAGCCGACAAACTCCCCCTCCTGCGGTGTGCGGCGGCTGGCGGGCATCGAGGTTGTCCAAAAAGGGCGGAAAATGCGCTCGCGGTCCTCGTCTAGAATGCCGTTCCCATTGTCGGAGAACTCGACGGCAACAATTGCCCCTTCCTCTCGCGCGGCGATGCGGATTTTGCCCTCTACCCTCGCTCTGGCGATGGCCTTAAGCGAGTTAGAGTAGAGGTTGAGGAAGATGGACACCCATTCAGAGGGATGCATGGGCAGCGTCAACAGGTCGTTGCCCACGAATTGTTCCTCGATGTCGATGGCCCTGCGCTTCTCGCTACGGTTGATGTTGCGGATGAACTTTTGGACGACCTCTTTTATGCTGATGTTTCGCCGCGCACGGCTGGTGTTCTCTTGTACCGTCTCGTCGAAATATGAAGCGTATAGCTTAAAAGTGTCGAAGTTCTCGCGCAGTGCCCCGGCGATTTCCCGCATCCGCTCGTCGAGTGCCAGTTGTGCTAGTGCGTTGAGGTCGCCATCAAAGGCAGGGCTATAATGTCGGAACTCGTGTACAAACTCCCCAATGAACAGCCCCATCCCCGCCAACACCCGCAGCATAGCAATCTCGTCAAGCTGTTCTTCCAGCGTGCGCTCGATTTCATCGACCGTCTCTTTTAGCTCTTTGACGTTAAAACTGCTTTCGGCCGTTTTCTCGTTTTTACTGCCATCGCCGGAAGCCGTTGTTTCCTCGATGAAAAGCCGCAATTGCCGTAACCGTTCCTTTTGTGTCTTGTCGTCGTCGATTCGTTTTTGTCGCTGTTCGCGCTTTTTCCTGAACTCGACCGTCGATTCGAGACGGCGGCGGCAACTTTGGAAAGCACTTTTGAGAAAGTCCTTCAAGTCCTCAAAGGAGTCGTTGTTCAAAAGCCCTTCGCGGCTGGAAGTCTCTTCGAACATCTGACCCGTTTCGTCCAGAATCTCGACAAAACCGAAAACGTTCTTGTTCGCAAAAGGAATCACGTCCCTCCCTCCCGAGGATGTGTAGCGCATATCGATGTCGAGCCAATCATCCCCAATCACTCCATATGGAGGTACCCGGAACCCGTTTCGATAAAGTCGAATGCCTCCCGCAATGTTCCCAAACTCGTTAGCCTGTTTGAGTTCCGAAGTGGTTATGCCAAATCCCTCCCCCTCATAATAGTCGATTCGGTTGTATATGAAGTAGTAGGCCTTGAAATGTACGTTCGCCTTTCCCAAAAACTTGAAACGGCCGCCCGAATATCGTTCAGGCTCGATGACCATCAGGTTGTCCAGTGGCTTCAGTCCGAGACTCCGGCTTTCAATCGAACAATAACCCTCGCCCGATTGGTCTACGAACCCCTCGAAGAACGCCAGCGATTTCTCGAAAAAGGTCTTGTCAATATCCGACACAATCTCAACAATGCCGCCCGACACCTTTTGGCACTTCACCGAAAAGGACTCGTCTTCTTGCGAGGCAAAAACAACTTCACTCTTTTTAAGCCTGTCCGATAAATAAGCCGGCTGTAACAAGTCTGCGACATACCGGAACACCCGCCGAATCTCGGCCAACGTCCACCCCTCGCGCAGGTTCTCGATGGTCAGTGTAGTGCCCTGCGGCTTGGTCTTCGGCACCTCGCTCACCTTGTTGGCGATGGTCTGGATGTCGCTGTCGATGGCGTAGTCGGCCCAGTTGATGACGAGTTGCAGGGCGGTTTCGGAATAGGAGTCCTGCGTCGTGATGACCAGCCGCTGTCCGAGTCGGTGGGTGGCGAAGCGGCCGATACCCTTGCGCCCGGCCCGCTTGCGCTTGAAGCGCGGCGAGACTGGGGAGTGCACCTTGTCGGTGGAGGAGATGCGCATGAAGCCGTTGCGCAGCGAGGCCATGTCCATACCATGGCCGTTGTCCTCAATGGTGAGGGTGCCGCCCGCCCCGTCGGAGTCGATGAAGGAGAGGACGACCTCGGTTGCGTCGGCATCGTAGGCGTTCTTGACCAGTTCGCTGACGGCCGTTTCCTGCTTTCCAACCAACTCGCGACCCAGCCGATCGATTAGGCCTGCGTCGATGGTGAACTTGACCTTGTCCTTGTCGATTTGCTCCAGCTCGCGCTCCAAGTCGCGCATCTGGCGGAGGATTTCGTCGCGGTTTGTTTCCATGACGGCGTTCTTTTAAAGAAAACAGGCCAAGCAGCCCTCCTCCTCCTCCTCCTCGATTTTGTCGATGAGGTAGGGCGAGCTGGCGGCCTTTTTAATGGCCTTACCCGCCTCCGCTGCGAGGTGCTCTCGCTTGATTTGCTCGACGCGCTCTGGGCGGCTCAACTCGGTGAGGCTCTCCTTGTTGCTCCATGCGTAGCCGTCCTTTTCGTATTCCATCGCTTTTTTGAACAGGCCGGGGTGCCGCTCAAGGAGCCAGACCCATTCAATTCGCTGCTGGAAAAAACAGAAATAGCAGCCCGAGCGGCTGCGGGCGTAGTGGCCCTTTTGCCCGCCCGCTTGTACCGGCAGCTTCTCATAATAGTCCGGCACCCCCACACCACTCTCGCGCAGCAACTTGAAGATGTCCTCGCGGTCGAGCGATTCGTCGTTGTCTAGCAGCGGGAAGTCGGCCTCCTGTGCCAGCGGATAGCCCGTTGTTTTCAGAAAAGCGAAGACCAGCCGGTTGAAGCCCATCGTGTCGAGGTCGAGTAGCGATAACAGCTTCTGCGCTCGGCCAAAGTCCGGTTCGACAGGCCTGCCCAGCACTTCGAGGAAGCGGGCTGCCCGTTCGCCCAAAAACGCGCCGCTCGACAGGTCGAGCATCTGCTCGCGGCGGTCGTTGGCGAGGGCTTTGGCGATGACGTCCTCGCTCCATATGTTTCGGCGGAAGGGGAAGATGGACTGGATGTTGGCCCTCGTCGAGATGTAGCCCTCGCGCTCCTCGTCGCCCCGGATGCCGACGTAGGAGACAACCTGAGCATCGCCGACCCACTGCTCGAAAGGGTCTAGCTTCAACGCTCGCGTGCACCAGCGGATGTTGGAGGAGGGCAGGTAGCCACCCTTTTTTTCCAGAAAGTGGTCGAAAGGGTCTTGATGGCTGTTTGGCGCGGCCTTCAAGCGCACGATTTCCTTCCCCAAATATCCCTCCAGTCGCTTCACGAGCTGATAAGTCTCTTCCAGCTCCTTGCCCGTGTCGCAGGTGTAATACTCGATGTCGAGCGAGGGGTGTCGCTGCTTGAGGTAAATAGCCAGCGCGGCACTGTCCTTGCCGCCCGAGATGCCCAGAACGTGCCTAACTTTTTTGGTCATTTCTTTTTGAGAAGCTCTTTCAGTAGTCCCGCTAACGCGGCGATGTCGAGCGTTCGGTCGCCACCGAGGCGCGCGCGCAAGTCGGCCACAAGGTGGTCAATTTGTGCCCTTTTCTTTTTCGGGAAACGCACTATCTGTCGCTCGATGGCCTCAAAGGAAGCAATCTCGAGGCCGAAGACCTCGTCTTTCTCATCGTCCGCGCCCGAGGCAGCGAGAGGGGCGAGGCTGTCGAGCTCCAGGACTGTCTGCTTGAGGCGGTCGAAGAGAAGCGGCTCCTCCTCGTCGCACAACTGTTCCAACGGTTTGCTGACAACCGCTTGTGCCAGCGAGCTAAGCCAAGCTTCGCGATTGTCAAGTTCGGAAAAAGCACGCTGTAAAAACGTCCGATGATGCGGTAGCAGCCGGTGCTGCGGGATGGCCCCGAACCGCTCGCTGAACCGTTCGCGGAATTTAGTGAACTCAATGTTTTCGTAAAAAACAGCCTCCTGCAAAAAGCCTTCGAACCGCTCGGCAAGCATCCCGAAGCACGAGCGCAGCTCCCGCACCGCCTCCTCCAGTCGCTTCGTGAACGCCTCAACGGCGGCCTCTGACGTTTTCAACTCGGTCAGCGAGGTGCCGAGCGCAGCGGGCAGGTCCTCGAAGAATGTCTTCTCTGGATCCTTCGAACGGGCTATGGCGTCACGCACGGCGATGCTCTCCTTTTTCAGCCGTCGGGTGTGCCTGGAGTAATCGGGCAGTGAGCGGTAGAAGCTCAAAAAGGGTCTGATGGTCTCAACAAACGCCTCCTTGCCTGGTTTGTCGGCCTCTTTTTGGCTCAAGAACCGACGGACGGCCCGGAACACCTCCAGCCGCACGCCCACAACGTCGAATGACTTCACCTCGAAGTCCGACGGCTTTCGGACGACGAGGTCGAGCGTGTCGTCCGTCAGCGCGGGGATGAAACCTGTTGGGCCGAAGAGGGCGAATTCGTCCCTTTTCAAAAAAAGGAAGGTTGGCAGCCAGAAATCGACCAGCCCCTGTTTGAGCTTGAAAGGCGGCCTGCCGAGCGAGCCGGTCAGCTCGGAGAGCCGTCGGCGGCCTGTCTTGGTCGATTCTAGGAAGCTTTCGCAGAAGTCCCACAGCGGCTCGAAGGAGCTTCCCGCTGCCGGGCGTGTGACCTCGGAGGGGCTTTGAGGGCTGGGGTGGAGACCAATTTCTTTCAACAAAGAAAGATATATTGCCCGTTCAGGCGGGAAGCGGTCGCCGCCGAGGCCCATCTCTGGGTCGTCCCAAGAGCTGGTCATTTTCTTTAGAAAGGCCCGTCTTGCTGTTTGGATTTGCGAGGAGAGTTTAGTACGGTTGACCAGTTCGTTCCTGAAAACGGGCGCACTGGGGTAGACCGAGCGGCAGATTTCGGAAAGCATCCGATTGAAAACCCGCTGGTTGCCGAGCCTAACGAGGCTGCCGTTGAAAAACCAAGACACTTCGCTTTTTTCTGAGAAAAGCTGATCGCGGACGCTATGCTCGAGTAGGTTTTCATGATGCCTTTGTATTGCGGTAAGCTCTCGCCGGGCGACCAGGTCTTCCACCGGAACCTGTTCAATGGCCTTTTTAGCCCGTTCCACTTCAAAGAGACGCTGCCGGACGGAGACTGGGTTCTTGAAAAGGCCATATAGGACTGCCTCTCTCTGTTCGGCAGACGCTTTTGCAACATCCGCTTCTATCAATTGGTCGTTGAAGACGAGTTGAACGAATCCGTCGATGTCGCCCGATGGAACAAGCTTTTTGGTTGGCAGTGCATCGATTTTGAACTCGAAAACGCGAGGCGTTCCGGTTCGGAAGAAATGTTCGCGGGCAAAGACCGGTTCAAACAGAAATGTGCGGTTGAGCAGCGTGGCCATGTCCAAAAGCTCGCCTACACGGTCGGAGGCTCGGAGCAGCTCGCCGTCGAGGTCGAGGTCGGTGCCTTCGAATAGAACAAAGCGTCCCGCATACTTTCGATAGTGTATGATTTGAGCGCGTTGCAACAGCGCGAGCCGGGTTTCTGGGTTCTCTATCGAACAGCATAATTTCAGATATGAGTGCAAGAGCCTAGGCTCTAGCTTGACCCCAGAGGACGTGAAAAGTTGGAGCATGCCCACTATTTTCACCAATTTGCGGCAGTCGGCCCCATGCTCTTCGGGGATTGTGCCATCAACTCGCTCGAGCGAGCTGCGGATGGCCGCCCACGTTAGGCGGTCGGTGTTATTTGGCGAGGCGAGGTGGGTGCCGAAGTGCCAAATGAGGTAGTCGTGTAAGTTGGCGAGGTTGAAAAAAGGGTTGCCCCTCCGGTCGAAGCGGCGAGGGCCAAGTCCTTCCTCGCCCTCCAAAAAGGAAAATAGTGAACGCTCGTTCTGTCCGTATCTCTGCAAAGCAAGAGCGGCGGCCGAAGCGGAGAACAGGTCGAGCGGAAAGAGTCTTTCGGCCAGGCTTCGGGGATTCTTGATGGGAAACGCGCCGCTTTCTTCAAAAAGCCGTGTCATTTCGTCCCATTTTTGGGGCAAGTCTTTCGAGGCTCCCCCTGAATGCGCGTCTCCCAGAAGTGGTTCGCGGCTTAACCGCTCTGCTGCCAGAAAGAGTAGCTGCTCAACCGGTTCGTTGAATGGGATTTCACGGAAGCGACCCTTGACCTTCGTCCATTCTACCCGTTCAGATTGACCGAGGCCATGCGCATATGCGTCGAAATTTTGGTGGAGCGTGGTTATGAGAAGGATACGGTGTGAGGGATTGCCAACGAACTCGGCAAGCTGCTGCAAAAAATAGAGCTCGCGTTCGGGACTGTGTCGAGCTGCCCATTCAAGGAGCTTGCCCAGCTCGTCGATGAGGATTACAAGTAGCCCGTTGCCATCTTGGTTGAGTATGTGGTACTGGTGGAAAATTTCAGCAAAAAGCTCTTCGGGCGAAGTTGCAGTTGCGCCAGCGGGCATGAAGGCTTTAGAAAAAAAAGTCGTTGCTGCACCGAACTCGCCGGTTCCCTCGACGACATCTGTGTTCTGTCCACTCAACGGGCCGAGATTGAAAACGGTGGCCCGACCGCGGAGGCTTTGCGAGAGTGCCCAAAGGAAGGCCGACTTGCCTGTGCCGTAGGAGCCAATGAGTGTGAAGTTGCGATAGCCCACCCCAAAATCGGCCACTATCTGGTTGGCGATTCGCTCGGTGTTGGGTGTCGGCAGGTAATCAAGCCTTCGGTCTCGGTCGCGTACAAGGTTGACGGATGGGGCAAAGTCAGGCATTATTGTGTCCGTTCAAGATGGTGAATGAGTCGGGCTTTTCACGGAACTGTAGCTCACGCACCCCCGCGTTCTCGCTAAACACGAGGAGGCTCGGCCAATCGGTGGCCAATCGTTCTATTTTCCGTAAAAGGCCAGCTCGATTGATGGCAAAGATGCTACCAGGGCTGTCTGTCCCGGTAGCGATAGAATCGAAGTTAACCGAGAGGCCGATGCGCTCGTCATCAAGCAAGGCAAAAAGTAGTGCTTCATTGGGCATTTCGTCACGCTCGGTGTCTGCGATTTGAAACACTGATTTGCGGTCAGAACGGCTTCCGCATGGAGAAAGTAGTCGCAGGTCCGAGAGCAAGCCAGAAAGCACTTCCTCTCGGTCAGTTACTGGATCAGGGGCAATGTATAGCTTGCAAAACACCTCGAAATCAGCCCTTGCGGTGTTGGCATTGAAGGATATAGGCCAGCCGTTGTTGGTCTTTTCTTCGACGAGGCGGATGAAATTGGTTTCGTCGAATTCCAGATGCCGACGGCGCAACTCGTTAAAAACGAGGGAGTATGTTGCGGCGTAACCCGTTCGGATGAGTCGATGATGCAATAGCCAAAGCGTCAATTCATCTTCCAAAAAAGGGTCGAGGCCGTCGTCGGAGAGGAGCATTCTTGAGAAACGGGTCAAGTTGCCTTCCATGTCGAGTAGTCCGAAAGCTCGCATCCAGAAGCGGATAGAAGCGACCATGTTCTTACCCACGCCAAGTTCGACAACGGCTGACTCCGTGGAAAAAGACCCTTGTTTCTGTACAAAATCGAACCCCTTTTTTAGCCAGAGGGCGCGACACTGGAAGGACCCGTGACCAGATAAGACGGGCTTGAGAGCGAGATTCATGAGTCATGAAGATTGGGGCTAAGGTCGTTTCTAAGCGACCAAACCGGCTCAATATTTCTGAAGCCGATGAAAATGCCTGTGAATGCAGTAGGCCTTGGTTTACAAAAACCTCCGTTTTTTTGCTCCAGTCTTCCCGCGCCGGAGACATCGAGGCGATTTTGGAATTGCTAGGCGCACCTCCCGCCCCCGACAGAAAAAAACTGGTTTACAAAAACAAGTTCTACTTTATTTTCATCAGCACCGTTTATTTGCCGAAAGTGCTGCTTTCCTATGAAACTTGGCTACGCCCGCGTCTCGACCCGGGACCAGAACCTTTCGCTCCAGCTCGATGCCCTGCGCCGGGCGGGCTGTGACGACACCTATATATATATGGAGCAGGTGAGCGGGGCGAGCAAGGACCGGCCCGAGCTTCAGCGGATGCTGGGTCAGCTTCGGTCGGGCGACGTGGTCGTGGTGTGGAAGCTCGACCGGCTCGGCCGCTCGCTGGCCGACTTGATACGCCTCGTCGAGGAGATACAGGAAAAGGGCGCGGGCCTCCAGAGCCTAAATGACAGCATCGACACCACCACCCCGCAGGGGAAGCTGACCTTCCACATCTTCGCGGCGATGGCCGAGTTCGAGCGGGAGATTATCCGGGAACGCACCCATGCCGGGCTTGAGTCTGCCCGCGCTCGCGGGCGAAAGGGCGGCCGTCCGCCGGGGCTGACGAAAGAGGCGCAGATAAAGGCCGCAGCGGCCGTCTCGCTGTACAACCAGAAAATGCCGGTCGCGGAGATTTGTCGGATACTCTCCCTTTCCAAGAGGACGCTTTATAAGTACTTAAAAGCTCAAGCCTAATGAAATACCGATAATTTTCCTCTTAAAGGACGTTGGTTTTGGGCTTTGATTTCCACGCTATATAAACTCTGTGGCCAGTTTGATACGTTTATGTTTATTTGCAATCTATCGTTTATCTTTTGGGTAAAGAACGCTTCTCCAATGTTGGAAAAAATAGTCAATTCTCCGCGTTGCCATTCTTCTGGAATTATCAGCAAGGCGTCGCCACTTGAAGGGTTTGGAAAAATCATTATATTGTAGTTGCCTCCTTCAATTTCATGAACATAATCAGGAGGGGAGGTGCCAAGCGTGTCGCAAGGGCTGTCAGCAAAATCGTAAAGTCGAAAATTGGGGAAATATGGTACTGAGCGAACGTTCCATACCGGCAGAGAAAGCAGCGAGTAGTCTGTCGGCTGTGGCGGGCCAAAAGGATTTTTTAGTACAGGCATCCGCTTGAGCCGCTGCATAGAAGAGAAATATAGGTTGCTGTCAGGGCCCAATTGACAATAACCAAGACTCGTTGTGTACACAACTGGATAGCCCAAGACTGTATCGAGCGTAGGTTGTGTCAGCGAGAGGTCAGCGGATAGAACGGCTTCTTGTGCAGTAACAACCAATTGTTTCCCATTAGGAGAAAATGCCAAGCCGCCCCCACCGAATTGAATGGTGGGCCTGTCGAATAATATGGGCTTCTTAAACTCCCCAGCGCAACGGTCAAAGTCCATTACGACCACGGCATGGTTGTGGCTACGAGCATATTTCCGACCGTCAGGCGAAAAAACCGTCGAGCCAGGCCGATGGCCGCCCAATGCCGGGCCAACTTCTTGAACTGGCAATTTTTCTGAAATGCCAGCCTTGTCGAGTAGGAAAGTATGATAGTGGTTTGTGCCAAGCTCTGGCACTACTACCCACCAGTCACGGCCATTTCCATGACGAACGACGGAAAAAGCTTCTAGGCTCTGGCCAACTGGTGCAGGCCCAGGGACAAGGTCAATCAACTTTTTGTTTTTTTCGATAACGGAGTTTGAGGCCAAATCCACAATGGATGAGTAGAACGGCCCATACAGTACCCGGTTCTCGGCATCATAGTGAACGCCCATGTGTAGTAGAATGGCTCTTGATTTTTCTAGCCCAGGCATCGGTATGAACATTACCCCGCGTGGTGCGATATACCCATTTTTAGGGCAAACTGAATCTCGCACCTCTCCTGGGTTAAGGCCATCGCCATTTGAAAGGATTTGGCCATTGAAAGCAGAAATGCAGCAACCATTGGTGTAAATAAGAAGTTTGCCTGTTGAATCGGATAAAGAAGCGACGGCACTTTCAAAGTTCATTCCCAAATCAACCGAATCTATTTTGGGAGAGCCACTCTCGAAATGGATTAAGTAATTTCCTGAACCGGGAGAGCCGTGAAACTCATTGAGTCCTCCGGGCCAATTGTTGTCCCATTTTTGAGCGAAAAGAGGCGCAATATAAAAGCCAAAAAAAATGAAAAAACACCGTTTATTCATGTCTATCACCATCTAATAAGAGTTCTGCCTGTTCCGGTTGGGGCCTTTTAGATGGGTCATGGCAGTCTAGGTATCTTTGGTATGTGTATTTAGGATGCAAAAACTTCTTCTTTTCACGTCTTGCATCTTCATTTGACTTTGCGAGAAGCATTGGAAGGATGGTGTAATCATTTTTTGAACCTCGGTAAGTCGATAGCTCCCCTACTCGATAAGGAGTGTATGCAAAACCATCACCGGGTTTTTGAAGATTTACAGTGTCGCATGGGCTGTTATCGTATTCACCTAATCGGTAGTTTGGAAAATCACAAATGGTGTAGTCATTCCATCGAGGAAGACTGAAACTGCCCCAAGCCATGTCTGCTGCTTCGCCTGGGAGATTTGGATGCTCGATACGGCTCATGCACCTATTTGAAGATAAGGAAGCAATGTAAATTTTTCCATCTGCTCCTTCCTGCATCTGCCAACAGTGGGTTTTCCATAGAGCAGTTGGGCAGTAGTACCCGTTGAAAAGAGAGACAGTATCTAAAGACTCGGAAATATCTGGTGCTTGCAAGTCTATGCGCCAGATTGTTCCAGGATTCGAAAGATATAGAAACCGCGAATTTGGTGAAAAAGCAGCAGACCAAGTGTAAATTTCTGGAGGATAGGGCACAATACGCAAATTGGAAAACAGCCCTGTACACCGGTCAAAATCCATGATTCTTAGGCCGTTCTCTGCATCGTTCCGAACATAAATACGGCCGTCAGGCGAGAATATAGTCTTCCCGACAGATTCGGGAAGCGGAAAGCCTGGGCCGATGTCTTGTATAAAAGGGCCAAGCAACCCGTCTGGTGAAAGTAGATATGTTTGTTGTTTTGTTGAGTCAAGCGAAAAGAAAGTAACCCACCAGTCACGCCCGTTGCCATGCTTGCATGCTGCTGGCCAACCCTGGTTGCCTGTCAATAGTTTTTGATTCTTCTTCAGTACTTTGCCATTGCCATTGTTCGCTCCCATGTCAATTACTGTATAATAATCAGGAGTAGCTAAATAATGGGTCGCAAAAGAATCTTGCAATATGTCGTAACCTTGATGAAAGTAGAAGTATTGGTTTGGATGGCCGGGGTATGGAAGCGAAAACCCACCCATGTAGTGATTCATGCCATATGTGACATCCCCATCCCACCATATACTGTAGTTTAATGAATCTCCATTTTCTATGAGTTGGTGTTTGCTGTTTCTTAATTGAATGCCATTAGTGTAGTATAGCAAGTGTCCTACGGAATCTGAAAGGGTGGATGCTGTAATAGCAAAATTTAGCTTAATAGAGGCTTTAACAACAGATGTAGGAGTTGTATTGAAATCAATTATGGCCCTGCCAAATTCTGACTCCAAAGGAGGGTTAGGGTTGCCTATGCTGTATCCAAACACCCATTGATGGTCGTGGTTTTGTGCATCCACCGATTGGCAGGAATGCAGCAGGAAGAACAAGATGAATTTATACCGGAATGACATGGAAAATGAAAAACGCCCCAACCATCTTGCCAATGGTTGGGGCGGAAGAAAAGAACTTACTTGATATTGGAAAATCGCAGCACCACCGGTGTTTGTCCAGAAATCGAAACTGTTAAAAAATATGTTCCGGCTGGCAACGACAGGTTGTCGCTTGAAAATTGTTTTGTGTCTTCAATTTCCCAACTGTGCAAAGGCTTGCCCAATATATCAAGTACAGTAACAACTCCCTTATCGATTTTATCAGGCCATTGCAGGTTAATATTACCTGTAGTGGGGTTTGGAAAAAGTGCGGGCAAGTTTTCATTCTTCACTACTGCATCGCTACGAGGCGATGCGGCCTCGTCACAGTCAAAATCTATCGGAAGAATTGGCGGTTCTATGTTCAGAGCTTGACGCGCGAGGTCAACCGCGACTCCACCTGCGAGGCGGCATTTTTCGGCAACTGTCCTAAGTGCTTCAACCTGTGGTGTGCTCAAATTACCTCCAGCAATACCCGCCTCCAACAGTATTGAGATAACAGAGCGAAAATCTTCTTCATAGGGGCTGTTCAATTGTAGACCACTAATGTTGTTAAGGATGACCTGCCGAACTGATGTTTGCGATGCAGTAAAAGCCGCGAGTTGTGTATCAAAAGCTACCCTCGCAGATGCTACAGCTGTCGTTAATTCGGGCATCAATCCTTCAATTTGGTCTTTTTCCGATATTGACGTTGCTGCGGCCCAGTCAATATTTTTTTGGCCTAAATCACTCAAGCTGGTTTCTAAACTTTCCGTAGCCTCCAACATGGAGGTGACTGGCCCCAACGCGAGAGATGCTTCATAGGCTACAGCCAGTTTCGCATAACTAGTATTAGCATTGGTCTCGTACCAAGCTAAAGCAGTACTATTCGCAGGACGCAATTCTGGCAAGCGAAGTAGCCGGTCGTAAGTATGGAACTTTGCGTCCCATATCGTAGCTTCATGCCCGGAGATAGATTCAATGCCTCCTTCTATTACATCCTCATCGAGCTTGGTTAAGCCTTCGTTGGGTGGCTGCGCGACTCCACAAATTTGAGGGATAGTTTGGGGGGCTTGAATAAACCAAGCCTCCATTGGTACATCATCAATCAAAAGCGGTGCATTAAGCGAGCCAGCATTTATGTATCGCGGGTTAGCCCATCTGGTATTCCCTGGTACATCATAGGCTGGAGTTGTTCCAATCGCAAATACTGATTTGTTTAACGTACTAATAGTATTCAGGCTTGGATACCCTGGAAGATGGATTAATCCATCAGCTGTTCCGGATGGCCCATTCCAGATATTGTCTTTTCTATCCTGAACACCAATTATTGCTCCCTCCTCCAAGTACAAGCCAACATCGTGGCTGTTAAACGTGTTGTAATTTAAGTCAAGCGGGATGCTCAAACCAGGCCCAATGGTGATTCCTTTGTTGACATTATTGACAGAGTTGCACTGAACAACAGCATTCTCTGAATGCTGGATGTACATTGCAGAAAGTAACCCACTTAAGAATGGCGATGGTAATGAGTACTGCAACGAATTGCCGTTGACAGTGTTGTTTTTGATTTGGACACCAAGAGCATTACCAACTTGTATTCCTGTGAAAGGGCTGACGGAAGCCACGCTGTTGTCCGTGATTGTGTTATTTTTAACTTCTGCATTGCTCAAACCGTCCAACAGAATGCCCAAAAATCCAGATGTAGGAATGATGCCATTCTCAATTATGACGTTGTCGTTTATTTTGCAGCTAGTAGCATTAGCCGGGTATGTATTGCACCGAATACCAAAGTGGGCATCTTGAGCTGAA
This sequence comes from Saprospiraceae bacterium, assembly GCA_044227705.1. Classification (GTDB taxonomy): domain Bacteria; phylum Bacteroidota; class Bacteroidia; order Chitinophagales; family Saprospiraceae; genus JANOQP01. The sequence continues at coordinate 27,715 of JBGAWE010000001.1, forward strand.
TTGGTTGTGCCTCCAAAGCTAATGTTATTGCTGTTCAATTGGATTGTTTGAGGGAGCCCAAGCACATTGTACGGGTAGCAAGCAATGGCGGTATTGTGGTGTTCTCTAAAACCGTTCCCTTGTACGAGAACAAAGTTGTATAGACTTGGCAACATCAAAAAGCCAAAGTTGCAGTTTTCGGAACTACAGTTCGATATGTTAACGCCTGTATTTATGGCTACAACTTCCGAAAAGCAGTTTTGAAATGTATGCGGAGAATTGGAGGCAATACCATTGCCATTAATGGTTAGGCTACTTAAGGTAGTGGCACTATAGTCTCCGCTCAAAATCCCCACAGCCAAATATGGGTCAGGTGGAGTAGTGGGATAAGGTAAAAAGTTTTCAAATTGCGAGTGACCAACGACAGCACTAGACCGAACTAAGTGAATGCCGCAAACTTGGTTTTTTTTCAAGCCGACAATTGTGCCAAGGTTATTGTCTCGTTGAAAATCTTTGAAGATATTTAAATTAGACGAAGCTGAGCTGCCAATTGTGAACATAGGCACATCCTCAAGGTGAATCCCTTCTACAGGCTTATTAGTAGTGACAAGGTTTTGTGGGTCGTCATTCACTGGACTCAAAAGCTGCTTCGAGCCCGAAAAAGTACAACCCACTATCTTGTGTAAGCCTATGGTGCCTAGAACATTAAGGCTGATATAATTGCCGTTAAATGTTGTAGCCTCGCAAGACAAGCTTGCGTTAGGCGTCATAAAGATGGCTTTGTAGCCATCTTCGATTCTGGTATCGCTATCGGTGGACAATGTGCCATACACTACAATGCTATTCCAAAGAGAGGAGCAACCATGCACATATGTGTTGGTGAGGGTCAATTTACACCCGGAATTCACTATCAAAGTGTTTCCCCCTAAAATGATAATTTCTGACCCAGGTGCAAAGGCATAATTAGGAATATCCACTTCGACAAGGTTGGGAAAAATAACGTGTTGTGCTTGGGTCAAGCAAGCCGGGTAAGGCAACAACATGTTGTTTTGCGGCAATGTAAGTTCCGAAAATTTGTTGGAACCCTGTATGCAGTGGAAGATACTAAGGTCAACGTCTGGACACACCAACCCATCGCATGCAGAGACGTTTTGTCCCAAAACAGGTGTGGTGAAGAACGCCATCCAGATGATGGCCCCGGCCAGATAGGTTGACTTGAGAATGAATTGAAGTTTTTTCGGGAAAATAGCAACCTGCTCGAGAGAGAGCTCTCGAGAAAAAATAGACGTTTCCATGATAGAAAAATGTGAAATGAGTTTTGGTTGCCCTGCTTCAGCGGGGCCTCGTTAGGCTCCGGCAGGAAATCGGTCGGGATAAAAAACAAGCCATAAAGGCAGTGGCAGGACAGAAGACATCCTGTGTGGAGCAAATATAGTCGAAGCCATCGCCCAAAATCCAAATGTTTCCTAAAATTTTATTGACCTTGTTTGGGGGGAGGGCTTTCCTTCGGGCGTGTTATGCGCGATTCCGCTTCGCTCCAATCCTAACGGGTTCCTCCCTGCGGTCGGCTCGCTCCTATCCTTAAGCCGAGCGGCCTTGTAATATATACCCGCCCTCGGAGGGTCAAGCCTCAGGGGCTTCGGGGTCGGGAAGGCCTTTCCTTTTGGCAGCCGCTATCTGGCCGAGGTAGTTCTCCTCGGTAATGACCTTTCTTCCCGAGCTTTTTTCAAAGGCTTCCAGCGCATCACCGGCGGCACCGCCCCCTTTGGCGGCCGCTGCCCGGTTCTCCTCAAAGCCCTGTGCGTCGGTGGCTCTCGCCTCGACTTTGGTGTTCTCCTCCCCGAGCATCGAGAAGATAAGCTCAAGGTTGGTCATGTGGTCGCGCAGGTTTTCGCGCTTCAGGTTCTTGTGCTTTTTGTACTCGCCGGGCGTCATCCCGAAGGTCGCCCGCGAAATTTCCGCCGTCAGAATCGAGTATTCGACGTTCTCCTTCACTCCCCTACCCTTCCACTCGTCGGTGACCTGCTGGCGAACCTCGATGCTTTTCATGCGCATCTCAATCCATTCGTCGGAATAGCCCTTTTCCCGGTACAAATGCCTTGTGCGGTTGGCGGCCAGTTCCGGGTTTTCGATTTCGTCGATGCGCTCTTTGGCTACTTTGGCCAGCCAACGCTTGAATGGCTCCGCCTTCGGCGACGGAACGGACTGCACGACGCGAAGCAGGGTTTCCGTGTTCACGGCATCGGTCTTGTAGTTTTTGCCATCGGCGGAAAGCATTTTCAGTTGTACGATTTTTTCGTACAACTCATGATAGCCCTCCTTTCTGAGCTTGATTTTGAGGTCGCTCCAGTACCGGCGCGGGTTGTTCGAGCCGGAAAGCACCTCGACGACATCGACGACCGAGAACCACCATTCCTCCCCGTGCCAGATGCGACGGATGCCCTTTTCCTGAAAAATGACGATTTTGTTTTCCACGGACTGCCCTTTTGAACGGTTATACCCCTGCCCTCTTTCTTTTCAAGCGTTTCGGAAGGCTCTTTCAAAAACAAAGGTAACCGAGCCTTTTCGTAAAATACGCTGCCAAATACGAAAAACATTCTCTGGTTTTGGCTGAAATCCCTTGACTGGACGGCTGGCACGGATACCTTTGCTTTGAATGATAAAAATTGTCCCATGATGAGGCAGGCTTTGAAAAGCACGAGCACCGGCGAGCGGCTTTACCTCACCCCCGAGGAGCGGGAGAGGTTCTTGGCGTCTACCCGCTTGGAGGAGACGAACGTGAAGTATTTCTGCCAAATGCTCTACTACTCAGGGGCGCAGTTGAGCGAGGTCATCGGCATTTCCCACGAGCATTTCGACTTTGGCAAGGGCGGCGTGGTCGTCGAGACGCTCCAGCAGCGCAGAAAGGGCATTTTTCGGTTCATCGACCTGCCCGAGGACTTTCTCGAAGTCCTCAACGACATCTACCAGATTAAGAGGTGCCAGGCTGATGAAAAGAAAAAAAGGGAGTGCCTGTGGCCGTTCACGGCGCGGACGGGCGAGAACTACATCAAAAAGGTGATGGAGGCGGCCGCCATCCGGGGTAAATGGGCAAACGCAAGGGGGCTTCGCCACTCTTTCGGCGTGGCCGCTGCCGACAAGGAGATACCTCCCCACCAAATCCAGCAATGGCTCGGCCATCGGTACCCCGACAGGGCGGGCATCTACGCCAAGGTCATTGAAAACGAACGACGGACACTCGCTGAAAAGTTATGGAAAAAAGCCTGAAAGAAATCATGGGGGTGGGCCTCTTTGCCGACATCGCTAAGGAGGCCGCCAAAGAGGAAGGCGACCCTGCGAAGGCCGGGGGCAAGAAAGCCCCCCGGCCCAAACTTGACGTGGTGGCCTTGCCCGAAAGCGGCAATCCCCAAAACGGCTCTCGGGTCAAGAACCGGATGGTTCAAAGCCATGTCCAGATTTCACTCGACCGGGGTGAGATTGAAAATGCGGCCTTTCAGCACTCCGTTCTTTGTCAGACCTTCCTCCCCTACCGCGACCCCGGCGACGAGGTGCGCAACTGGGACTATCGGCAAGGCCACGCGCGGCTGCTCCTGAAGGCCGGAGAGGTCTTCGACAAGCGCGAGGACAGGTGGGTTGACGTTGGCCTGCCTTTCGGGGCGCGGGCGCGGCTCATCCTCGCCTATGTGAACACCCAAGCGGTCAAGACACAGAACCCCATCATCGACGTGGAGAGCAGCCTCACGGCCTTCATCAAGAAGCTCGGCCTCCACAGCGAGGGCAAGACCATCCTCTCGGTGAAGGAGCAGCTTCGGCGGCTTTCGGCCACGAACATCAACCTCGCCTTCGAGATACCCGACGACCGGGTGTTTCAGACCAAGTTCGACATCGTGCAGTCCTTCGACCTCTGGTTCCCGAAGGACGAACGGCAGAAGGTCTTTTGGACCTCGACCATCAAGCTCGACGACAAGTATTTCGGCAATTTGATGGAGCACGCCGTCCCGCTCGACGAACGTGCCCTTGCCGCCCTTTCGCACAACGCGATGGCCATGGACATCTATACCTGGCTTGCCCAGCGGCTGCACCGGGTGAAGGGCGTCGAGTTTGTCGCATGGGCGAACATCAAAGAGCAGTTCGGGTCGGGCTACGACCGGATGGACAACTTCAAGCGCATTTTCCGCGAGACCCTCAAAATCGTCCTTTTGCAATACCCCGATGCCCGCATCGAGGAGGTTCACGGCAAAGGGTTCAACCTTTTCAATTCGCGCCCGCCCATCCTAAAGGAGGTGCTTCAAATCCCTGGCTTGCTCCCTGCCAAGTCAAAATAACCGCGACTCGACACCCAAAGTGCGAGTAGTTTGTAGGAGAATGACCGCCCTACCCTGTTGATTTTTTCTGCCGCACCTTAACTGTCCACGAGTAGTTTGTAGGGTTTTGCTTGAAAAGGGCTGAAATCGGCCCGTTTCCGCTATGCCAACTGTCCCATCTTGTCCACGAGTAGTTTGTAGGAGTTTTCGCGCCGACTCTACTATCCACGAGTAGTTTATAGGAATGCCTGCGAGTAGTTTGTAGGGCATCCACGAGTAGTTTGTAGGAAGTAGCGCGAGTAGTTTGTAGGACAAACCTATATATACCTATAAACGATATTTTACTCCTATATTGACTGTCCTTTACTGTTGAAAAGAAAAAATATAAGGTGGGTCGGTGGGGTTGTTGTTCGTGGTCGGCGCAGAAGACAAAACCCATTTTGACCCCTACCCTGCTCTACTTTCTTCACTCCCGGTTTCAGGTTGATGTTTCCGCTGGGTTCGATGGGCCTCCACTGAAGGTGCGATGCATGGAAATTTACGTATTCGCGTGTTTGAGTAAGAGGGGTTTTGAGGAAATGATATTTTGCTCGTTTAAGGAAAGTAGCGAAAAAGTAATGGCGTATAAGCGTAAATGAGCAAAATAGTAAAAAATCCAAAAAGTAAAATATTATTGTAGTAAAGTAGTAAAAAAGCTAAATAGCTAATGTGCTAAAACGTAAAAGTGTTTTCGCGCTATGGCGTAAAAGAGTGTGTCAGTAAAAGCGCAAAAGCGTAAAAAATGAACGCCGCGTTTACTTTTTTGAGGAAATTAGCTTTTACTATTCGCTGATTATCATACCTTTGTGAAAACTTTCGGAGTCAAGATGATAATTACGATTGCAAGCCTGAAAGGTGGGGTAGGGAAGTCCACCATCACGCAAAACATGGCGGTTTGCTTCGCCCACATGGGCTACAAAGTGGCCATCGTGGATGCGGACACGAACCAGTCATGCGTCAAATGGTCGGCTAACCGGCCGGAGGACGCGCCGGTGATTTTCACGGCGGGATACTCCGATGGCCGGGAGCTTTCGGCCAACATCCGCCCCCTGAACCAGAACTACGACATCGTTTTGATTGACGGAACCCCGTCCCTTTCCAAAATGACGAGCAAGATTTTGCTCGTGGCGGACTTGGTTTTCATCCCCATCCTGCCGAGCCTTCTCGACCTTTGGGCGACACAGGACTTTTTGGAGCGGGTGAAGGATGCCGAGGAGGAGCGCGGCAAGAAAGTCCCCACCTACTTCATCGTCAATCAAATCACCCAGACCAACTTGAGCAAGGAGTTTTTGGAGGTCCTTTCCAAGACCGAGGTTCCCGTTTTGGAGACGACCTTGAGGAGCCGTGTCTCCTATCGGGAGGCGATAATCACGGGCATCGGCGTGTTCGAGGGCAAGGACGCGAAGGCCAGAGAGGAGATAACCGTCCTCGCCAACGAGGCCCAGGGGAAGATCGACGACATCCTTAATTCACTAAAGAGAGGTAACCAATGAGCAAAAAAACGACGGGCCTGAAGGACATTGTTCTCGCCAAGCCACTCACGACCGCCCTCCCGAAAACGGAGGTCGATGCCCAAAAGGTGGAGAGGTCCACCGCAAAGATTCACGCCCAGAAGGTGGTCAGGGTCAGCGTCGACCTTTCGCCGGAACTGTACCGAAAGGTGAAACACGACTCCTTCGATGCCGGCTTGAGCCTCAAGGCCTTCCTCATCCAGATGATTGAGGCCGGGTATGAAAAGAGGTAGGCCATGAACACCCAACAGGCAAAAAGGCTGTCCTTGCCTGATGTTCTGGCGAAACTTGGCCACCAGCCGGTGCGGTCGGAAAAGGATGGCTTTGAGCTTTGGTATCTCTCGCCCTTTCGGGTCGAAAAAGTCCCGTCGTTTCACACCTCCTACTTGGGCGGCCAGTGGATTTGGAACGACTTCGGCGACATCGGGGGCAACATCATCGATTTCGTCATCCGGCACAAGGGCACCAATGTCAAGGGCGCGTTGGCCTTTTTGGGCGACTATGCCGGGCTGGTTTCACGCCCGGCACCGCCGCCCGAGCGGGGCAACCCGGAACTCCCGTTCCCCAAGAACCGGCCTGAAAAAAATGAAGACCACGCCCCGAAACTGGTTTTTGAGCGAGCCGCCCCGCTACAGGCAATGCTCAACTATGTCAGCGAGCGGGCGGTGGACACCCAGATTGCCAAAAGGTACGTCGAGGAGGTGTTTTACCGGAACGCGCAGACGGGCAAGGCCTACTATGCCATTGGGATAAAGAACCGAGCAGGCGGATATGAAATCCGCAACCCGTATTTCAAGAGCAGCCTCGGCAGCAAGGATTTGACCCTGATTGAGGGCCGGGTAGGGGAGGGGGTCGTCGTTTTCGAGGGGTTCATGGATTTTTTGAGCTATCTGACGGATTTGAAGCAGGAGGCCCTCGACAGGGACGCGCTCATCCTCAATTCGGCATCATTTGAGAAGCCCGCGCTGGAGTTCATCAAAGAGCGGGGGTACAGCGAGGCTCACCTGTTTTTCGACAACGACAGGACGGGGCTTGACCTGACGGAGCGGTTCGTCGAAGCACTCGACGGGGTTTCGGTCATGCCCCAGAACCACCGCTACCATCCCCACAAGGACTACAACGAAATGCTCATGTTCCGAAAGAAGTCATTGAGCAAATGAGAGTTTAAGTAAACGCGCGTTTACTTAAACGCGCACCCACCTCCTTTTCTTTTCAACAGCAGGATTTTTCGACTTCGTTAAGGCGCGGTAATAACCCCGGACGACCACCTGGGCCCTATGGAAGATGGGTCGCCTGCCAACACTTGGCCCAAAATAGCCTCGATGATACCCTGCACAAATGGCTGCCAGCCCTTCAAAAACTTGGATTCAAAGCAGCTGGGGCAAAGGACGTTGAACGATAAAGCCTTGGGGCTTCGCCCCCGGCGCGTGTCAACGGGTGTCCCCGGCCTTCCTCCGTTGCACTCCGTGCAGGCCGGGCGATTCCCCTCCCGTTGACACTTGCACCCCCACTGTTCGCCACGAGGCAGGGGTAGAAAGCGACCGGCTTTCAACCCGTTCAACCAACCTTGTGAGGACACCGTGACCCAACCACCCGACAGCCGCCCGGCGGCATCGAATTTCATCAAATCTTCATATTCAGAGGCTCCCTTGGCTGATAGCCTGCGCAGGTCTTCTTCGCCTTTGTCGCGTGTACCTGTCCAGGTCTTTTCGTGCGCCCCGTCCCTACCGGGTGCTGGTGAAGAAGGCGCATTTCTTCACAAAACAGTCTCTGAAATGGAAAAAAGAGCAAGCAAAACAAGCAAGACCGCCTCGCCCGACATGTACGAGGTGGTCACCAACCGCATCATCGAGCGGCTCGAACAGGGCGAGCTCGTCTGGCGCAAAACATGGTCGAGCTACGGCCTTGCGCGGAACTACGTCTCGGGCAAGGTCTACCGGGGAATCAACATGCTCTGGATGAATTTCTTCAGCCCGCACACGGTTCCCTACTACCTGACCTTCAAACAGGCGCACGACCTGGGCGGCCACGTCAAAAAAGGGGCGAAGGCCGAGCAGGTCATCTACTTCAACGTGGTCTTCAAGGACGCCAACGACCAGACAATCTCCCATGAGGCGGCTGCCGCCATGGGGGACGAGGCCAAGGTGTTGAAGTTCATGAAGTACTACAACGTCTTCAACGTCGAGGACATCGAGGGCGTCGAGTTCAAAATCGACGACCTGCGACTGTTGCCGAACGAGCGGATTGCCCGCTGCGAGGAGGCCCTTTCGCGCCACCCCTCGCCGCCGCCGCTGGTGCACGACGAGGGCCGGGCTTTCTACGACTTGGCCGGGGATTTCATCAACATCCCCGTCATCGAGCAGTTTGAGAGCGCGGAGGCCTATTACGCCACGCTGTTCCACGAGTCCGTCCATGCGACAGGCCACCCCAACCGGCTGAACCGGGAGGGCGTTGCCCAGTTCGACCGCTTCGGGTCGGAGCGGTACTCGTTGGAGGAGCTGGTGGCGGAGCTGGGCGCGTCCTTTCTGTGCCGCCTGACGGGGGTTGACCGCGAGGCCGTACAGGACAACTCGGCAGCCTATGTGCAGCATTGGCTGAAGAAGCTCAAAGACGACAAGCAGTTCATCTTCAAAGCCGCCGCCGAGGCGCAAAAGGCGGTCGATTTCATCGTCGGCCCAAACTTCCTCGGCAGCGACGGCGAGGAATGAGCATTGAGGGGTAGGGTAGGGCCTACCCCTCTTTTTTTTGCTTGGGACTTCGCCCCCGGCGCGTGTCAACGGGTGTCCCCGACCTTCCTGCGCTGCGCTCCGTGCAGGCTGGGTGATTCCCCTCCCGTTGACACTTGCACCCCCACTGTTCGCCACGAGGCAGGGGTTGAAAGCGAGGTGCTTTCACCCTATAACAAACCCAAAGAAGGAGATTGAAACATGGCCATCAACAACCGAATCGAGCTGCACGGGCACCTGGGCGCGGACGCAAAGACCGTCGACAAGGACGGCAAGGTGTTCGTCGCCCTGCGCGTGGCAACGACCGACAGCTACCCCGTCGGGCAGGGGGAGGAGACCCAATGGAAGAACCGCGAGACCGTCTGGCACGACGTGGTGGTGTTCCGACCGTCGACGGCGCACTTCGCCCGCGACCTGAAAAAGGGCGACCGGGTGCAAGTCACCGGGGGGATTTCCTACCGAACCTTCAAAGACGCGGAAGGCTTCGACCGCAGACAGGCCAGCATCGTGGCCAGCTTCATCGAGCGCATCCACTATGAGAAGCAGGAGGAGCTTTCCTTGAGCGAGTTCGGCGACGCATTGGACAACGCGCTTTAGAGAAGGAAAGAGGATGCCCAGAGGCCTGACCCCCAGAGAACGAAAGGCCGTGGCTTGGTTCAAAGCGCAGTTGATTGCTTACCACGCGGCGGCCCTGAAAAACGCCTTCGGGTGCCGGTTGCCGCTCAATGCGGCGAGTTCGGGGCTGGAATACGCCGACTGGTACTGTGAAGAGTTGCTATCGGCGGCTGATGCAAAAATCAGATTGGGCCAGATTTGCGAGGCCCATCGCCACAGCTTGGAGGAAGAATCCGCGCCCGTTGATGAAGAAACGAAGTAATGAATTGCGTAATTCACTACTTATCTAACACATGGCCACTTCCTGTCTGACCTTCATGATTCTTTTCGATGCATCGAAAAGAACGGTTTTGGGAAGGACACGGTGCTCGTCGGCCAGATAGAGACCGAGACCGTCGAGGGCAGGGGAGAGAGCCGTTCGCAGCGCGTCGGTGTCCTTGAAAAAGCAGTCGAAGCTGAACATCGACCCGTCCGAAAGTGTGGCACCCCCAAACAGCATGCCCTCGGAGAGCGGCACCCTCGCCATGGTGGCCTTAAACTTCCGGGCGAACTCGCCCCCCGGCCCGTCGTTGTGGAAGATGAGTTCGAGGCCGATGGGGTGGGTTTCCGAGCTTTTGAAGTCCCGTGCGTCCTCGCTGGGGTAGACGGAGAACGTGCCGTGCACAAGGCGTTTTTCGGGCATGAGTGCCTCCTTTTCAACCAATTCCTAGCACAGAAACAGGCCGAAGGCCACCGTCCAATGAGGCGGGCGGTCACATCCCCGCCCGCCTCAAGTTCTCCGAGTCGAAGGCGATGCGACTGACGAACAGGGCGTTCGTGTTGAACACCGTCTCGCGGCTGTCGGCGAACTCCCTCACCTCTTTCACGCGCCTGTCCTGCAAATGGCGGAACAGCTCGTCGAGGTTGCGCCCCTCGATGTGGACGGTCCCGGCATTGAAGAACAGCACGATGGACGCGCCCGGCTCGTGGCACATCTCGGAGATGTCGGAGGCGGCGACCATGTGCTGCCGCCCGTTCTTGAGGGTGAAGCAGAGATAGTCCACTCGGTCGGTCGGCTGGCGCAGCAGCGTGAAGAACGCCGTTTCGTGGAGGCTGTCCTCCTTTTCGCCCGTCGCCTTCTCGCTCCAGCGCAGGGACGGGTTATAGGTTTCTTCTTTTTGCATGGTCTTTTTGCGTCTGGTTGGCGGTTTTTTGCCGGAGGGCGGCGGCCTCTTTGGTCTGAACCTTCGCCCGCTGGAGGCGCGAGCGGTCGGCGACCTCGCGGGCGGTCATCCGCTGGCCGTCCTGTTTGACGGCCTGTTCGAGGGCCTTCTTGTCGTCGGTGTAGACGCGGGCGCGTTCCCGCCCGCGCGAGATGGAGACGTAGAACTGCTGCTGGCTAGAGGCCGGGAGCGACCTGCTGGACTGCGCGATGAGCACCTGGTCGACGGTCTTCCCCTGCGAGCTGTGCGAAGTGGTGGCGTAGCCGTAGGCGATGTGGCCGAAGTCGCGGTCGAGGGTCTTGCCGGTGTGCAGCCGCAGGTGGCCGTCGCGGTCGAAGCCCTCGACGGTGAAGGTGTCGCCGTTGTTGACGCGCGTCCCCTCGCGGGTCTGGCCTCCCTTCGTGACGCGGATTTTGTCGCCCTGGGCGAGGCGGATTTTTTCCTGCCGGTAGACGGTGAAGCGGGCGGCCTTGTCGAGAGAGACCTCGCCGCCCGTGCCGGCCGCGTCGGTGGCCGCCACGGCACCCGGCAGGGTGGGGGAGCGGCCGGCGTCGAGCTTCCAGCGTTCGCCCTTTTGGTGGCCGGGCGCGTTCTGGTGAAACTCGAGCACCAGCTCGCGGCCCTTTGATTGGCGGTAGGTATAGGCGTCGGCCTTGTTCTCTTCCGTCCAGTTCATGCCCTCCAGCCGGGCAAACTCCCGTTCCTCCTTCCCGACGAGGCCGTCGGATTGCAGCCGATGGCGCAGGGCCTCGGTCACCTCCCGGCCCTCGGCATGGGTGGGCGAGACGACCAGCACGGACTTGCCCTGCCTTGTGGCCTCGGCGTAGTCGCCCACGAGGCGGTCGAGCCGGGCGCGGTCGTCGGGCATTTCCACCACGTCGCCGATGCGGTCGAGCTGGTAGAGGGCGGCGTCGCCCCTGCCCTCGCCCGCGAGCTGCACGGCGTGTTTGTAGAAAGGGTTGCCGCTCTGCCGCTGGATTTGCCGGACGCGGGCGGTCTTCAGCCCGCCGTCTTCCTCCAATATCCGCATCGCGTCGCCCGCCGCGACCGAGGAGTGTTGCCGTGTGTCGCCGGTGAGAAGCAGTCGGGCGTTCTGCTGTTTGGAGATTTCAAAGAGGCGGTTCATGTCCCGGTTTCCAATCAATCCTGCCTCGTCGACCCATATCACGCCGCCCCGCGCCTGTTCCTGCATTTTTTCACTGGCGAGGAGCTGCGCGAGGGTGTCGGCCTTGTCGAAGCCCTCGTCGCGCATCACGCCGCGCGAGGCGGCCGCCGAGGGCGCGACTCCGACGAAGGGCATCCCCTTTTCCTCGACGCCGTCGCGGATTTCGCGGACGAGCGTGGTCTTCCCCGTCCCCGCGCCGCCGGAGACGAGGGTGACGGTGTTGGTGTCGGTCAGCGCGTGGCGGATGGCGGCCCGTTGTTCGTCGTTGAGCCGCTCGTCCTTTGGCGCGTAGTCCGGGTTGATGGGTTGGCACTTGCCGCGCCCCTCGCGCAGGTGGGCGAGCATCCGTTGTTCCTCCCTTACCGCCTCGTCGGTAGTGACGAGCCGCTGGCCGCCCACCTCCTGCCGGTGGAAACGGCCACTTTCGACGGCCGCGCCGACGTCCTCGGGCAGGAAGTCGCCGAAGCCTCGCTTGAGGGCCTCGGCCCGCAACTGGTGCTCCTTCACGACGCTCTTTCGCTCGAACAGGTGCTGCTGTGCCCGTTCCACCGCCTCGGCCGCCTCGATGTTTTTCTTTTCAACCGCCTCCTCATTCCTGACGCGCTCGATGCGGTCGGCCTCGTCCTTCGTGAGCCAGCTTTTCCAGATTTCGCGGAGCCTCTCCCATGTCTCGCCCGCCGCCTTTTTGGCGCGGGTGAGCGCACCGAGCTTCTCTTTTTGCTTCGCCGAAATCCCGCCGTTCTCGGCCTTTTCTTGCGCGGCTGTCTCCTCGATTTGCGAGGTGCGGCGCGAGAACTTTTGCAGCGTCTCGTCCTCCATTCCCTTGACCTCCCAACTCAAGCCTCGCCGCTCGACGGCGTAGCCCAAACCGCGCATCTTGTGCGCCATGCGGGAGTCGAAGGCCGCCTCGTAATAGGGAGCGGCCTGTTTGACGGGGCCGAACTCGCCCGCCTGGAACCGCCCGGCGGCCTCGTTCCATGTGGTGTTTAGGGCGAAGCAGTGGCGGTGCAGGTGCGGGTCGGGGACAGAGTCGACGGGTCGGCTGGTGCGGTGGGTGAAGCTGGCCCAGGCCATCTCGCCCGTCACCGCATGGGCCTTGTCCTTGCCCTGCCCAGTCTGCGTCCTCATGTCCCTTTCCAGTTCGGCCATCGTCTCCTCGACGGACTGCTCGAAGGCCAGGCGGATGCGCTCGTCGCCCGTCACGGCATAAGTGACGCTCGCGGATTTGGGGACGGAGAAAGTGAAGTCGTAGCCGACCTTTCGGCCTTCGCTGTGCCGAGGATTGAGCTTCGAGCCGTCGGGCCTGGTGTTGTGGCAGAGGGCGACGAAGTCCTCTTTTTGCACCTCGCCCGACAAGCCTAGCCTCTCGGCCGCCCGTCCGCCCCAAGTGCCAATGGAAAGCTCCTCGGCGGCGAAGTAGTCTGCGCGGCGCAGGCCCTCGTCGAAGTACTTGGCGGCCCCGGCGGCATTGGTGGAAGGTGTGATGCGGAGCATTTCCTCTTTACTTGTATCAAAGAATTTTTAACTACAGGCATCTCGTCTAAACTGTGCTTTAGAGGGCTTGGCAAGAGGCAAAAGCGTTCGGGCGGCGCGAGCGGCGAGGTTTCGGAAAATGGATGCAAATCGGTCACAGCGGGAGGGGCACGGCGGTGCGGTACTATGGGAAAAAAACCGGTTTTTGGCAGGAGGGAGGATGCGGTTCAGTGGCCCGCTTCGCGGTCGAGCCGGTGGCTTTCGAGCCATTGGACGGCGTGGGACAGGTAGAAGAAGTCCCATTTTTCGACCGGAAGACCGGTCATGTGCCGGATTAGTTCCACGAACAGCGGCGCGGCCTCGTCCTCCTCGACAAGCTCGGTCTTGCAGACGAGCGCGTACCAGAGGTTCTCCGGCCAGAGGATTTTCTGCCGGTTGGCGAGGGCGTGCTCCACCAGTTGCAGCGCGAGCTTGCCGTTGTTTCGCGTGTCCTTGCCGTCCTTGAGGTGGCAGGCCAGTTGCACCATCGCATCGACGTCGCCGCCCTTTGCCCGTTCCCTGACGGGTTCGAGCCGGGCATCGACGAGCATGTTGAAGGCTGTGGCTTGCTGTGTTTCCATTCTCCCATCCTACCAAAAAACCGGCCGGGGGTCAAGCCGTCAGAGGCTCCTGCCCTTGGTCTTCGCATTGTTCTTTGGCTGTCGCGGCGTGACGCTCGGCTTGTAGGTGGGCGCGTTGCCGGGCGTCATCCCGCCGGTGGTGTTGCCGCCCGTGCTGGCGTTCATGTTGGGCGTGTTGGTGGGGGTCGTCGAAGGCGGCGTGTTGTCCACGCGAACGCCCTGCGATTTCAGGTTTTCGCCGACGGCCTTTGCTTCGGCCTGCTTCTCGGCGGAGAGCTTGTTTTCCATGATTGAAGAAAAAGTTTGAGGGGGCGGAGGCCCGCCCCCGGTGAAGAAATCACTGTGGAACCGCGCCGCCGCGGCGGCGCGTGGCCTTGCCCCGCACCTTGTTGGAGGGCCGGGGAGGGGCTTGCGCTTCCTCGATTGCCCCGCTGCCGTGTTCCGCGTCCCAGATTTTTTGCCGGTTGAGGCGGTCGTGTCTTTCGATGTTGAGGTGCAGCCGGAAGATGCTCGCCCCACAGAGCATGAAGAAGAAGCCGTTGGCGAAAAGGCCAAGCGAGGAGAGGACAAGGCCGACAACTATGCAGAGGAGCGACTCGACGTATTTCTGGAAGCCGTTCTCCGTCATGTTTGCCAGAAGGCCGTCGAGCTTGAGCAGGTAGACCAGCCGCGCGAACGGCACCCAGAGTAGGCTCTCGCCGATGAAGAGGCTGTGCCGCCGCTGCCCCAGCGGTCGGCGCAGGTTGCGGTTGGACTCATAGACGTGCCACAGGCTGGCGGCGGCCATGAGCAGGATGTGCCATTTGAAGAGGACACGCCCGGTGCTGTTCGCCGCCAGCCAGAAAATCCCGGTGAGCAGGATGTTCCACCAGATGGTGCTGACGGTGATGAAGTGGCTGCCGAACCGGCGGTGCAGCAGCGAGAAGATGTTGGCGCAGAAGAGCTTGACGAGGACGAGGGAAAGCCCCTTGCCGGTGGTGTACCAGCCGCCGGTGAGGGCGTCGCCGATGGTGTCGCCGAGCGACTCTTCGTTGTTGCGATGTGGTAGCATGACGTTGAGAAAATTGGATGGTGAGAAGATTCCCCCCGCCTACCGGGCGAAGGGCTGTTCGAAAGTGGTCGGGAGGTAGTTCGCGCCGGTGGAGAAGACCCGTCCCGTCCCGGCGACGATGGCATCGACCTGAAAGCCGTTCTCCTCCCCGCCGTTTCGCAGCATGGTGAACTCGCGCGGCTCGACGAGGAAGTGTATCTGCTGGCTGCTGGTGGCCGACGAGCCGCGCGAGTCCTGCGAGATGCCGATGGAGGAGAGGTTGCGGATGCCCTGGCCGATGGTCTTGGCCGCCCATTCGTTGGTGATGTGGTCGTTGTTGGCGTGGAAGATTTTGAGGTTGCACAGCGCGAGCAGGCTGTTGACCTGCGCCTCGGACTGCGGCCCGCCGCCGAGCGCGGCGTAGAGGTTCGAGATGTTCTGCGTCAGGATTACGCTCCCGGCGCGGCTGCTGCGGCAGGTGCTCATGAAGGCGTGGTCGCGGTTGGTGAGGTAGGCCTGGGCCTCATCCTGCCAGAAAATCAGCGGGTTGGGAAACTGCTTGAGGTCGCGCTGCTCGACGGCCACCTGAAAGGCGTGCTTGAGCATGACGGCCGAGATGCGGCCGAGGTGCTCGTGGATTTGGATGGGGATGTCGACGAGGATGATTTTGCCGGTGAAGGCGTCCTCCAGTTTGAGCTTCGACTGGCCGCAGAACATCCGGTTGAGCATCGACGACGAGACGAACGGCTCGAGGATGCCCGAGACCATCGCCCGGATGCTCGACGCGGTCTCCTCGGCCAGCCACGGCATCTCGCGCACGAAATAGTCCTCGACGAGCTGGAATCCGGGGTCGCCCTGCCCAACGCGCTCGGCGGCCTTCGCCAGAAGCTGCCAGCACTGTGAGCCTTTGCGGAACTCCTCGTCGTTCAGTTGCTCGACGGTGATGGGCGCGGAGACGTGGATTTTGTGCAACGTGGCGATGTTGAGCGGCAGGCCCGCCAGTTGCGACAGGCGGAGGAGCCGGTCGAGCCGCTTTTGCTGCTCCACCTCCCAGAAAAGCTCGGAGCTTTTGTGGTTGCTGCCGGTGGCGGAGAGCTTGCTGATGGTCATCAGCGCGTTGACCGCGTTGATTGGCTCGGCGTCCTGATAGCGTTCGAGCAGGTTGAGCACATCGCCGTCGCCCGCCCGGATGTGGACGACGTCCTTCTCTCGGCCGTGCTCCCACGCCCATTCGAGCCAATCCCTGTGGTCCTCTTTTTTGAAGAGGAAGACGAGCATCCCGATTTTTTCGCTGGCGGAGACGCCCTCGCAGTCGAGCATCGCGCTGGCGATGGCATAACCGGAGCCGGAGGTCTTGCCCGAGCCGGTGGAACCGGAGATGAACACGTTCTCAAAGGAGTCGCGCAGCCGGAAGGCGTCGCCCGGATGGTTCTGCCCGGCGAGGTCGAGGAGCAGGCGGTTGGTGGATTGGGGCTTGGTTGGGTTCTTGCTCATGACGAAAGGAATTTTTTTGAAAAAGCAATGAGAGTGGCTGGCCACGGATGCCCGAGGCCGGAGATTTTTTGTTGGAAATGGAATTTTGTGGAAGGGGTGCTGGCCGCCTATCGCGGCGACGGGTTCCCGCTCGCCCCGGTTCTGGTGGAGGCCAGATTGGCGGCGGTGCCGCTTTGGAACTCAACTTTCGCCCCTTTTCGCGTCCAGTAGTGTTCCCAGAACCGCTTGGCCTGTTCGTGCAGCTCGTCGTGCCGCTTGGAGGGCTGGTGGATGTTGACGATGGTGATTCCCGTCAGGTCGGGGAGCGGGTGGTCGCTCTCCATTTTCGCCACCAGCGCGTCGCGGTTGAGCCAGAGCTGCTCGGGCCGCGCCTCGTAGCGGTAGAAGTTTGCACAGGGGCCATTGGCGATGAGGTCGGAGCAGGAGAGCAGGATTTTTCGGCCGGGCCGCTCGCTCAACGCCTTCAGCCGGTAGTAGAAGTTCCGATGGATGTACGACTGGCCCATCCCCTTGCCGGGCCGGGTCAGCTCGTCGACGGCCATGCCGAGGTCTTCGGCGAACCGCCGCTTGCTCTCGCGGTGCTGTTCTTCTTTTCGCTCCCAGAAAGACTTGCTGGCCGGGAGCTTCACGACTTGCGCCGGTTGGGTGGAGGTCTCGCCGATGGGGGAGAGGGTGACGGTCGTCTCGCCCCATTCGTCGCCGGTTCCGTCGGGGAAGGCGGCCCCCGTCACAAGGCCGGAGAGCAGCGAGGCGTCCCCCGCCTCGGTGCTGTCGGTACGGTCGACCATCACCTCAATGTGCGTCTCGGGGAGGGCAGGGGCGGTGCCGCATCCCCAGCAGAGCATCGCCCCGAAGACCAGGGCGGCCGCGCCGTTGAGCACCTGCTGCCCGTTGAGCTTGGCCTTTGCCTCGCTCCAGCGCCTCACCGGCGGGTGTCCGGCGCTGGTTCGGGCGCTGTGGTTGAGGTGCCGGTACTGCGCGAGGGCCGCTTGCTCGGCCTCTTTCAGTTGCCTGCGGATGATGGCCTCGTGGCCGTCGAGGCGGAGCCGGGCCTCGTGCAGCTCGTTCATTCTTTCCTCCACCTCTTTCTTGGCGGCCTCCTGCATCGAGCGGGCTTTCTCCTCGATGGCCATCGCGACGGCCTCGCACCGGCATTGGTGCGCCGCCTCGATTTGCTCGATTTGGGTGCTGGCCCTTTTGATTTTCCCGTCGAGCGAGTGCCGCTGCCGGAGGAAGGTGAAGAAGTCGAGGTTTTTCGCGTGGGCCTTGCCCATCCCGACGGTCATGGCGACGAAGAAGAGGTTGAGCGCGACGTAGATGGCCTTGGTCATCACGTTCTCGCTGGCCATGCCCAGCCGCAGCAGGCAGGCGAAGGCGCAGCACAGCAGGGTGGCGCAACAGGCGATGATGATGATGCGCCTGACACCTTTATCCAGAGCATCACCCAGCCACTTGGCACTCACCGACTGGCCGGAAGCGAAGAAACCGGCCAGCACCAGTGCGACGAGGTTGTTGTCCCCGATGTTCACGTCCTGAAAGGCCGCGAGGTTGATGAAGACCTCGACGAAGGAAATCAACGCCACGAGGCCCCAGAATAGGGCTGGGATGTTCAGCGGCTTCCTTTCCGGCGGCCGGCCGTGATGGCGGTTGAGCAGCAGGTCCTGAAAGTTGGCCTCCGCATGGGTCTTGAGTTCCTCCCACCGGCGGATGCGCCCGCGAAGCACCGAGACAACTCCGGTGACGGTGCCTTCCCGCAAGGCCAGCCACCAGAGGTCGAACTGGAGGAGGGAGGGGGCCTTGACCTCCTTTTCGGCCTGTTCGAGGGCCAGTCGCTTCTCAAGCTCCAGTGTGTTGAGGCAGTCGTCCATTTGGGGGAGCCTGCTCTTGTCGACTTCCGCGAGGGCCATCCTGCTTTGCAGGGCTTGGCGCGGCCTACACAGATTGTGGTCGATGACGGCGAGGGCCTTGTTGTGCTCGCTGGCGATGCCGTCCTCGGCCGGGCTGGAGTGGGAGGCGGCGTCGGGCCTCCCGCTCGCCCCCTCAACGGCGGCGTTGTTGACGATTTCCGCCGTCCGCGCCTCGAAGCCTTGGCGGACGGCCTCGTTGTCCCGTGTGACCTCGCCGAGCGAGGCTATCGCGTCAAAGGCAGGGGATTCGTTTTGGTGAACCCCGCTCTGGCTCGACTGCGGCGAGCCTTTTTCAGAGAAATTTGTGTTGTGAATCATTGCACCAACTTTTTTGAACGTACCACTCGAGTAAGTTTGATGGTGCAAAGGACTGGAGGCTTGTAAGGCGGCACAATTCCCCGAATCAGGGGTAGCCCCCAAATCGGGGGCTAGTGACGGCCTTTTTAAGGGATTTCCATAGGGGAGGGGAAAGGGCAAATTTCGGGCATGGTTGGCAGGCTTGGCCCCCCCCGAATCGGGGGTAGTGAACCACATGTTTTGGTTCAAACCTTGCCCCAATTTTTACTTGCAGGGGCAACTCTGCAATTTAATATCAAATCTCCAATCTCAACGGAGACCATGAACATCCTCAAATGGCAAAGTGCCGCACCTTTCACAGGTGCCGCCCTTTTTCGCTTTATCCAGGCGAAAAAGTTTGCTATTATCTAAATTCAGAAGACAGTGGAAAACAAGAAAACGGAGGTGCTACCCGTGCCCGAAGTCGACACCAGCGAACCTCCCCCAACCTTTGCGGACATAGAGAAAAACGAATATGCGCAAAACTGGCTAATCGCCACCGCCAAGCGAATTGGCTTGGAGAGGCTGTTTGACTGGGTGTACCAGACGGAGCAGGACTACGGCAGCGGGCGCAAGGATGCACGGGCCTATTTGAAAAAAAAGCGTCCTGATGATGATGCCTCGTTCTTGGACACCCCGAAAAAAGAAACGGAATACTTCGACGAAAGGGCCAAGAACATGACTGTCAGGGCCATGAACTGGCTCAAGCGGGAGCAGGCCAGACGCGCCGAGTCCATGGAGAACGGCGACGGCAAGTCCCTTTAACAGTTAACAGATGTCGAGCTCTCGCAGGAACAGCGCAAGCTGTTCCGCCGAGACCGAGTCAAGCCCGAGCTTTTCCCTGTTTTTTGCCTTTATCTGCTTGATGTAGTCGTCATGCGTGTTCTTGCTTATTTTTAGGCTTTTGCAGATTTCGGCCCTTTGTTGCCGGTCGCCGAGCTCCTGCAACAAGTCCAGTTCTTTGCGGGCAAAAGGGAGCGAGTTCATGATGCGATGCCCTGCAATGCGGCGGAGCTCGGCCGTCTCTCGGGGCTGGGGTATTCCCGTCAATTTAATCACCGGCGAAACGGGGTAGAGCGGCGCAACGTGGTAGCCGATGATTTCATACTGGTCTATGGTGGCGAACGAGCTTGGCCCGCCGTCCCCGTCTTGCAGGACAAAGGGGGTGCTTTTTTGCCTGATTACCCAGTTTTGTGTCTTCCCGTTCAGCGGGGCCTTGATTGTGCTCGGGAAGGCAATCTCGAACGTTGCCCGCCCCAGGTGCTCGTGACCCTCTTTCAACAGGATTTCCTGCGCGGCGCGGTTGTACTTCGGCACCAGCTTGCGGTAAAGCCCCGGCAGCACGAGGCTCTTCAGCTCTGAAATGGTGATGTTGGGGATGCCGAACACCACGTCGAACCGGTGGGCAAAGACGACTTCGTGCTGGCCGATGCTTACGACTGCGGCCCCCCCGTCGGTGAAGAGCTTGGCCCTTTCAACCGCTTCGGCAGGGCTGTAGGTCGGAGTCCTTCCAGCAAGGTGTTTGATGAGGCCTTCGTCGGAGTAGTGGTTCCTTTTCATAGTAAAAAAGCTTATGAGAAAGGGTTGCGGCGCGGGTGCGCGGTGGCACCCTGCCCTACTCGGCGGCGATGAGCGTTCGGCAGGGCGTCAGAGGCCCGGCCAACTTTGCGAATCCGGGCGGTCCACCATAGATTCTTTGCTTTTTCGCCATGCACGCAACCCGTTCCAGGTTTTTTCTTCAATCTCGTCTTTGTAGGGGACGCCTTCCGGGTTAGGGAAGAAGTTTCGCGTTGAGGTTCGGCGGGTGGGGACACCCATGATGTAGCTCTTGAAGAAGTCGAACCTCCTTTGGATGCCGCTTTTTGCAGGATGTGACATATCCATGTTTTTAATGTGTTTAGGAATTCCGGGTCGCCCGGTTGACAGGGTAAAGGTTCCAGCGACTGAACGAGAAATGCAAATTAAAAATTCGCAAATCGTTGATTTTCAACTGATTAGTTCATTGACTGGTTCGTTTATGGCTTTTGATGTTGTGTATATTTGTACAAAACTTTTCCAAATTTGGTCGTGAATTTTTCGAAACGGCACTCTCCCGTGAACGAATGGTTGTTCTCGCGCCCAGACGCTCTTCGGGATGAGCGCGTTGCCCGGCAAAGAAAAAATCAAAAAAATTTTTGTCCATAAATGAGCAAAACAAGACATTCGCCTAAAACGCGCATGGAACACGACGAAAAAGGGGGGAAAACGGTTCACTCGGCTATCGAGGAACACTTTGCCCAGGACCGGTCTCGGTGGGACCGAGTTGCAAAACAGGATTTCTACGCCAGGCTTGGCCGCTACCTGCTCTATGAAAAGCATCATCGGCTCGACTCAAGGCTGAAGGCCGCTAAAATCGACGAGGACCTGATGGCGCGAATCCGAAACGCCGGAGACCACCACAGCAAAAACGACGAGCGGGCAAGGAGTGCTCGCACAGCCGTTGCCTTCATCCGCGCAGCGGTGCTGCACGGTGTCCCGGTGCGGTTTTTTGGCCTTCTGGAGTCGGACGTGTACCCCAATGGCCTGACCCACCAAGAGCCTGGGTTCTTCTCGTTCGACTACGGCCAGAACATGGAGGAGGACTACTTTTCCTTCATGAACGCCCACATCAAAGAGGGAATCGAGGAGCTCCATGTTTACGACTACCTCGGGCGGGGGGTCAGGGACGACCCCAACAGAGACTTGGGGGAGTATTTCAAGGCCTGTGGCAGGATGTACTCCCAAATTGAGGAAAAGCTTCGCGAGGACGGCCTGAAGTACACCCGTGTGCTGGGGCTGCACATCAAGTCCGAAGTTCCCAACACGTTTCCGGAGGCCTCCGAGGCGATATTGCAGGAGTGCTCTCCCGAGCTTTTTCAGCACATGTGTGCCTGCTTCAAGGAGTTTGAACCGGGGCGAGCTCAATTCTTCATCACGAGCAAGGCGATTCGGACGTACCAGTTCGCCATCTTGAAAAAGCACAACGGGGTGCGCATCTACGAGGAGCTGTACAGGCTTGACCAGGAGGGGGACGCATACCCCACCTTTTCCACGATGAAGCCATCGATGGAAAAGAAGGACATGCACCGGCACTATTACAAGGAGCTTCGAGAACTCACGTGGAAAAGGGAGGACATGCGGTTCAGCCGTAAGTCATTTTGCGAATGTTTCAGCCGAATCGCCGCTCGGTTGGCAGAGGAGGACACGGTTGCCGAAGGAACGGCAATGGGTGGCGAGGTTCGAGCGGAAATGGAGCAAAAGCTGGAAATTTTCAAGAGCTTTTTTGGAGAAGGCAGTTGACCGTCTCCCCCGATTCAGGGGTTTTCAGCGAGGCATAGGGCCGGGACTTTTGTGCTGCTGGTTGGCGGGTCGCCACAGCAAAACGCAAAAGTCATGGCAACCGAGACGTACCTCATCCTCGGCGTGGTCGCGGTGATTCTGTTCGCCAGCCGCCCGACCATCATCATCACGGGCGGCGGCACCGCCCCCTACTCCAATCCTTACAACAATCCCTCTCAAGTCCTGTCCCCCGTGCTGATTCTCGTTTTCCTCGGCGCGGGCGGGTTGCTGCTTTGGAACTTTTACCGGCAGCATGGGCTGTCTGGCCAGCCTACGCACGGCGTTTCCCTGCCAATTGTCAGGGAGGGGGTAGCCCCGGTCATTGATGGCAACGGGAGCAGGGTTGTCAACTCCAACCCGAGCATGAAACATCGCAATGTGGAAGTGTCGGGCGGGCCTCTGCCGGTTGCCGGTTCGAGGCAGCTTCCCATTGAAAAGCTCCCGAGTCCCCGGCCATCGACCCCGGTGGTGCTGCTTCGGGAGTTTCAAGCCGGAGAAGAATCCAAAGCGCGGAACCTTGCCGCCAATTTCCCCCAAAGAGGCATCGAGCTGTTCCATGCGGGCGATGGGACGATTTTGGCGGTCATCAGAACAGGCGATTTGGCGAGCGCGAAGGAGGAGCTTGCCGACCTGAAACGGCACTTGAACGATTTGCGGGAGGCGGGCTGCCCCGCGCCTAGGATAGAACACTTGCATTTCTAAAAACGGGAGCATCTGGGATTCGTGAAAGGGCGAGGGTCAAGTTCCCCTCGCCCTTTCTTTTGGGCGTTTTCTCATGGCGTTGCGCAAAACCAACAATATTCGCCTGGCGAGTTGGGCGCGAAACAACCTGCTATCTCCGGGTGAAATGGTACCGCTGCGGTACTCCCGTTCTATTCCGCTCAAGTTTTGCTGAAGAAGAACAACTTCATGCCTTGCCCTGTCATTGTCGCAAGGTACAAAATCAAAAAGCATAGCTACCGCCTCGGCAAGGTCATCCTCCCCAACGAGATTTTCGATTTCATAAATGGTGTCCAATTCCTTCATCGGCGTGGGCGACAGGCTCATTTTGCATCGCGGTAAGCAAAGTTGCCGTGGCCAGTCGCCGCTTGAAAGGACAATGGCGATACGGCACCGGCAGCATGATAACTGCGATGAAAACCCTGCGCCGCGAAGGTCTGGGAGGAGCGTTTTGCGAAAAAGGACATCAAAAAGGACGGGCGGCGCAGAGCCTGCTGTGTGGCCTTGCCCTGCCCCATTAGCGGTGAAGTGAGGGGCTCGGGCTTCTTTTCGAACCCGAGGCGGCCTATTTTTGCTGCACAAAATCAGTCCCCTATGTCCCGGTTGTTTGAAATCCCGATTTCCGAGGCCACGCCGAGCGTGCTGACGGATTTGAAGAACAGGTATCCGCAGGCGGTCTTGCGGGTCGAGTCGCAGTCCGGCATCCCGTCGGAGAGCCAGTCGGGGATGCCCGAAAGTCGCTTTTGGGAAATCATGGCGATGCTTGACTGGAACCGCGCCGACCACGCCGAGGTGTTGAAGCCTGCCACCCAAGCCTTGAGCAAGTGCTCGACGGCGGAAATCACCGCCTTTCACGACCTGTTGCACGAAAAGCTGTATGCACTCGACGGCCACGCCTTTGCCGCGCGGCTTGGCAGTAACCGCTACGACGAGACCGGCAAGCGCAGTTTTTCCGTGGACGACTTCCTCTATTCCCGCTGCGCCGTGGTCGCCAACGGGCAGGCCTTTTTCGAGGCCGTCCTCCAAAACCCACGGAAAATGCCCAAAGAGTACACGTTCGAGAGCCTCCTTTACCTGCCGGAAAGAGCGTGGGAACTGAAGACCGGTCGGGACGACTACTCGTATTCCCCGGACACCTGGGCCGAGACCTTCAGCAACCCGGATGGCTGGCCGGGCATCACCCCGCTCAAAGAGCGGTTGGCCAATTTCTGAAGGCATGAAGAAACACGGCAACTCGCGCGAAAACGATGCCCTGCACCACCTCTACGAAATCTACGACAAGGAACGGGAAGATGTCTACAAATACGGCATCTGCGGCGACCCCTTGCGGCGGGACGGCTCCTCCCCGCGAGCCAAAGTGCAGTTGCGCGACTTCAACCGGGTCGCCGGTTGGTTCCGCTTTTTGGCGACGGTCATCGTGAAGAACATTCCCGGCAGGGCGAAGGCCCTCGAAATCGAAGACCAGTACATCGCGGAGTACGAGGCGAAAAACGGCAGCAAGCCTCCCGGCAACCAGTAGCCTCTGTTCGAGGCCGGTCTACAAAAACCTCCGTTTTATTGCTGCGGCCCTTCCGCGCCGGAGACATCGAGGCGATTTGGGAAATGTCCGGCGCACCTCCCACCGCTCGGTAGAAAAAAACTGGTTTACAAAAACAAGTTCTACTCTATTTTCAGCAGCACCGTTTATTTGCCGAAAGTGCTGCTCTTCCTATGAAACTTGGCTACGCCCGCGTCTCGACCCGAGACCAGAACCTTTCGCTCCAGCTCGACGCGCTGCGCCGGGCCGGTTGCGACGACACCTATATATATAAGGAGCAGGTGAGCGGGGCGAGCAGAGACCGGCCCGAGCTTCAGCGGATGCTGGGCCAGCTACGGCCCGGCGACGTGGTCGTGGTGTGGAAGCTCGACCGGCTCGGCCGCTCGCTGGCCGACTTGATACGCCTCGTCGAGGAGATACAGGGAAAGGGCGCGGGCCTCCAGAGCTTGAATGACAGCATCGACACCACCACCCCGCAGGGGAAGCTGACCTTCCACATCTTCGCCGCCATGGCCGAGTTCGAGCGGGAAATCATCCGGGAGCGCACCCATGCTGGGCTGGAGTCTGCCCGCGCTCGCGGGCGAAAGGGGGGCCGCCCGCCGGGGCTGACGAAAGAGGCGCAGATAAAGGCCGCAGCGGCCCTCTCGCTGTACAACCAAAAAACGCCGGTCGCCAAGATTTGCGAGACCCTTTCTATTTCGAAGAGGACTCTTTACAAGTATCTGAAGACTCAAAACGGAAACTGAACCCGCGTCACCGCGCCAGCGTCACGCTCCCCGTCCGGGAGATTTTCTGTTTGAACTTGTCCAGCGTCAAATACGACAGCGTGAAAATGTACACCCCGTTTTGGCAGGCCTGTCGCCCGGCGGTTCCGTCCCAGCCTTTTTGTGGATTTTGCTCATCGTAGAGAAGGATGCCGTACCTGTCGAAAATCTGGAGCCGCTCGATGAGGATATTCTGCCCGTAGGCGGTGAAAAAATCGTTCACCCCGTCGCCGTTCGGCGAGAAGACGTTGGGGATGTAGATTCGAGGGATGCACCCGAAGACCCGGATGGAGTCCGTGTCGCTGCCGCAAGCGTTTTCGGAGGTGAGCGCGTAGGAGCCGGGTTGCGAGACGGTGATTTCCGGCGTCGTCTCGCCCGTTGACCACTGGTAGTTGGCGAGCTGGGCGGCGTTGCCTAGCGTTTTGGGTACTTCTTCTCCATCCACGCAGAGCGTTGTGTCGCCGCCGAGGTTGAGGGCGAGCGGGTCTTCGATGGTCAGGAACATCGAGTCGGCGAACGCGCCACAATACCAGTTGCCTTGCAGGATTTGCCAGCCAGTCGTTTGGGCCGCATAATCGGGCGTGGCCGAGCCGCCGGGCCATGTCCAGTTGTCGAGGCCCGTCGGGGCTTGCAACGTGAGCGGGAGTGCGTTCGCGCAAACAACCGTGTCGCGGAAGGCTGTTTTGGGCGCGGCTTTTAGGCTGATGTGGATAGTATCAATCAACTGGCAGAGGCCGTTACGAGCGTTCAGGAAATAGGTGCCGGGCTGACTGACGGTTATCGAGGGCGTGGTCTCGCCGGTGCTCCAATGGTGGTTGTGGGAGGGTTGGCCCGCGACGATGGTGAACGGGAACGCGCTAGCGCAGAGAACGGTGTCGGCCGGGAGCAGCCTTTGGGCGTTGGTCTCGACGACGGAAACGTCGTCGATGTAGCAGTAGGCACTCTCCTTAATCAGGTAGTTAGAATTGACATTCAACAGCACCTTGCTGGTATGGGCATCGTCGTGAAAGTTGCCGATGGTTAGGTATTTCTCCCCGCCTTCCGCCGTGAACCGGCCGCAGAGGCGCGCCCAGTTGGTCATGTCCAAAATCATGGTGTCCGAGTCGAACTGCGGGATGAACGGCAGGCTTTCTTGAAAGCCGGAGAGGAAAAGGCTTTTGACCTCTTTGGAAAAATAGGCCCCGATGCCGTTTGCTGCATAGCCATACTGGGGCGGAACCAATGTATTGATAGAAGTGCTGACCCAAAAAGAGACTTCGTAGGTTTTCCCTTTCTCCAAAGGCGCGAGGAGCGGGCAGGCCATGTACTCCTTGTAATTGCGTACCGAGTCATAGGTATTCGCAAACATGTACACCCCTGTATATGCTATGCCCGTGTGTGGATACTGGAAACCACCCAAATTGAATGGCCAACTGTTGTACAATGACTGTCCGCAAAAATTGGTGTAATAGTCAGCGGTGCCTGCCGTGGGTTGAAACCATGGTGGCAAGTACCCGTCGGAGGAAATGGGGAAAAAACTTACGTCTTGACAAGAGTCGAACGCCTCAAAGCTTGGATTCGGAACCAGGTTGGTTTGGGCCTCGGCGTGTGTAAGTAGGGCAAGAGAGAGCAGCGCAAGAATTTGGGGCAGCTTCATACCGAGACATGGGATTGTTAAAGCCTGGGTGAAAATAGTTGTTGACGAGGACGCCGAACAACGGCAAGCTTTCACTCGACAAAGGTTTTGCAAACCTGTACCGACGCCAGCAATGGCCAAAAACCTCGCGCCAGCACACGTCATTTTTGCGCTAGCGAGTGTTAGTTTTTAGGGCAAGTAAATCTAAAAATTAATACAGTATCTCGTTTTTGCAGTTGATAATCCTGCGAGCCTTCTGTTTTTACGATGGTATCGCCAGTATCAATGTTTGGGTACAATTGAAGGTAAATTTCGTCAACGGGGTTGTAAGAAAACACCTTTCCGTACTTATCTTGGCCAATTAGGCAAACGGTTCGACCGTTTTTTGATTTTTTTTGAACCACCATGAACATTTCATAGCTTGCATATCGCTCGTATTCCTGCTCGCAAGTGGGCCTACAAGCAAAAAAGCAAAAAATACATGCAAGAATTGAAAAAAAACACCTCATGGTTATCGAACTTTTACGGACCATATTCCGGATTTGCTAACCGATGTAGCAATGCCAACATCAACAAGATTTGAGCCGACTCCCAAAGACAAACCTATCGTTTGCAACCCGCTAATGCTCGGTGTAATTGCATGAGTACCATCCTTTCTTTTCTGATAGTTTGCAGTTGAAGAACTGCATATGGAAATCGGCCCACCAATGGCTGATGACACAATATCATTGCCTCCAAGTTGAGAAAGTGCTGACCCAGATGGGTTGCCAAAAGTGTCGCCGCCAAAAACATCTATTGTGACGCCGATGCCAAGTGGTGAAAACCAACCAACTTGACCGCCCGCTGCTGCTGTTCCATATGCTCCAATGGAGGAATTATCCATTGCCACTCCAAAACTCAAAGAGCCGGACGCCCTACCTATATTGCCGCTGATAGTTACCCCAACTCCCATGACTTGTGGACACCATGGTCCAAATTTTGAGACTTCATGAGAGTACCAGTTGTCTACTGCTTTTTTATCAACTTCACTGTTTGTCTTTTTTACATCCCCATTGCCTACCGAAAAGGGTTTTTCAGATTTTTTGCCGCCTTTTTCATTGAACATTTGCGCAGATGTGTAATGACCATCGTCAGCTTTCCCTACAAGTTTAAAGGCAGCGTCTCCTTTTTGGCCCGAGCCTTCAATTACGTTGAAGCCATTTTTACTAAAATTCGAAGCAGCTTTCAGGAAATCCTTAATCTCATTCAGATTATTGGTTGTATAGGCCTGCCCATCTGCACGTTGCTCCCAAAGGCCATTAGGGTCGATGAAGACCAGAGGGTTGTTGGTGACGTAGTTATAGCCGGAAATATCGCCGATATGAGAAGCATAGGGGTCAACGCTCCACCATCTCCCAATAGTCGCATCATACCACCGTGCCCCATAATCCGACAGGTTCAGACCAAAATCCTCATTAAACTCCTTGCCATTATAAGAATAATCGTTCGAAGGCGAGGCAGTCCCCGCCGTCCCTTCCATCAGCATCCCGAACGGATAATAGTGCATTTCTTCAATGAAAGCGACGGCTGCCCCGCTCGCCTTGAAGTTCACGCGGGCGTTGCGAAGGTGGTCCCTTATCGTGTATTCGTAGTCAAATGCCGTCCCCGTCCATTTGCAGCGGCCTTCGGAGGTGTAGATTGCTTCCAAATTTGCACCCAGATATTCAATCCCAGAGACATAGTTCCGCGTCGTCGACCCCGCTACTTTCGTCAACTTCTCCCCATCTGCCGTGTAGGTCATCGTGATTAGGTTCGCGCCCAGCGTGAAACTCGTTGGCAAATTTAGATGGTTGTAGGTGACCGTCATGTTTTTGTTGAGGTCAGTCGTCAGATTCCCGTTAAAATCGTAGGAAAATGGGGTCAAAGAGGTTGAATTCCTTTTGAAGCCTTTTGTTATCGACCCCAAATCATCCTTGACAAGTGCCAATTGGTCAGGCTTTGCGGTTGGGTAAGAATAAACCAAATCGTCTATCACCCCAAACGTGTTGGGTGCAGTCATTCCGCGCCGCTTGTACTTTGTGATATTCCCGTTCAGGTCATAGGAGATGCCCGATTCGGAATATTTGTCAGCATTTGTCCAAGTGCCAGTATTTTCCCAATGGCTGGCGGCGGTCAGTCGGTTGCCTTTATCATAACTGAACCGGTAGGCGTTCAATGTCCAGCAGGCCTCCGTGTTCGTCCGCCATTGTATTTCAGAGATGTTGCCGTTGTACTGTGGCGTAGCCGAGCCGGTCCCCGAAGTTGGCGCGTCGTAGAACAGCTTCATGCTGAACAAATCCGGCAACTGGTCGCCAGCTTGCGTGGTGCAGCTTGACGGGTCGTTGATGCCCGTGAGCCAGCCCCGGATGTTGTAGGTGTAGTCAATCGACTGCAAAAAATTGAAACTCGAAGACGAGGAAACCGTCGAACTCCCATCGTAATTGCTTGCATGGAGCCGCTTATCGTAAACGCGCCCGAGTTCGTCGTACACAGGAGAAGACGTGACAACCCAGTTGTTTGACAAACTCCCGATTTTATGCCTGACAAATTTCAACCGGCTTGCATGGTCATACACATATTCCTCGCGAACTACCTGCGATTGAGCCGTTCCCCCCGGAGGCGTGGCCGTGTGGTCGCGCCGCGTCTTTGTCAAGCGATTGGCGAAGTCATAGCAATTCGAGCTGATGTCAGCCCCTGAAAGGTGGTTCTGCTTGTTTATCTGGATGACGCTGTACTCCTTGTCGTAGTACGTCCGCGTGGTCAGGTAGGTCAAGGGCGTGGTGTTGTCGTTCTTGAGGATGGCGGTCTTGCTTGCCGTTGGCTTGCCGCGTGTGCGTAGGAAGGCCGCTGCATCGTAGCCAGATTCGGCGGGGTCGGTGTAAGTCTCGCCCGTACCGAGTGAGCCATTGTTGTCGAGGTCGTAATCATCGTAGTAAATTGCCTTGTACACGTCGATGTTGTTGTCCGTTGGGAAGGCGGTGGACGTGTAGTAGAATGGCGCGACCGTGTTCGGGAACTCCGAGAGCGGGTCGCTGGCTGTCGGACTGGCCGCGCCCTTGTATCGCCCGCTGATGACCGGGCGGCTCAACACGTCGTAGCGGGTGAACAGCTTGAAGCCCATGGCGTCATGCGTCAACACCGGCCGGTCGAGCCGGTCGTAGGTAATGGTAGACGTGCCTGCCGAGGGGACAGTCTTCGATATTAGTCGCCGTGTACAAATCGCCGCTCCATGGCTGCGTAGCTGCCATGCGCCAAATTTAAATCCCAGGGTACTAATCATCTGATTGGCACCATCATCAGCGGAACGACATAGGCCACGCGGTCGAAGTCATCATAGACGGTATATGTTTGTGCGGTTTCGGTCGCATTGAGTTCTTGCCTGACCAGCACAATTCGCCCCAATTTGTCGGAGAATGTCCAACGCAGGTTGCCGTTCTCGCCCTGGTCTTGCGAGACCCAGAGGGCGTTGGCCGCGAAGAAGCCGTTGTTGGCGAAGTCGCGGACGTTGTCGGCGGCGGTGTTGGTGCGCCATGTGTGGCGCATAGTGTGGGCACTTGCGCCCTGCCCGGTGCGCCACGTCGCGCCCGGTGCGCCCTGTTCGAGCGGCCGGGCAAGGGGAGATGCTTCAAAGACGGTCTCCGACCACCCATAGTTGCCCGCGCCAAAGTTGTTGGCAAAAGAGTTCTGCGCGGTCACGGCCGATGCGATGGACACAAATGAACCGCCGTTCGACGTAGCCGTGTAGGGGATATACGACTTCGGTTCACGCCCATTGACGTCGTATTTGTTAAAGCTGATGATGTCGAGCGAGGTCGGCGACTGTCCCACCGCGTTCGTCTCGACGGGTCGCCCCAGCCCGTCGATGTACTGGACAATCTTCTTCACGTTCGCCCCGGCGAGCGTGTTGACCATCGCCAGCGTGGTCTGCCCGCCCGTCAGGACGGTGCGCGATTTCACGTCGTTGAGGGCCGTCCCGGCTTGCTGGTAGTTGTATTCGTAGGTCTGGAGGATGTTCCGGTCTTGGTCTCTGACCGCCGCCAGCCGCTGCCAACTGTCGTAGTCGAAATGGGCGGACACGCCGTTCTCGTCGGTGATGGAGAGGAGGTTCTGGTTGTTGTCGTCGTAGCTGAAGGTGCGCATCTGCGCATCCGCCTGATGGAGGCGCAGCTCGTCTATGATGGTTCCCGTCGTGCCGGTTATGTTGACCGCAGCGGTGGCGTTTTGCTTGATGGCCTTTTCAAAGTAGGTCCACCCGCTGGCCGTCGCGGTCTGCGAGGCGGCGAGCGAAAGCCCGGAGACGGTGACCGTCCCGTTCTTGGCCCAAAACGAGACGATGTAGTTGCCCCAACCTGAACCGCCGGGGATATTGCTTGCCGTGATTGTTCGTTGAGTTAGGTTATAACCCGCTCTTCCGGTCTGAAAATCGCCCGAGGTGGTGGTTTGCCCGCTCGCTGGAACGCTCCAGTTGCCTTGGGTCGACAAGGTCGTGTTAGGTTCCTCGAAGGAAGTGAAAGCGATACCGTTGGCATCCGCGTTGATGACCTTCGCGATGGGCAGCTTTTGGTTGTGGCCCCAGAGGTATTGCTGTTTGGCAGGGTCGTTCTCCTTCCATTGGGTCATGAGCCGCCCAAAAGCATCGGAGAACTGGAAGTTGTACTCTCGGGTGTATCGGGAGTCTTTGGCAAACGAGGAGGCCGAGGCCGACGTGAAGGCAAAGGAGGCACTGTCAATCGGCGTAGCCGTTCGCACTTGGTAGACTTCCTGCAACTTGATGTTGTCGTAAGTCGAGGCTGCCTTGTCAAACTTGAAATAAGTGGCCCCGGTCAACTTGCCACTCGCCCAGCCGGATTTCTTCAGCCAGGTGGTCTGTTCGATGGGGATGGAAACCATGTTGCGCTTGCGCATGGCGAAGATGGCCTTCGCCTCCGAGTTGGTTGAGGCGGTTTCGTTGCAGTTCGTACCGCTCGGGCAGGGGTAGTCGAGGGCGTACTTGTACTGTGTTCGGTAGTATGTCCCATCGGAATTGGTCACCACCTCGGCAGCTTGCTGGAGGTGGCCGTTGGCGATGTTATAAAAGTGCTTGGTGATTCTTTGCTGATAGGTCAGGTCTGGATTGTACGTCCGCTCGGTTTCTTGGCTCGGGAGGTTGTAGCCGCTGTTTAGGGTATATTTGTTCATAGCGACACCACCGCCAAGATAGGCCTTCATGGGCCACTTGGAATCGCTCGTCCCCAAATCGGTCATCGTTTTTGCCCAAGTGTACTGATAGTCAGTTGATTTGAGCAACTGGCCACTATTGTCAAAAATGGAGACAGATGACAGCGTTCCCAACATAGGCTCAAATGGTGGGGGAACAAAAGGGTATCTGCTTGGAGCATATGGAGCGGAGTAGTATTGCCCCATGTTGTAGTTGTACAACGTCGCACCAACAGCGGTCTCGGTCACTTTCACTTGTGTGTACCCAATGATGCTGCCCATAGTGGTCTGCATCGGTTGCAAACCGCCCGAAGAGGCAACAAGGTGCATTTGAGGGTTCGACCCGTTTGAAGGAGGGCAGCCCGAATAGGGGTTGTTTACCCAAATAAGGTTTTTCGTGTAACATGGGGAGTTGTAGCCTATATAAAAAGTATCGCACGGCGGAGGGGTGCCAGCGGGAGGCGGGTTGAGACCCGGACACTGTAAAGTCAGATAAATGCCTGTGTACAAAGGCTTGTGCACCAGTTTCCCCGAGGACATGGACCCTCCACTGACTTGATAATCGAAGTTTTTCACCATGTCGTTCGTCGCATCGCCGTCGCCGTCGCTGGTGGTTATCTTTTTGATGCGCAGGCCGCCAGAAAGCACGTCCATTGGCACCGGGATGCGTTGGAGCGTATAGACCCCCAAAAAGCCCGCACCAGAAGACGCGGTCAATGTAAAGGTATAGGTTGTATTGGCTTGAAGGGAAAGTTGCCGATAGGCGGTTACATTTGAAGAACATCCAACAGGGGCCGATGCGCCAAGCGGCACACCGTTGTTGAGCATAGTGCTGACCGACGAAGCAGTGGTTCCAAGGCACTGGGCTTGCACATAGGCAATGACCGAGTTTTGGCTTAGTTGTAGTGCGGTGAAGGGGCCAATTGTGACGGAGTTTGGGCCGCCCCATTGAGAGGCCGAGGTGGTGGCCAAACTGGTTTGTATGCAGGTCGTGTCTGCCCCCCAAATCTTGTGGCCTTCAAACTCGAACGCGGTGCTACCTCCGGTGGGATAGGTTATCTTGCTCAAAGTGCCGTACTCCATCTCGGGCCAATGCGGTGCACGCTTGCTCGGGTTGAGGCACATGTACGAACCGAGGCCGTAGTCACAATCACCGCAGGCACTTTTCCGCCATGGAGTGCCGGGGTTGAGGTCGGTGTTCGAGTTGCTCCCATTGTAATAGCCGTAGTGGTCTTGCGCAAACGAGAGCCGCCGGGGCAGTTGGCCCGGATTGAAGTAGTCGAAGCTGTGCACCTTGTTGTTGGTGGTCGAGGAGCAGTCGGACTCTGTCAACGAGGTCAGCACAAGGCGTTGTTTGTCCGTCAAAAAGCTGGTGAGACCATAAGGCAAATAAGCTGCGGGCGGGTCGCCTGCACTTGTCGAGGTCCAGTAGGTGTAGGCAAGAGAGAATTTGTGCAGACAAGAGGAGTTCTTTGAACGGACTTCTATGCTGTTCAAAGCCTTTGCTTCTGTATTGGCGGGGATTCCGTTGGCGGCGGAATAAAAATAGCCGTTCAAGTCTGTTCTGGGCGAGGTCTCGGGCACGAAAATGACAGAGCCATTGGTTCCGGTGATGCCGCTCAACCGCTTGCCGTCGATTTTTGCCCAGATAGGCTCTTTTGCCCAAACGGACGAAAAGCTTCCAGGGCAAGATTGCCCCGCATAAATGAGGCCCAAGTCCGCGGTCTTGTTTGAAACGTCCCAAAAAGAGTATTTCTCGTCTGCGTAAGAGAAGTTGATGACGTCCTTTCCGTCGGCCGACTCGATTTTTGACAAGTACCAACTGGAAGGCTTGGTTGCCGTAAACGGGTCATTGGTGTAGGTGTTTTTTTCCACATAGTCGCTGTAAGCCATTCCCGCCGTTGTCGCCCCAAAATGGTATTTGGTGCCGTCTGGGGCAATCATTATCCAACCCGAAAAGAAAGTTGAGCCGTTTCCGTTGATGGTTTTGATGACCAAGTCTTGCTGGGGGATGATGCGAAGGACGGTGTCTGCGTCATAGTAGAATTTCCCGCTGTATCCCCCGACATTGAAGTTGAATATGTCCGGTTCGGTATCGACATGGCCGTTGGCGGCCTCTCCTGTCCCGACGCACATCCCATAAAGCCCGTTGCCTTTGTTGGCATACCAGCCCCAATCTTGGCCATTGTTCCCTCTTTCGTCCGGTGCTCCTTGCACTGTTCGCGTAATGATGCCTCCTGCGTTCAACGCCCAGCCGAGGCCGACCCAGCTTGAGGTTTCCTGTACCCGGATGCCCGAAGCATGGTAGCTCAAGCTGATGGGAACAGAGAGGCTGCCCTCCGTGAAAGTGTGGATGGGGATGTTGATGTTGGGAAGTCCCGTGTGGTAGCTCACCGGGATGTCGCCGTACTTGCCGAGCGAGGCGGCGGTCGGCGCGACGGGCGCGTAGTCCTTTAAGAAATTATCCTGCGAAAAGGCGGCGGTGGCTGCGCATTGCAGCAACAGGACGAGGGCAGCGAGGCGAGGACTTTTCATCGGAGGGAAGCTGATGGCGTTGAAGGAGATTTTTCTGGCGATGGCTCAATGGCCGTTCTGGACGACCATCTTCTGCGAGCAGACGGGCATCCCACCCTTGCTCACGAAGGCGATGTAGAATCCGGGGTTGAGCACGGCATCGACAGTGCCGACCCCGCTCTCGTCGTAGATTTTGTGGTACACGAGGCGACCGTCGCTGCTCATCAGGCGCAGTTCGTAGCGGCCGGGGAACTCCGCCCGCTCGGGGAAGGTCACGGTCTCGTTGGCGATGTAGGGGCTGGGCATCCCGCAGATGTAGGAAAAGCGGAACTGCCCCTCGCGTGGCTGGGGCAGACTATCAGGGTTGATGTGTAGCCAAGCCTCGGCAGAGCAGGTGGTCTCCCATTGCCCCGAGAGGGTGTATGCCTCGTTGCGGAATGTGGCGTATATTACTACGGTGTCGAGCAGGGCATAGGTCGTCGTCTGGCGGCCCTTCACCTCCCATTGGTGGGTCTCACGGTTGAGCCGTTCGATGGTGTGCTGGTACGGCTCGGCGGTGTAGACCTGCGTCCCGCTGGTGTACTCATGCTTGACGAGCTTGTGCCAGATGCCGGTTTCCACGTCGGGATAGCTCTTGTCACCCGTCAGGGTGCGCTTTTGCTCGTCGTCGGGGTACTCTTCGCGGCTGGTGTTCACCCAGTCGTTCAACTGTGCAACCCAGGTGTAGTGGTGTGCCGAGTCGTACTTTCCCTGCGCGTCGAAGAAGTAACGGGTGCTGTCCACGGGCTGCGCGTTGCCGATGTCGCCCGAGTACCAGCTTTCCTTTTCCGGCAGTTCGGGAATGTCGTAGTGGTATCGGTAGAGGTTTTGAAAGCTCGGCTGGTCGGCGGGCCAGTTGTTGGAGATGCGGGTTTTTATCCGCCCGTCGCTGGTGTAGTCGTGGAGGGTCTGGGTCCGCATGACCCATTCACCGGGCTTTTCGCTCTGTCCATAATCTGTCCGCTCCTCGATTAGGCCGCTGGAGAAGTATTTGTACTTCGTCACCTGCGACCGCAGCCACTGGTTGTCGTAGAAATATTCAAGATAAGAGGAGTCTACCTGCGTCGGGTCGTGGGCAAAGCTGATGGTTCGATACTCGAAGGCTGCGTTGAGCGTGCTGTCGTAGCGGTGGATGAATGTGCGCGGAAAGTTTACGTCCTTGACGTCGCGCTCCTCCTTTATATGGTAGATGAACTGGTTGTTGCTGGCGTGGACCGTCTCGCGGCTTTCCACTAGTTTGTGCTCGCTGTCATAGGCATAGGCAACTTCGCGACGGTCTTCCTTTCCGTCCTCGCTGACGGTGCGGATGAATATCGAATCCGTTTGCAGTGCAACCATCTGCTGGCTCAACGGGTGGAACATCTCGAGGATGAAGTTCTGCCCGTTCGCGCAGAGCGTCGCGGAGAAAAGAGCAGAAAAGAGTAAGGCGCGAATCATGGTCGGAGGTTTTGGGCGCGGAAGACCTATCAAACGGAGGCCATCAGCCATGTTTGAAAAGTAATCGGTGCCGACTTGGTAGATTGAACCAGGGTAGTGCCTCGCCCGAACCCAATCGGTTCAGGCCATTTGGGCGATTGTCGAGAGCAAACCTAAACAGGTCGCCGAGGCGGCCAAATTTTTTCGCGTTAAATTTTTCGGGCAAGTCAGTTTCACCTATCGAGTCGCAACGAAAAAGGGGTGTTTAATGCTTTTGACCGAGTGAATGGAGGGCCTGAATTTGAGGCTTCCCTTCGGTCAGGCTATGCGCGATTCCGCTTCGCTCCAATCCTTCGGATTCCTCCCTGCGGTCGGCTCGCTCCTATCCCTAAGCCAGACGGCCTTATATGCGCCTCTAACTCCCAGAGGGTCAAGCCACTGGGTCTTCGAGGTCGGGCAGAGCTTTCTTTTTGGCAGCCGCTATCTGGCCGAGGTAGTTCTCCTCGGTAATGACCTTTCTTCCCGAGCTTTTTTCAAAGGCTTCCAGCGCGTCACCGGCGGCACCGCCCCCTTTGGCGGCCGCTGCCCGGTTCTCCTCAAAGCCCTGAGCGTCGGTGGCCTTCGCCTCGACTTTGGTGTTCTCCTCCCCGAGCATCGAGAAGATGAGTTCGAGGTTGGTCATGTGGTCGCGCAGGTTTTCGCGCTTCAGGTTCTTGTGCTTTTTGTACTCGCCGGGCGTCATCCCGAAGGTCGCCCGCGAAATTTCCGCCGTCAGAATCGAGTATTCGACGTTCTCCTTCACTCCCC
>JBGAWE010000002.1:0-64363 GCA_044227705.1 Saprospiraceae bacterium
CGCGTTCGTCACGCGGAAGCTCAACGACGGCGGCGACCAGCTCCAACTGGCCTACACGCGGCGCGTCAACCGGCCCAATTTCTTCCAGACGATGCCCTTCACGGACTTCAGCGACTCGCTCAACCTGCGGCGCGGCAACCCGAAGCTCTTGCCGGAGTTCAACAACTCGGTCGAGTTGAGCTATCAAAACCTGTTCGGGAACGGGCAAAACCTCGTCGTCTCGGTCTACGCAAAAGAGGCGACGAACGTCATCTCGACCTACCAGTTCACCGAGTTCAACTCGGACTTGAACAAGGAGGTCGTCGTCACCGGTTACGCCAACGGCGACCGCGCGGCGGCCTACGGGGCGGAAATCACGCTGAAAAACACCCTTTTCGGCTTGCTCGACCTGACCTCGAACCTCAACGTCTACCAATCGCAGGTGGACGCGACGAACGTCGAGGCGAGCCTGAAGACCGACCGGATGAGCGCGTTTTTGAAAGAGACGGTGCAACTGCGGCTGCCCCAAAAGTTCACGGTGCAGCTCAACGGCGAGTACCGGACGCGGGCCTCCTTCACGCCGGTGACGAACAACGACCCCTTCTCGCGCGGCCCCGGCGGCGGCGGGCCGCAGCAGAACACGGCGCAGGGCTACACGAAGCCCGTCTGGTTCGTCGACGCATCGCTGAAAAGGGAGTTTTGGAAGAACCAGGCCTCGGTGACGCTCTCGGTGCAGGACGTGTTCGCCTCGCGCCGCTTCGGCTCGCTGACGACGACCGACTTTTTCACGCAGGACACCGAGCGCATCCAGAACCCCCAGCTCGTGCGGCTCAACTTCGCCTACCGCTTCGGGAAGATGGACGCCTCGCTGTTCAACCGGAAGAACACGCGGCAGAACGCGCAGGGGGGCGACATGATGTGACCGTGCCCGGCGCTCGCCGAAAAACCGTTGATTTGTGCGCCCGGCAAGCCGCGCTTCAGCAGCACCGGGCGCACAACGGGGTTTCGCCCCCATCGCCAAACTGCAAGCCTTCCATGAAAAACAGCCTATTTTTTGCCTGCTTTCTGTTGCTCGGGAAAAGCGGCCTTGGGCAATGCCCGACCGATTTCTTTTTCTACAGCCAGTCGCTTATCGACAATTTCAGCACCAATTACCCGAACTGCCACAAGACCTTCAACGCTGTGAGGATTGAGGAAGGCGGCATGGGGCCGATAACCAACCTCCACGGGCTGAAGGTGCTGGACACCATCGTCGGGAAGCTGCACGTCCTCAATACGCACCTCACCGACATGAAGGGCCTCGACAGCCTCCGGTTCGTCAGCGGCGAGGTGAAATTTGAGGAAAACCAGTCGCTGGCCAGCTTCACCGGCCTGGAGGGACTTCGCCGGGCCTACTCGTTGCGTGTCTTTCCGGGCAGTCCGCTCGTGCAGGACATGCACGGGTTCGACGGCCTCGAACGGCTCGACCACCTGCTCGAACTGTCGGGGCCGAACCTCAAATCGCTCGAGGGGCTGGGCAGCCTGCGCTACATAGAACAGGCCCAAATCGGCTCCACCCAAATAGAATCGATGCACGGACTGGAAAATCTGGACACCGTGCGCGCCCAATTTGTGTTGACCAACATGAAAAACCTGAAAACACTGGCCGGCCTCGAAAACCTGAAACATGCCGCGCCCAACATCGGGAACTGCGATTCGCTTGTCGACCTGCACGGGCTGGAGGGGCTGGAAAGCGGCTGGGGGCTGTTCCTTTATGAGAACTCGCGGCTCGAAAGCCTCGACGGCCTGGAGAACTTCAAGACGTTCGACACGCCGTTCTTCCCGTTCGGCGGCATCTTTCTGGGCTACAACCCCGAGCTGAACGACCTCTCCGCGCTCGACCACGAACTGCCGATGCACTCGCTGTTCCTGCTGGACAACCCAAAACTGGCCACCTGCTCCGTCCGGGCAATCTGCGACTACCTCGCCGCCGGGATGGGCGACACGACCAGCATCTCGGGCAACCTGCCCAATTGCAACTCGGAGGCCGAGGTCTTGGGATTGTGCACCTCTTCGACGGGCGGTTTTTCTGAAAACCGGGCTTTTGAGGTCGCTCCGAACCCGCTCACCGAGGGCGTGCCGCTCCAAATTTTGTTGGAAAACGATTTTTTGGGAAAGGTCAAATTTGAGCTTTTCACCCTCGACGGCCGCGTGGCCTCCATTTTTGAAATGGAAAAAACGGCACCACGGCAGGTTTTTGAGGTTGCAGACCTGCCGACCGGGACCGCGTTTTTTGTCCGCGTGTCGGATGAGAAAGGGGCGGCTGCGCGGCCGGTTTTCAGGTTTTGACCCCCCCGTTTTTTCAGCAAACAACCCGCTCCTCGCCCGCGTAGACGTTGAAGCGCCCCTCCCGCAGGAACCCGACGAGCGTCATCCCGTGCGCCCGCGCCAGCTCGACGGCGAGGCTCGACGGCGCGCCGACCGCCGCGAGGACCGGCACCCCGGCCATCGCGGCTTTTTGAACCAATTCGAACCCCGCCCGCCCGCTCACCACGACGACGTGCTCGCGCAGCGGGATTTTGCCCGAAAGAAGGGCCGCGCCGAGCAGCTTGTCGAGCGCGTTGTGGCGGCCTACGTCCTCGTGGAGGCTCAACAGGTCCCCATTTTCATCGAAAAGCGCGGCCGCGTGGATGCCGCCGGTCGCGGCGAAGAGGTCTTGCGCGGCCCGCAGTTTTTCCGGCAGGCCGGTCAAAAGGGTGGGGGAGAGGCGCGGCCGGCCGGGCATCGGGAAGTGGTCGGGCGAGATGTCCACCAGTTCGAGCGAGCCTTTGCCGCAGACCCCGCAGCTCGACGTGGTGTAAAAATGCCGTTCGAGCCGAGCGGCGTCGAACGCGAGGCCGGGGCGAAGCTCGACGAGCAGACTGTTCTCGTTCAAAAGGCGGGCGGAGAGGATGTCGGCCGCCGCGCCAACGATTTTTTCCGTGAAAAGAAAGCCGGCGGCCAGTTCGCGGTCGGCGCCCGGCGTCCGCATCGTGACGGCGAGGGGGCGGCGGATGCGGTCGGTTTTTTCACCGAAAGAGAGGACGACTTCGAGCGGCTCCTCGGCGGCGAGGTGGTCGAAGGTCGATTCAAACGTCTGGCCGTCGAAGCGTCGGATGGCACACGGATTGGACGGATTGGACACGGATTTACACGGATTTTAGAAGCCGAACAAAGCCAGCAGCCCGCCCGCCAGCAAGCCGCCAATCACCGGCCCGACAACTGGAATCCACGCATACCCCCAACCGCTCGAACCCTTCCCGGCGATGGGCAAGAGGGCGTGGGCGATGCGCGGCCCGAGGTCGCGGGCAGGGTTGATGGCGTAGCCCGTCGGGCCGCCGAGCGAGAGGCCGATGCCCCAGACCAGCAGGCCGACCAGCACCGGCGCGAGGCCCGACCGGTCGGCCGAATAGAGCGAGACCACGCCGATGACCAGCACCATCGTGCCCAGTATTTCGCTGAAAAGATTGGAAAGCGGGCTGCTGATGGCGGGTGCGTTGCAGAAACAGGCCAGTTTGAGGCCCTCGTCGCGCGTCTCGGCCCAGTGCGGCAGGTAGTGGAGCCAGACCAGTTTTGCGCCGATGACGGCGCCAATCATCTGGGCAAGGACGAACGGGCCGACGCTCGACCAGTCGCCCGACTTCACCGCCACCGCCAGCGAGACGGCGGGGTTGAGGTGCGCGTTGGGCGAGCCGAACTTTTGGGCCACGAAAATCCCCGCGACGACGGCGAAGGCCCAGCCCGCCGTGATGACAATCCAGCCGCCGCCCTGCCCTTTCGAGCGGGCGAGGAGGACGTTGGCGACCACGCCGTTGCCGAGCAAAATCAATACGAGGGTGCCGAGGAGTTCGCCGAGGAAGGGAGAGGTTGACATGTCCGAGTTGTTTTGAAAAGGGCCGGTTGCCGGTTGCGAAGGACTGTTTTTTCTAAAAATCCAGTCTCTTTTTGGCCAAAAAGCTCACCTGACCAGCGTCACGTCGCCCACCCGCTGCGCTGCCCCGCTCGGGCAGGAAACATCCAGCACCCAGACGTACACATCCATCGGCGCGGGCTGCCCGTCGATCTTCCCGTCCCAGCTCACATCGGCCCCGCGCCGCTCGTAGACCAACTCACCCCAGCGGTCATAGACCCGCAGCCGCAAATCGCCGCCCGCGCCCTCCGGGACGAAGGGCGTGAAGTCGTCGTTCACCCCGTCGCCGTCGGGGGTGAAGGCGTTCGGGATTTTCAGCAGGGCCGCGTCGCAGGGCGGGAAGATCCTCAAAACGACCTCGCCGACGGCCGTGCAGCCGCTCGCATCGGTCACCGTCACCGAGAAGTGGTACTCGCCCAGCGTGTCCGGCACGAAGACGGGCGACGGGCAGCCGTTGCAACCGGCGATGGCCGGGTTCCATTCATAGTCGATGAAACCGCCGGGCGCGTGGATGATGAGC
Organism: Saprospiraceae bacterium; assembly: GCA_044227705.1. Taxonomy (GTDB): domain Bacteria; phylum Bacteroidota; class Bacteroidia; order Chitinophagales; family Saprospiraceae; genus JANOQP01. Next base: position 4,428 of record JBGAWE010000002.1, read on the forward strand.
GAGTCGCCGGGCTTTCCGAAGATGGTGTCGATGGCCGTGAAAACAGGTTTCGGCAGGAGGCTGACGGTGACGGTGTGCGTCGAGTCGCAGCCGTTGGCCGCCGGGAATTTTTTTGAAAAAACGCCCGCCGCGCCGACCATCTGCCCGAAAACGGGAATCGAGTCGCCCAGGCAAATCGAGTGCGATTCGGCCGTCTGCGGCGCCGGGAGGAACTTCAGCTCGACGAAGACCGTCGAATCGCAGCCCGCCGCGTTCTGCAGTTTTTTGGAATAAATGCCCGGTTGAGAGACGGTTTGCCCGAAAATGACCACGTCGCCGGGGCATTGCACGATTTTCGGCAGCGTCGTCGTGTCGGCGGGAAAGACGGTGATGGTCTCCGTTTCCACGCCCGTGCAGCCCGACGAGAGGGTGACGGTCACAGAGTAGGCGGCGGTCGCCACCGGCTTGACCGAAACGGTTTGGGTGGCCTTCCCGTCCGCGCCGGGGCCGCTCCAGAGGAAGATGCCGCCCGCCGAGCTTTGGGCGGAAAGGGTCGTCGACTCGCCGAGGCAGAGGGTCAGGTCGCTGGCCGTCAGGTCGAACGAGGCGCCGAAGGAGATGGGGAAGATGTGCTTCCGCTCGCAGCCGCCGGGCTGTTTTTCAATCAAAACAAGCTCGATGGAGGCGCCCGGCTGCCAGTTCGGCGGGAAGGTGAAACCGGTCTTTGCACAGGTCGCGCAGCCGATTTGACCGGCGGCGGACGTCCACGAATAGGTCGCGCCGGGCAGGCTATCGACGCCGATTTTTTGGGAAACGACCGGCAGGCAGAAGACGAGCGGCAGGTGCTCGAAGGTGAGGTTTTGAGAAATCGGGACCTCGGCCGGGCTGCACAGGCAGTTCTCCGCCGCCGGGATGACGGCGACGAGCTGGCACAAAAAGGGCGGGTTTCCTATCAAATCGCCCAGGACATGGCCGGTTTGGCCCGCCGGAAGCGGCGCGTTTAGGTTGAAGGTGCCCAGCAGGACGTCGCCCGCACCGGCCTGCCCGTTGCCGTCGATGTCGTTGAAAAGCTGGAGGACGGGGGAGGGCGCGTCGATGCTCGACGGGTTCGAGACCGTCGCGTCGATGCCCCAGTGGCCGGGCGAGTTTTCCACCACGACCAGGCTGGTGAGTTGCAGCTCCGGGTTGGCCGTCGGCAGGAACCAGAGGGCGCTCCCGTTCGCCACGAGCACGCCGCAGGGCTGGCCGGTCGCGGCGCAAAGGGCCGTCGTCGCGCTCTGGACTTGCAGAAGGACGGCCGCGTCGAGGCACCCGGCGGGGCTGTCGTAGCGGATTTCAAAAGAGAAATTGACGGCCGTTTGGCCCGTCGGCAAGGGGAGCCGCCCTTTTTGCCCAAAGAAGACCGGAGGCCCAACCGGCCCGCCCGCCCCGGCCGCATAGCTCCCCGCGACGTAGCTCGCCCCCGGCGGCAGCGTGACGGTGATGCTGTCGCCCGGCAGAGGCTGGCCGGATAGGATGATTTGGGCGTTCAGTTTCACCTTTTGGCCGCAGGTCAACGGCAGGTTTTGCCCCGAGGCGGGCGAAAGGCTGACCTGCGCCGAGTAGCCCGGTGAGACTCCGGCAAGGTGGATGGGGTCACCGGTTTTCCGCAAAAGGTTGGTCTGCGCGCCGCACGGCTCGCGGCCCTCGGTGGCAAAGACGGGCTGGCTTTCCGCCACGAAGCCGCACTCGGCGACGACCTTGAACCTGATTTTGATGCGGTTCTTCGGCTGCTCGTCCACCCCCGGCAGGCCGTTTGCCGCGAGGGCCGGGAGGATGTCGTTGATTTTCCACAAAAACAGGTTGCCCGCCAGCGCGGCCGGGTCGGCGACGGGCTGCCACGCCGCGCCCGCCGGGTAGCTCACCTGCGCCGAGCCGGGCGAGATGGTCAGGCCCTGCGGCAGTTTGACGGAGGCGAGGATGTCGAAGGCGTGGCCGATTTTGGCGTTGTAGACCTCGAACTCAAACCAGTCCGACTCGGCGCAAAGGGGGATTTGCGGGGGCTGCGCCGCGATGTCCAACTCAAGCTCGGTGGCGAGGTTTTGCAGGTCGATGGTGAGCGTGTCCTGCCCGCAGGCCTCCATGTTCATCGGCGGCGCGGCAAGCGGGGCGCACGACCAGCCGTAGATCATGTAGAGCTTTTCCGGGCCGCAGGCCTTGCCGTTCAGGCGGATTTGGAGGTTTTTCTCTGAAAAAGAGCCGATGGAGCCAATTTGGAAAAGGCCGTTCGAGGCCGTGAGCGGAACCCCGTTTATCAAAATTTCATAGCCGGAGGTCGTGCCGAGCGAGTCTGTGAAATAGGCCCACGAGTTCTGAGCCGGGCTGACGCGCTGGTTTTTCAAAACGACGGGGAAGTCGAACGCGCCCGTCTGCGAGGTGGCCATCGGCTGGGCGACGGTCGCTTTGAGCAGGGGCGCGTTGGCGTAGAAGCCGAGCGTGTTGAACAGTTTTCTCGTGAAGCTGTCCTTTTCGAAAAAACAGTGCGGGTAGCTGATTTGCACGAACTGCTTCGAGGAGTCGGGGTCGGGGAAGTTGCAGTCGGGCAGCCACGTCACCTTGCCGCCGAGGATGAAGCCCTCGTCGTGCGGCATCGAAAAGGCGGGCGAGAAGTCGAACAGATAAAAACTGTCCTTGTCCGTCGTCGGCAGCGAGACGTTGGCCAGCTCCGGCACACTGTCCTGCAAAACCAGGTATTTCACCATCGCCGACTGGAGCGCGAGGCCCTTGCCCGGCGGATAGGTCTGCTTGTACTCCGTGATGCGCGAGAGCGGGCGCACCTCGAAGGGGAACATGTTGGGCCGCGCGATGAAGATCCGGTAGCGCAGCGCCTTCACCTCCGTCGAGTTCTCGCAGGGGCGGATGCCGAAGGTGTTCGGCTGGAGCGCCTCTTTGAACCCGGAGTATTGCATCAAAACGTGCGGGTAAAAGTCCCAAGCGTACTGCCGCGTCGTGTCGAGGGCGGCGGCGCTGCGGACGTTGATGAGCGGCGGGTTGGACTTTATGGGCAGCGGCGCGTCGATGAAGTTGGCCATCACCTTGTAGTCCGTCTCGATGAAGATGGAGTCGCCCGCCTCGAGCGTCGGCTTTGGCAGGCAGCCCGACGCGGCGAGTGCCGGGAGCGAGAGGTCGAACTGGTGCCACGACGTGACCAGCTCGTCCTTTGTGATGGGCGGCGCGACGTTGACCGCCGCCAGCGTGAAATGCTGGGCGCCCTCCTGCCTCGACGGCGCGGCGATGGGGCAGGAAGCCGTCGCGCCGCTGGCGTATCTCACCCGGAGGTTTCCTTTTAAAAAGACAAAACCGGAGTCGGGCGTGGCGTACTCGAAGCGGCCGCCGGGCAGGTCGTACTTGTCGGCGCCGTTGAGCGGCTCGTCGCTGTCGACGATTTCGTGGTAGAAGCGGATGGGGAAGCCCGTGTAGCCGCCGCCCATCGCCACCGCGCCGAAGAAGGTCTCGCGGATGGTGTCGCCGGTCATGAACCGGTCGCGGCGGAGGTTCGGGGCGGTCGCGGCGGAGGCAAGGGGGAGGTCGGCCTTTCGGTCGTCGTTCTTGTCGGCGAGGCCGAAGTTGATTCTCTCCGCTTTGAAAAAGGGGTTGAACTTCGAGCCGGGCGAGCCGCCGCCGGGGGTACCGGGGTTCGAGGAGGCCGGGCTTTCGTTGCCGGTGCTTCCGCCGCCGCCCATCGCGCCCATGCAGGTGTCGACGACGGAGATGGTGATGTCGCCGCAGGAGTTGAGGCCGCAGAAGGGGTCGTCCGTCGGCAGCTTCGTGATGGCGGCGAGGGATTTGAGCTTCAGGTCGCACTGCCCGGCGCAGTTCATGTCGGTCGGGTCGGGGAGGGGGAGGGAGATGTCGCCGCCGCCCGCCGGGAGGTTCGGGTCGATGCAGGGGAGGCCCGGCTGGCAATGGTAGTTGAGGCAAAACGGCATTGTCGCCGCGCTGTCGGCGATGGGCAGGTCGATTTGGACGGTCAGCGTCTGCCCGCTCTGCGCGACGGAAACCGGCGTGCTTCCATTGACCAAAAGGGCGCAGCTCGGGTCGATGGAGACGCCGGGCGGCATCTCGACGACGATGTGCAGCGTACCGTCGACCGTTTGAAGGAGGGAGGACTCGACGACGAATTTGAACGGATAGGAGCCGCCCTCCGCCATGCACGTCCCGATTTGGGTCTCGATGCCGCCCGCGAACGCGGCCGCCGTCGCCGGGTCGGGCGTGGTGAAGCCGAAGTTCTTCGAGTCGAAGCCGCCGGGCGGGCATTCCTTCGTGTAGTAGATGTTGACGGCGAGGTCCTGGAAGAGGATGCCCGTGCAGCCGGGGTCGCAGCTGAAGAGGTCGACCTCCACCCAGAGCGAGTCGCCGGGCTGGAGGGTCGGCAGCGTGACGGTCGATTTCAAAAAGAAGGTGTCGTTGCAGGCAGGGTAGGGGGTGGGGAACTGCAGCAGCGGCGCGAGCGGCGAGACGGCCCCGGCGGCTGTGACGAGGCGGAAGGAGTTGTCGCGGAAGCCGCCCTTGAGCACGCCGCCCGTCGGCGGCTCGAACTGCACGAAGAAGGAGCTGCCCGTCTTGTCGAGGCCGATGTTCTTGAAAAGGATGCGCTGCGTCGAGGGGGTCTTGCCGCACTTGTCGAGCGGCGGCTCGGCCTTGATGCCGAAAATCACGTTCGGCACCTTCGTCGATTTTTGGATGATGGCGACGGCCGTCGTGCTGTCGTAAGTGCAGACCGCGCCGCCGCAGCCCCAGCCGACGCGGATTTTCGAGGTGCAGATTTTCGGCAACGGCATCGCGGGCGGGGGGTACCCGCAATCCCGGATGGTGACGGTCTCGGTGAAGGTGACGGTCTCGTCCTTTTCAAAAAGCGAGTCGCCGTCGCCGAAGTTTTTGATGAAGTTTCCATCGAAATCGGCGGTCAAAAGGGTGCCGGTCGAGGCCGTCGTCACACCGTCCGCCACGTCCACGTCGATGTAGTCGAAATCGCGCAGGTCGGTCAGGTGCAGCTCTGAAATCTTGCCGAGGCGCGTGTTCTTCACCGTGATTTTGCGGGTGAACTGGTCGCCCTTCATCCCGTCGACCGTGTCGGGCGAGACGGAGAGGATGACGGCCAGCCCGGTCTCGACGGTGAAATTGGCGGTCGTGACGGCCGGTTGCCCGCCGACATTGACCTGAATGGAAAACTTCTGCCCGCCGTTGATGGCCGCGACGAGCGAGCAATCGGGCGAGAGGATGATTCGGATGGTCCGCGTCTGCCCGGCAGGAATGGAATTGGTGAGAAAAGAAGGCTTTTGGAGGTTGGAAATGTTCTGTTCGTTCGCTCCCGAGACGCTCCCGGCGACGTAGCTGATGCCCGCGTCGAGCGAGACGTCGACGGGCAGCGCGGCAGAGGGCGAGCCGCCCGTGTTCTTCAAAAAGACGGTGAACGTGTCCTGCCCGCAGACGTAGAGCGAGTCCGGGTTTTGGTAGGTGACGGAGATTTGGGAGAACAGCGGCGACGCGGCGAGCAGCAGGGCGACGGCCGGGAGGAGCTTTTTCATGGAAGCGGCGGTTGGTGAACAGGTGAAAAGGCGGTGCAAAATAGCTGGCGGGCCGGAGGGCAGTTGTTTTTGATGGGAAATTGTCGGCCAAGGGTTGTCAATCCACGAACCTCATCCAAACGGGCGAGGTTTCGACCGTCGCCGACGAGGGCCGGTTTTCGAGAAATTGCCCAATTTCACCCTCGAAAACGAGCCAACATGAGCAAGAAGACCATCGAGGTGCAGGGCCTACTCATCGCCATCGAGGAGATACGCGAGACAGACTACGTCTCGCTGACCGACATTGCCCGCAAGTCGGACAGCGAGTCGAAGCACCTCATCATCAGTTGGCTGAAGAACGCCTCCACCATCCTCTACCTCGAGGCGTGGGAGACGCTGCACAACCCCGGGTTTAAAGTTGACCAAATGGTAAACTTTAAAAACCAGCTCATCGAGAACCGCGCCGTCATCACCCCCCAGCGCTGGATAGCGGGGACGAACGCCATCGGCCTCGTGTCCAAATCGGGTCGGTACGGCGGGACGTGGGCGCACTCCGACATCGCGCTGAACTTCTGCTATTGGCTCAGCCCGCCCTTTCAGGTCTATTTCATCAAGGAGTTCCAGCGGCTCAAAAAGGACGAGTTCGCCCGCACCGACCTCGAGTTCCACATCGACCGCATCACCAACCTCGTCGACGAGACGCGCAACTGGCTCGACACCATCCCCGGCCAAAAGCCCGGCCGCGACCGGACGAAAAGGCTCGAGGGGAAGAAGGACTGACTTTCAACCACGTTGAAAGCGAGGTGGTTTGAACAGGCGCATTTTTGAAAAACAACCCAAACCGGACGACCATCATGTCAAATTTCATCGCCGCCCTCGACCAGGGCACGACCAGCACCCGCTGCATCCTCTTCGACAAAAAAGGCCGCATCCACTCGGTCGGCCAGAAGGAGCACGCCCAGATTTACCCGCAGCCCGGCCATGTCGAGCACGACGCGGAGGAGATTTGGCGCAACACCCTCGAAGTCGTCCAGACCGCCCTCGACCGCGGGAAGGTGAAAGCCGCCGACGTCGCCGCGCTCGGCATCACCAACCAGCGGGAAACGACCGTCGTCTGGGACCGGAAGACCGGAAAGCCCGTCCACAACGCCCTCGTCTGGCAGGACACGCGGACGGCGGCGCAGGTCGATTTTTTGGAAAAAGGCATTGGCAGTCAATGGTTTAGGGAGAAAACGGGCTTGCCGCTGGCGACCTATTTCTCCGGTCTGAAAATCCAGTGGCTGCTCGAGAACGTGGCCGGGCTGCGCGAAAAAGCCGAGCGTGGCGACGTCCTTTTCGGCAACATCGACACCTTCCTCATCTGGCGGTTGACCGGCGGCTCGCTCCACATAACCGACGTGACGAACGCCTCCCGAACCCAACTGATGAACCTGAAAACCCTCGCATGGGACGAGGAGATTTTGAAAAAGCTCAACATCCCGGCGGCCATGTTGCCGCGCATCGAGCCTTCCTCGAAAGTCTATGGGAAAATCACCACGTCGGCGCTTTCCGGCATCCCGCTGGCCGGCGATTTGGGAGACCAACAAGCCGCGCTCGTCGGCCAGACCTGTTTCAACCCCGGCGAGGCGAAGAACACCTACGGCACCGGCTGTTTCATGCTGATGAACACGGGCGAGGAGGCTGTCCCGTCGCGTTCCGGCCTGCTCACGACGGTCGCCTATCAGTTTGAAAACCAACCAGTTAGGTACGCCCTCGAAGGCTCGGTGGCCATCGCGGGCGCGCTCGTCCAGTGGCTGCGCGACAACCTCGGCATCATCGAAAAAAGCTCCGACATCGAGCCGCTGGCCCGCTCGGTCGAGGACAACGGGGGTGCGTATTTCGTCCCCGCCTTCTCCGGCCTCTACGCGCCACACTGGAACACCGGCGCGCGCGGCCTCGTCGCCGGGCTGACGCGCTACGTCACGCGGGGCCACATCGCCCGCGCCGCATTGGAGGCGACGGCCTTCCAGACCCGCGAGGTCCTCGACGCGATGACAAAGGACAGCGGCATCCGCACGAAAAGCCTGCGCGTCGACGGCGGCATGGTGGCCAACGAGCTGCTCATGCAGTTCCAGGCCGACATTTTGAAAACGACCGTCATCCGCCCGAAGATGACCGAGACGACGGCCCTCGGCGCGGCCTACGCTGCTGGCATGGCCGTTGGCTTTTGGTCGAGCTTCGACGACCTCGTGCGGAACTGGGGCATCGACAAAAGGTGGAAACCGGCGATGGAGGCGGGCGAGCGCAAGGTGCTTTTCACGAAGTGGAAGAAGGCAGTCAAGCGGGCACTGGATTGGGAGAGATAAACCGCCGCCTCACCGCTCCCGCAACAGCCCCATCAAGTCCTCCGCCGACAATTTCACCCCGCCGTCCGCACCGCTCAAGAGCGCGTCCGCCAAGTCCCTTTTATGGGTGTGCAGCTTGAGGATTTGCTCCTCGATGGTCCCCTCCGCCACGATTCTATAGACCGTCACCGGCTTCTCCTGCCCGATGCGGTGGGCGCGGTCGGTCGCTTGGTCCTCGACGGCGGGGTTCCACCACGGGTCCATGTGGATGACGTAGTCGGCGGCCGTCAGGTTGAGGCCCGTGCCGCCCGCCTTGAGGCTGATGAGGAACAAATCGCCCTCGCCCGACTGGAATTTCTCGATGCGCTTTTGCCGCGCCCCGAGCGGCGTCTGCCCGTCGAGGTATTGGTAGGTGATGTTTTTCGCTTTTAAAAACTTCTCCAAAATCGCCAGATGGGAGGTGAACTGGCTGAAGACGAGCGCCCGGTGGCCGTTGTCCAAAAGCTCCTCGACGACCTCGCCGAACAGCCGCAGCTTCGAGCTTTCCACGAAGCCCGCGTTCGCGTCGGCGAGGTTCGGGTGGCAGGCCGCCCGCCGCAGCCTCATGATTTCCGCGAGGATTTTGATGTGCTTCTCGCCCGCCGCCGAGCGGTCGCCCTCGAGGGCGGCGAGGGCGCGGCGGCGCAAGGCCTCGTAAAAGGCCCTTTCCTGCGCCGAAAGCTCGACGTTGAGCGTGATTTCGGTCTTCTCGGGAAGCTCTTTGAGAACGTCGTCCTTGCGCCGCCGGAGGATGAAGGGCTGCACGAGCCGCCGCAGCTTGTCGCGCGTCTCGTCGTCGCGCAGCTTCTCGATGGCGAAGGCGAACCGCTCGTTGAAAGAGTCCAGCGAACCGAGCAGTCCCGGGTTGGCGAACTGCATGAGGTTCCAAAGCTCGCCCAGGTGGTTTTCGACCGGCGTGCCCGACATCAAAAGCCGGAACTCCGAGTCGAGCTGCATCACCGTCTCCGAGCGCTTCGTCGCCCGGTTCTTGATGGCCTGCGCCTCGTCGAGCACGACGGTCGACCATTTTATGTCCAAAAAACCGGCCGCCTCCCGCGCCAGCATGTCGTAGGTCACGATGATGAGGTCGCCGCCCTTTGCCTTTTTGAGAATCTCCTCGCGCCCGTCCTCCCCGAAAAGAAGCGGCCGCAGCGCGGGCGCGAACCGTTCGCACTCCGCCTTCCAGTTGCGGCAAACCGAGGCGGGCGCGGCGACGAGCGCGGGCCCTTTTTTCGCCCTGTCGGTCAGAAAAGCGAGGCACTGGACGGTCTTCCCGAGGCCCATGTCGTCGGCGAGGATGCAGCCCACGCCCCACTCGGCGCAGCGGTGCAGCCACTCGAAGCCCTCGACCTGATAGTGCCGAAGCTCGGCCCGGAAGTTCTTCGGCACCCTGAACTTTTGGGAAAAAGCCGCCTCCAGCCGCTGCCGGTTCTCGACAAACTTCTTGTCGAACTCCAGCTCGGCAATCTCGTCGAGAAAGGGCGACAACGCGCCCGCCGCCAGCGGGTGGAAGCCGACCGAGCCGTCCTTTTGAGCAGAAAGCAGGCCCGAAACCTCTCGAAGCCGCTTTTGAAACTCCGTCGTCAAAGCGAGGAAGCGGCCGGGCGAAAGCTCGACGAAACCGCCCTTCTGCCTTTCCGAAATCTCCAAAAGCTCCTGCATCGAGAGGACGCGGTTCTCGTCCACCCGAAGCTCGCCGACGGCCTCGAACCAGTTGCCGCGCTCCCGAATCGACATTCGGAAAGAGTCGAAACCGGCGACGCGCTCGATGCGGTACTTCTCGCCCTTCGGCCATTCCAGCCCGATCTCGCCGCGCTCGACGAGGGGCATCAGCTCCGACAAAAGCCGCAGGCACTCCTCGCCCTCGTCTATCTCCCAGATGCCGCCCGAGCGGCGGAGGCTGGCAAGGATTGGCACCGCCTTTCGGACGGCGTCGGCGTTCTTTTTCTCCAGTTTCAAATCGCGGAGCGTCCGAATCCGCTCGCCGTCGCGCAGGCCGACGATGGCCTCCTCGTCCTCGCCCGGCGGGAAATAGGGCGGCGTTGCCGCGAACGGTTTGACAAAAAACTCGACCTGAAACCCGTTGCCGACCGGCAAAAGGTGGACGCAGATTTTAGCGTCCGCCTCGACGAGCGGGATGCTCTCGTCTTCCGCCTCGAACGGCGAGCGCACCTCGACGAGGCCGCCCAATCCGCCGAGCGCGGCCTTCAGTTGCGCCTCCCCCTCGACGGGAACCGATAGGCCCTTCGCCCCGAACGAGCGGGAAATCCGCGCCTGCTGCTCCGTTATCTCATAAAACTTCCACCGCGTCGGCGTCTCTTTCACGATGGAGAAACCCTCCTGCTCGGCGGGCGGCGAGAAGCGCAGCGAGAAGCCGCCCGCCGCCGCCCGCGTGGCCAGCAGCACGGGCTTTTCCTCGACAAATTGAACCGCGACATCGGGGTTTTTCATCAAAAAAAGGAGCGGGTGGCCCGTCATCGCCCGCCAGAACTTGAGGTTGTCCGACAGGTCGCCGAAGCCGTATTGGCCGCCCGCCTGCGCGACGATGCGGCGGTCCTGGTCGGTCAGCCCGAGCACCTCGCCGCTGACGAGGCGGTTGTGGGCGATGGCGCGGCCGCTGGTCCACGCGCCTTTTTTGCCCAGCGTCTGCTCTTTGGCCTCAACGGTCTTTTTCTCAAAATTGACCAGCCAGACGACGCGCGACTCGCCCGCCGCCGGGCCTTTGCGCATCCCCGCCGCCGCGCCGCCGAAGCCGAGGAGCATTTGCAGCGCGCCTTCCCACTCGGCCGTTCGCGGCAGCATGAGGGCGAGCGGCTGGAAGTTGTTCTTTGTGAAAACAGCATCGAAACCTGCCTCGACGGGGTGGCCGAGCGCGTCGAGCATCGCGTCGCACTCGGCGGCAAGGAGGTGGTAGCCCGCCTCCCCGATTTTCTGCCTGAAAAGGATGAGTTCGTTTATCGGAAAACCGTCCTCCGTGATGAAAAACTTCACCAGCAACTGGAAAAAGCGGTGCAACCGCAGCGACGAGCCGAACATCTCGGCCCGTCGCCGCGCCTCCGTCCGGTCGTTTTGCAGGAAGGCAGACAGCGCGATGAACTGGTTGAGAAAGGGCGTGAAAGACGGGCTCCAGAGCGGGTTGGCCGCGAGGCTCTCCACCTTTTTGAACGAGGCCGCGTCCCGTGATTTCAGCAAGGCGAGGATTTGGAACATCCCGGCAAGCGACGACAGGACGAGCTTCGAGTTGCCCGTCGCGCGGCGAAGCTCCTTTTGCGAGAGGTCGAAAAAGGAGACGGCCTCCGCGTTGCGCCCCTCGTGGAAGGCGTCGAATGCTTTGAACAGGATGCGGTTGTGGGCCGTCGCCACGAGGTCGCGGACGCGGCGGTAGCCCGTCAGGTCGCCCATGAAAAAGAACATTGTCGCCGCCGCGCAGACCGTCCCCTCGCGGGCCTGTTCGGGCCAGAGGGGCAGGTTCTCGAGCAGATGGCCGCGCCAGTCCTCGGGCGGGTCGAGGTGGTAGAGGATCTCGACGAGCCGCTGGTTGGCCAAAAAGGCACGGATGCGCGGCGGGAAATCGCCCAGCTTGTTCGGCAGTTTGGCGGGGCCGAGAAAGTGCCCGAGAAGCGTCTCGTGCGTCCACTTCGCCTCCGGGTCGCGCAGTTGCGGGATGGCGTCGAAGAGCGCGGCGAACTGCTCCGCGTCGTCGGTGAAACGGGCGATCCGCAGGTCGCGCCAGTAGCGGGCGGGCGGTGCCCAGCCCCAAGCGGTGCGCGTCAGTTGCCGCTGGAGGCGGTGGGCGAGGCGGGTGAAAAACTCTTTGTCGGTGTGGAAAAACTGCTCGGCAGCAGCGTCGGCGAAACCCGGCTCCACCTGCCAGCTCGTCGCGGTGAGGGCGCGGAGGCAGCCCGCCTCGGTGTACTTGTCGGCGAGGTGCTTGACGAACTGGGGCGTGGCGGTCGCCTCCCACGAGTCGCGCTTGGCGGTGTTGAACACCTCGACGATTTGCGGCTGGTTGATGGCCTCCCAGTTGAGCGAGAGGAGCATGAGGAATTTCTGCTCGTCGCGGGGGATGGTGGGCCAGTTCTTCAGCACTTCGGCGGGCGACTTGAAGCTCGTCGAGTCGGTGCCGTTCTTGCCGTTGGCGGCGATGGGCTGGGCAGCGGACGCCATCTCGTTCAATTGAAAAAAGAGGGCGGCGACGTGCTTGCAGGGGTTGTTCCACTCGTCGGGGCAGGCGCAGAACCAGTCGGTGACCTCCGTCTCGTCGCCCTCGGCGGTGAATACGCTGACGGCGTAGGGCTTCGTGGTTCCCTGGACGGCGGCGGCCCACTCGGAGCCTTGCCGGTTGAGGTTGGAGACGCCGCCGCGCTCGAAAATCTCGCGGCCCCGGGCATAGACGGCCGGGGCGAGGGCTTTGCGGAACGCGGGGAGCTTGAACTTTCGGGCCATGCTGTCTGGGTGAGTTTTCTCAAAAATGGGCAAGGCGCGAAGGTATGCGAGGCATGAGGCGGGGGGGAAGGGTTTGGTTTTGAAAATGTTTTTTGGGATTCTCTTTTTCAGCAAAACCACCTGATCCGCGTCCGATAATCAACAGGCCCTCACCCGCACCGCCACCGACTTCGAGGCCGGCGTCTTGCTCCCCCGAGCAATCTGCTCGAGCGGCACGAGCACGTTCGCCTCCGGGAAATAGGTCGCCGCGCACCCCTCCGGGATGTCGTACTCGACGACGATGAACCGCCGCGCCACCCGCTCGCGCCCGCCGTGTTTTCCAAGAATGTCGATCACATCGCCCGCTTTCAGGCCCCGCCGCTCGATGTCGGCCCGGTTCATCAGCACGACGCGCCGCTCTTGGAGGATGCCCCGGTAGCGGTCGTTCAGCCCGTAGACAGTCGTGTTGAACTGGTCGTGCGTTCGGATGGTCATCATCAAAAGCTCGTCGTCGGCCAGCGCGGCGCGGGGGTCGATGGCTGTGTTTCGGGTGAAATGGGCCATGCCGTCGGCCGTCGTGAAGCGGCCTTCGCGCGGGCCGTTGGGCAGGTAGAAGCCGCCTGGCCGGCGGACTTTTTCATTGAAGTTTTCAAAACCAGCGATGGATTTTTCAATCAAGTCGCGGATTCGGTCGTAGTCGTCGACGAGGTTTTCCCAATCGAAAACCGTCCTCCGGCCTGTCTTTTCAAAGAATGCCGCCGCGATTCCCGCCGCGATGGCCGGTTCGGATTTTAGCACCGCGCTCGGCGGCTTCAAAACCCCGCGCGAGCTGCTGACCACGCCCATCGAGTTTTCTACCGAAACGAACTGCTCGCCGCCCTTTTGCAAGTCTCTGTCCGTCCGCCCGAGGCAGGGGAGGATGAGGGCGGTTTTGCCGGTTATCAAATGGCTGCGGTTGAGCTTCGTCGAGATGTGGACGGTCAGCTCCGTTTTCCGCAGCGCCTCGGCCGTCGCCTCGGTGTCGGGCGTGGCGGAGAGGAAGTTGCCGCCCATGGCGATGAAGACCTTGCACCGCCCGTCGCCCATCGCCTCGATGGCCTCGACGACCGAGAAGCCGTGCGCGCGCGGCGATTTCAGGCCCGTCGCCGCGTCGAGTTTTTGGAGGAAGGCCTCGCTCGGCGACTCGTAGATGCCCATCGTCCGGTCGCCCTGGACGTTTGAGTGGCCACGAACCGGGCAGAGGCCTCCGCCGGGGATGCCGACCGCGCCGCGCAGGAGGTGGAGGTTGACGATTTCGGTGATGTTGTCGACCGCGTTCTCGTGCTGCGTGAGGCCCATCGCCCAGCAGGTGATGATTTTTTTGGACGAGGAAATCCAGTCGGCCGCCAGCCGGATTTGCGCCTCCGGCACGCCCGACCACGCGACGAGTTTTTGGAAGTCGAGGGAGCGGATGTTTTGGGCGAAGCCATCGAAATCCATCGTTTTCGATAGAAAATCGTTGTCGATGGCCCTTTTTTCCAAAATCAAAAAGGCAATGGCCTGCAAAAGGGCCACGTCGCCGTTGGTTCGGACTTGCAAAAAGAGGTCTGCCAACTGCGTTCCTCCGGTCAAGATTTTCCACGGGCTTTTCGGGTCGACGAAGTTCATCAGCCCCGGCTCGGGCAAGGGGTTGACGGCGATGATGCGGCCGCCGTTCTGCTTGGTCTTTTCGAGTGCGGCGAGCATGCGCGGATGGTTCGTGCCCGGGTTTTGGCCTATGACGACGACCAGCTCGGCCTCGTCGAAGTCTTCCAGTTTGACAGTCCCCTTCCCGATTCCGATGGTGCGCGACAGGGCATAGCCGCTCGACTCGTGGCACATGTTGGAGCAGTCGGGCAGGTTGTTCGTCCCGAACTCACGGGCGAAGAGCTGCCAAAGGAAGGCGGCCTCGTTGCTCGTGCGGCCGCTCGTGTAGAAGGCGGCCTCGTCGGGCGAGGTGAGCTTGCCCAGTTCCTCGGCGATGATGGAAAAGGCGTCGTCCCACGAAACCGGTTCGTAAAACTCGGCGCCGGGGCGCAGGAGCATCGGCTCGGCCAGCCGCCCCTTCTTTCCAATCTCGAAATCGGAGAGGTCGGCGAGCGCGGAGACGCTGTGTTCTCGGAAGAAATCGGCCCCGATGGTGGCTTTTTGCGCCTCCTCGGCGATGGCCTTGACGCCGTTTTCGCAGTATTCGCCCATTGGGAAACGGTCGTCGTCGGGGTCGGGCCAGGCGCAGCCGGGGCAGTCGAAGCCGCCTTTTTGGTTGAGCGCGCGCATGGTGGCCACGCCGTCGGCGAGGTTCATGTACTTGCCAATCTGTCCGAACGAGGAGAGGATGGCGGGGACGCCGACGGCCTTTCGCGGGCGGCGGCGCAGGGCGAGGCCGGTGAACTCGGCGGGTGGCTCGGCGGCGGGCTGCTTTTTCATAAAAATGGTTGAAAACTCGGGCGAAGCTATCTCTTGCCGCTGGTTGCCGCCAGCCGGGCGGGGCATGAGCTTTGAAGACCTCCCAGTCAGCGAGTGAAATTCGGGGAAAATTTTACCCTAAAAGCAAGAGCCACCAGACTGCAAGGTTGTGGGCAACGGCAGCGGTGGCTCATCGACTGGTGGCGACCCAAACGCTGGTGAGGGCGACATCGAGTCGTAGGACCATGCCACGGAATGCTCCCAATGAGCTTTTCAAACTGGCCCCGGCGGCCGAGCCTTTGGTTTGGCGGCTCGGCTGGACTAAGGCCGTTTGACTACCTGAATTTGGTATGATTGTTGATTAAAATTCAGCCCCTACTATCGGCGATGGGGGCCGTTCCCCGTGCATTTTTTCGAAACCAAAAACCACTGTCGACCCATTGTCCATTGGGAGCAGGTCGATGCCCGATTTTGTGAAGGAGATGGCTTGTTGCCAATAAAATTCTAGAATCGAGCCGACAACAAAACAAATACAAATCGGGTAGGGAAATATAAAAACAATCGGCAATCATGAGGCTTAACTCGTTCCGCGTATTTTTCTCCTTTGCCACCCTTTTCCTCTCGCAATCTGCCGTTGGCCAGACCCCAGGGGGCGTTGCTGGCGCGACCCTTTGGCTCAAAGCCGATGCGGGCACCAGCACGACGACCGACGGGGCGGCCAACACATCGTGGACCAACCAGATGGGCGGGACGGGCAATGCAACGACCACCGTCAATTCTGGCTACACAAGTTCGGCTGTCGCAGCACCGCTGTACCAGAACGGGGCCAACAGCATCGGGATAAATTTCAACCCCTCACTGAATTTCAACGGCAACAAATGGCTTGACGGGAACGGCAATTTCTCGACGGCCAATGTCTTTGTGGTCGCAAAGTACCTGTCCACGCCTTCCGCAAACGGCCCCACCCTCATTGGCTTCGACCGGAGCACGGGATCGGGAGGCGGTCTTGAATCATCGCTGTACGCATACAGCACGGCCTATGGCTATCAGGCGGGCGCAGCCAACGGGAACTACGTGGAGGCCGACCTGACCTACACCGTAGGGGCCGTCCCGACCGTTTTCGAGGGGCGGCACGTTTCCAACTCTTCGTGCATCGCCACCGTCAACGCGGGCGGGACGTCCACTTATGTGCAAGCTGGCTCGACCCGGCCCGCGCCGTACACGGGCAAGTATCGTCTGGGAAACACCTCAGACAACATGGCTGCCATCGAGAGCGGAGTGATTGCCGAGGTCGTCACCTTCAACAGCAACCTGTCGGCAACCGATCGCTTGAAAGTCCAGTCTTATCTGGCACTGAAATACGGCATCACTCTCGGCACGACGGCTGCAGCCGTCAATTACACGGCCTCCGACGCCACCGTCTTTTGGACGGGCAGCGCGACCTACCAGAACAACGTGGCAGGCATCGCCCGCGACGACGCCTCGGGCCTCAACCAGAAGCAGTCGCGCTCGGTGAACACCGGCCTACAAGTGGTGATGGGCAACGGCAACACCATCGCGACGCAGAACTCGGCCAATACCAACGCCTTTTCCGCCAACAAATCCGCCCTCGTCTGGGGCGACAACGCCGGCTCGGTGGCCGCTTGGTCGACGACAGGCGCACCGGCCAGCCGCCAGATCATCGCCCGCAAATGGTTTTTGAAAGAAACCGGCACCGTCGGCTCGGTGAAGGTGCAGGTGGCCGACAACAGCGGAAGCAACGGGCTGCCCGCCGAAACGAGCACCGTCTATTTATTGACAGACGCGGACGGCGACTTCACGAGCGGCGCGACCGAGACCGCCATGACCCTCAACGGCACCAACTGGGAGGCCAACATCGACCTGACCAACGGGCAGTTTTTCACCTTCGCCACGCAGGTGCCCCCCTCTCCGGGCGGCGTGGCCGGCGCGGGCATCTGGCTGAAAGCCGACGCGGGGACCAACACGACCACCAACGGCGCCGCCGTCAGCTCCTGGGCCGACCAGTCCGGCAACAACCGAAACGGCGCACAGGGCACCGCGAACAAGCAGCCCATTTACTCAACGGGCCTCATCAACTTCAACCCCGCGCTCACCTTCGACGGCCTCACCGATGGCACGGGCGACAACCTCACCCTTTCCAACCTGACCGGCCTGCCCACGGGCGCGGCGGCGGTCGAGGCCTTCGGCGTGGGCCGCAACCTCAACACGGCGGGCGGCTGGAACCACCTCATCTCCTATGGCGGCACGGTGGCCAACTCCTTTTTCACCCTCGGCAAGCAGACCGGCACGGCCAACGCGGTCTGCGCCTTCAACAGCACCGACGCCATCAGCTCCGCGCTCGAATACGCCAGCGGCGCGACGGTCATGTCGAACGGCAAGTACACCGGCACGGCGGGCGTGATTTCCACTTTCGGGACCCAACGGGCTTCCGTCAACTTCACCGGGGTGAAGGCCACGACCGCCGGCTACGTCGGCGTGGACCCGGTGGCCGCCGCCTCGACCTGTTGGAACGGCAACATCGCCGAGGCCATGATCTACCCCGGCAACCTCACCGCCACGCAGGTCAACCAGGTCAATTCCTACTTGGCCATAA
This sequence comes from Saprospiraceae bacterium, assembly GCA_044227705.1. Lineage (GTDB taxonomy): Bacteria > Bacteroidota > Bacteroidia > Chitinophagales > Saprospiraceae > JANOQP01. The sequence goes on from JBGAWE010000002.1 coordinate 21,779, forward strand.
AATACGGCCTCACGAAGGCCAGCAACTACCTCGCCTCCGACGGCACGACCAACGTTTGGACCGCCGGCGGCGGCTACGACACCGAGATCGCGGGCATCGCACGGGACGACAATTCCGCGCTCTACCAAAAACAGTCGGCCAGCGAATCGGCGGGCAACACCTCGGGCGGCCTCAAAATCCTCACCCTCGCCCTCGGCAATTCCGTCGCCGCGACCAACCAGGCCAACGCGAACACCCTCGCCGCCGACAAGACCTTCCTCGTCTGGGGGAACAACAACGGCGCGACCACTTTCTCGCCCGCCATCACCGTCCCGGCGGGCGCGGGCAACCGCATGACCCGCGTCTGGAAGGCGACCGAGACCCTGACGGTGGGCAACGCCACCTTCCGCATCCCGGCCAGCTTGATGACCGGCGGCTCGCGCTACCTCGTCGTCAACAGCACCGACCCGACCTTTGCCTCGGGGAACACGTTTTATGTGCTCACGGTCAGCGGTTCTTACTTGACGGCAACGGTCGATTTGACCGGCCGCGCCAATTCGAGCTTCTATTTCTCCTTTGCCCAGACCCCGCAACCGGGGCCGGGCGGTGTGACCAGCAACCTGACCATCTGGTTGAAGGCCGACGACGGCCCCCTCACCTCCGGCCTGGCATCCACCAACAACCAGAGCGTCGACACTTGGACGGACAAGTCCTTGAGCCTTTTTGATGTGACCGCAAGCGGGGCGAACCGCCCGACCTTCATCGAGAACGGGAACTTCAACTACAACCCCAGCCTCCGCTTCGACGGCACGGACGACTATTTGATCAGGGCCGCTCTTGCGACCACCGCCATCATCAATGCGCCAAGCGGCACCTCGGCATCGGCCACCGGTTCGCTTTATTCAGTCGGCTTTTCGGACGGCACACTGTCCTCGGAGACATTCGCCATGCAGTTTGCCAACACCGGCACGAACACCGCATTCACGATGCGCTCGAAAAACAACGGCACGGGCGCGGCCGTCGATTACCGGCTCGGCACGACGACGACCTTCGGCACGACCTTCCCGGGCGTCCCCTATGTGCTGTCCTCGGTGACGAACGGCTCGAGCTACACCCGCTGGGTGAACAACGCGCAGGCCCTCGCCGGGACCACCGTCAGCGCGAGCGTGACCAGCCCCGCCGAGTTTGCCATCGGCGCCAATGCCGGTTCGCACTCCAACCCGCTGAAGGGCGACATGGCCGAGTTCATCGCCTACAACGCCGCCCTCACCGCCACCCAGCAACAACAGGTCGACTCCTACCTCTCCATAAAATACGGCACGACGAAGGCCGGCAACTATCTCGCCTCCAACGGCACGACCACCACTTGGACCTCCGGCGGCGGCTACGACAACGACATCGCGGGCATCGGCGCGGACGACGTGACCGGCCTCGACCAGCGGCAATCTTCCAGCGTGAACGCCTCCAACATCGTCTCGGGCAAAAAGGTGCTCTCCATCGCCAACGGCAACTTCGCCGCGTCCAACCTGACCAACGGCAACGCTTTCGCCGCCGACATGACCTACCTCGTCACCGGCAACAACGGCGCGACGACCGCCCTCGGCGGCACCGTCGCGGGCGCGGGCGGCGTCTCGCACATGAACCGCATTTGGCTGGCAAAGGAGACGGCGACCGTCGGCGTGACCAAGTTCCGCGTCCCGACCAGCCTTTTCGGCAGCGGCACGCCCTACATGTACCTCTCCGCGGACGCGACCTTCACGAGCGCCGACCAGCAAGTATCGATGACGGCCGTCGGCGACTACTACGAGGCATCGGTGGATTTGACCAGCCGGGCCAACACCAGCTTCTATTTCACATTCGCCGAGCTGACCGCGCTGCCCGTCACACTCACCCTTTCGATGACCGCCTCGCCCGCGACCGTCACGCCGACGGCCGCGCTGCAAAACGTCGTGACCGTCGCCAACACGAGCGCGAACACGGCCTACAATGTGAAGATAAAGGACCAGCTCCCCGCGGGGGTCACGGTCGGTTCGGTCGTCCCGTCCGTCGGGACCTGGGACGCGGCGACCAAGATCTGGACGCTGCCGAGCCTCGGCCCGTCGCCCGCGACGGCGACGCTGACCATCAACACGGTGGTGCAATGACCTGCCGGGGCTGCTCGAAGCCGCCCCGGCATTCCCTTTTTCCCGACCTTTTTTTCTGAAAAATATGACGCGCTCCATCTCCCTTTTTAAGACCTGCCTGCCGATCGGCAAGAGAGCCGCCTTTTCCGCCCTCATTTTGCTCGGCGGAAAGGCCCTTTTTGGTCAGGCCATCACAGGCACGGTCTATCTCGACCTCAACGCCAACGGCATGAAGGACGCCACGGAGGTCGGCTTCGCGGGCGTCTCCGTCACTGCGTACAACGCGGCGGGCACGGCCTTCGGCCCGGTGACGACGAGCGCGTCGGGCAGCTACACGACGGCGGCGCTCGCGGCGGGCAACTACCGCATCGAGTTCACCAGCCTCCCGGCGGGCTATTTCAACGGGCCGAAAGGGACGGCGAGCGGCACGACCGTACAGTTCGCGGCGGCGGGCGCGGCCAACGTGAACCTCGGCATCGCCCACCCGACCGACTATTGCCAGAACAACCCGCCCCTCGCGCTCCCTTGCTACGAGGGCGGCGCGGGGACGACGGCCGGTTGGACGACCGCTTCGACCCACCCTGGCATCGCTGCCTTCCCAGCCACCGCCACCGGCACGCAGGCCAGCCCGATGCAGCCGATGCCGACCAAGAACGTCGCCATCGGCAGCATCGGCTCCACCTGGGGCGCGGCGTGGAAGAAGGACGCAAGCCGGATGTTCTTCTCCGCTGTTTTGAAAAGGCACGTCGACCTCGGGGAGTTCGCCCGCCCCTCCGCAGCCGGGGTGGAGACGGTGGACGGCATCTACATGGTCGATTATTCGGGGCTGACCGGCACCTACAAGGGCGGTTTCCGCTTGCAGGGTGTGGCCGGCATCGACCTCGGCACGGTCTCGCGCTCCCACACGAGCGCGGCAATCTCGGCCACCGCCGCCGCCGATGACAACAAATTGAGCACCTCCAACCGGCAGAGCCGCGACCTGTCGGCCTTTTCAAAAATCGGGAAGGTGGGCATCGGCGACATCCACCTGTCGGAGGACTACAAATACCTCTGGGCCGTCAACCTCAACCAGTCGAGCCTCATCCGGGTGGACGTGAGCAACACCGCCGCGCTGCCCACGACCGGCGGAACGGTCTCCGCCGCGCTCGTCTCGACCTTCCCCATCGACTTCTCGCCGCTGGGGGCGCAGGCCGGGGCGTTCCGCCCGTGGGCCATCACGATGTGGCACGGGCGCGGCTACGTCGGGGTGGTCAACGACGCGCTCGGCGGAACGGCGGCGCAATTGAAAGCCTTCGTCCTCTCGTTCGACCCGGCCTCGGTGGCGGGCAGCTGGGTGAAGGAGTTCGAGATGTCGCTCGACTTCAACCGCGAGAACTCGGCGTGGCCGACGAGCCAGAACGCCGCTCTCCGCAACGGCAAATGGAGGCCGTGGATCGACACTTGGACACAAACGACGCTCACGCAGGAGTTTTCGTACCCGCAGCCGCTGTTGTCGAACATCGAGTTCAACAACGACGGCTCGATGGTGCTCGGCTTCCTCGACCGGGGCGGGATGCAGTTCGACTACAACCAGTTGACGCCCATTTCGGCCAAAAACCTGCTCCTATCGGTGGACGCAGCGGGCGACATCGTCTATGTCTGCAAAACCGGCGGCGTGTTCAAAGTGGAGGGCGACGCGGGCTGCCTCATCGACACCGACCCCGGCACGCCGTCGCCCGGCAGCGCGACCGACGGCCCGAAGAACGTGGGCGAGTACTTTTACCAAGAGCACAGCCTCGTCGGGACGACGGCGCACATGGAGGAGAGCTTCGGTGCCCTCGCCATGCTCAACGGCGCGCAACAGGTGGTGACGAGTGCTTTCGACGTCATCACGGAGCAGTTCAATCAGGGGGTGCACTTCTATTCGACCTCGACCGGGAAGCGGACGAGCCAGTACCAGATCACCGCGAACAACACCAACAAGGGCGTCGGCCTCGGCGAACCGGAGCCGATGTGCGCCGTGCCGCCCATCCAGATCGGCAACTTTGTGTGGAAGGACACCGACGCCGACGGCGTGCAGGACGCGGGCGAACCTGCCCTCGTCGGCGTGACCGTCAAACTCTACGCCGCCGACGGGACGACCCTCATCGCGACGGCGGTGACGGACGCGGCGGGGCAGTACTATTTCTCGAACGCCGCCGGAAGCTCGACGGCGAGCAACATTTTGAGCCTCTCGCTTTCGCCGAGCACCAACTATCAACTGAAAATCTCGGCCCTCGGGAGCGACGCCTCCGTCACCGGCCTCGCCCTGACGGGGGTCACGACGGGCGGCACGAGCGGCACGAACGCCGGGACGTCCATTTCGAACAACGACGCGACCGTCGTGGCGGGCTTGCCGACCATCTTGCTGAAAACCGGTTTTTACGGCGAGAACAACCACACCTACGATTTCGGCTTCACCGGTTGCACGGCCACCGCTACGGCCTCGTCCAGCCCGGCGACGGCCTGCGCGGGCGCGACCGTCAACCTCACTGTCACCGGCGGCGCGGCGGGCGCGACCTACCAATGGACAGGCCCCGGCGGGTTCACCTCGACCGCCCAAAACCCGGCCATCGCGGGCGTGACCCAATCGCAGGCGGGCACCTATTCCGTCACCGTGACCAACGGGCCGGGCTGCAGCGCCACCGGGACGACCTCCTTTTTGGTCAACACCGTTGAGCCGACGGCGGCCAGCTCGGCGGGCTGCGTGGGCGAGGCCATCAGCCTGACGGCAACGGGCGGCGGCACCTATTCGTGGAGCGGCCCGAACGGGTTCTCCTCCACCAACCAGAACCCGCAGATCATGGCCTCAACGGCGGGCGATGCGGGCGTCTACACGGTTCAGGTGACCAAGAACGGCTGCACGGCGGCTGCGAACACGACCGTTGTCATGTCCACCGGGATGCCGGGCATCGAGGCGAACGACCCGGTCTGCGCCGGCGGCACGCTCATGCTTTCCGCCACCGGCGGCGGCACGACCTACTCGTGGACGGGGCCGAACGGCTTCACGTCAACCCTCCAAAGCCCGTCCATCTCGAACGTGACGGCTGCCGCCGCGGGCACCTACAACGTCACCATCTCGGGCGGCGGCTGCGGCGGCATGACCTCCGCGACGGTCGCCATCAACTCGAACCCCGTCGCCACCGTCACGAAGGGCGCCATCTGCGAGGGCGAGGCCCTCCAACTGCACGCCACCGGCGGCACGAGCTACGCATGGAGCGGCCCGAACGGCTTCTCGTCGACCAGTTCCGACCCGGTCATCAACCCGGCCGTCTCGGCGAACACCGGCAGCTATTCGGTGACGATCACAAACCCGATGAGCTTTTGCTCGGCCTCGGTCTCGGCCTCGGTCTTCGGCGGAACCATCACCTTGACCAACTACGCGGAAATAATCTCGGCCGACAACGTGGTCTCCAACGCCACCCTCGCCAACAACTCGACCGCCGAGAACGATGACGCACTCGCATCGAGCGAGCTGATCACCTGCACGAAACCGACCTTCTCGCTCGCCGCGACCAGCCCGACGTGCAGCGGCCCGGTGGCCAATTCGGACGGCACCATCACCGTCAGCTCCATCACGAACGGCGACCACATCGGCTGGTCGATCGGCACGACCTACTCGGGGCCGAGCTTCGACAACTCGACGGCGTTCTCGGGCGGCACCTATTCGATAACCGGCCTGCCCAACCCGGCGGCGCCGACCGTCTACACCGTCCGCGTCTTCAACGCGGGGCAATGCTGCGTGAAGGATTTCACGGTCAACATCGACCCGGCAGCCTGCGCGGCGGCCTCCAACAACGGCCCCATCTGCGCGGGCAGCGACCTCCAACTGACCGCCTCGGGCGGCATCTCCTATTCGTGGAGCGGCCCGGGCGGATTCACCTCGACGGCGCAGAACCCCGTCCGCAGCCCCGGCGTGGGCGGCACCTACACCGTCACCGTGACCAGCGGGGCGAACACCTCGATCGCCTCGACGACGGCGGTGGTCAGCTCCCCGACGGCGACGGCGACGTCCAATTCGCCGGTCGCCGCCGGCCAGCCGATCAACCTCTCGGCCTCGGGCGGCGTCGGCTACAACTGGTCGGGGCCGGGCGGTTTCACGGCGACGACCGCCGACGCGACCATCCCCTCGGCAGCAGCCGGGAACAGCGGCACCTACACCGTCACCGTCACCGATGCGAACGGCTGCACGGCCGTGGCGAGCGTGGCCGTCTCGGTCGTCACGCCGCCGGGCGGCTGCACGATGACGGCCACGGCGGGCTCGAACGGGCCGATTTGCGAGGGCTCGACGCTCAATTTGACGGCCTCGACAAGCTCCCCGGCCATCAGCTACCTCTGGTCGGGGCCGTCGGGCTTTTCCTCCACACAGCAAAACCCGACCATCGAGGGCGCGACAAACCAGCACCAGACCGGCACCTATTCCGTCACCGCGACCGCAGCGAACGGCTGCACCGCCGTCTCGACAAAGGCCGTCGTGGTCGACACGATGCCGCCCGTGCCGGGCATCACGGGGACCACGTTGACCTCCGTCGGCGGTGCCATCACCTTGACCGCAGCCGGGCCTGCGACGGGCAACTACCTCTGGACACTGCCCAACGCCTCGACGATGACCGGGCAGACCATCAACATCCCGTCGGCCTCGGTGGCAGCGCACAACGGCACGTTCACCGTCGCGCTCATCAACGGCACCTGCCAGAGCACGGCCTCCATCGCCGTGGCGGTGAAAGAGAACACGCACCTCGTCGTCTCGAAAGTGGCAGACAAGTCGACCGTCACGGCTGGCAGCCTCGAAACGGTGGTCTTCACCATCCAACTGACCAACCAGGGCGGCACGGCGGCGACGAATGTTTTGGTGAAGGACAAGCTGCCGTCGGGCCTCAATTTCGTCAGTTCCTCGCCGAGCGTGGGGAGCTACGACGCGGTGACGGGCATCTGGACGATACCCTCGGCGGCCAGCGGCAACTCGACGCTGACCATCACGGCGACGGTGCAGTAAGGCCGCCTGAAAACTAAAAATTCAACAGAAAAAGACCGCTGATGAGTCCTTTTTACAAAAACCCGATTGCGCGCCGGACAGTTTTTTCCCTCGGCATGGCCCTCGCCGCTTCCCACTTCGTGCAGGCCCAGACCATCACCGGCACCGTCTTCAACGACGTGGACGCGAACGGCCAAAAGGCATCCACCGAGCTGGGGATCGCGGGCGTGACCGTCACCGCCTACCGGCCCGACGGGACCGCCGTCTCGCCCTCCGCGACCAGCGCGGCCAGCGGCGCGTACACCCTCACGGGGCTTGTCGCGGCGACCACCTACCGCATCGAGTTCACCAACTACCCGACGGCCTTTTTCTCGGCGCCGTCGGGTTCGGGGTGCGCGTCTTCCGTTCAGTTCGCTGCGGCTGGCGCGGCCAACGTCAATTTCGGCGTGTCGTACCCGCGCGACTTTTGCGACAAGAACCCCGACCTCGTCGTGCCGTGCTATTCGAGCGGCGACAACCTCGCTTCGGCCGTCGCCAACGAAAAGGTTTTGGTAAAGGTCCCGTACACCGCCTCCGGTTCCTCGCCGATGCCCTCCGGAATGGCCACGGCGAGCCAGATCGGGCCGACCTTCGGCACTTCCATCCAGCGCGGCTCGAAAAAGATATTCACGGCCACCTTCTTGAAAAGGCACGTCGGCCTCGGCCCGGGCGGCCTCGGCGCGATCTACACCACCGATTACAGCGGCAGCGGCATGCCGACCTCGACGGTCTGGGCGAAACTGCAGGACCTTGGACAGGACGTGGGCGTGGCCGCGCTCGGTGCGCGGGCGCTGCCCAATTCGCTCACCACGTCGAGCGTCGACGCCTCGGCGTTCGACCTCGTGGGCAAGGCGGGCCTCGGCAGCCTCACCTTTTCGGCGGACGAAAAAACGCTTTACACGATCAACCTTTTCACCCAAAAACTCCTGAAAATCAACGCCGGCTACCCCGCAAAGGCCCCCCTCACGCTCACGGCGGGCGACATCACGAGCTACTCGCTGCCCGCCGTTCCGGCGACGGGCGGGGTGCTGCGGCCTTTTGCGGTGAAATTCTACAAAGGGAAGGTCTACGTCGGCGCGGTCGCCACGGGCGAGACGAGCGGCCTCGTGACCGACGTGAAAACCTACGTTTTCGAGTTCGACCACGCGACGTCCACTTTCAATCCGGTGCCGGTTCTGACCATTTCCAACATGGACTATCCGAAGGGCGACGTCCACTCGAGCTACCCGGCAGTCGACAAATGGTGGGCGTGGACGGGCCAATGGAGCGGCCTCCAAATGATGGGCGAGTCGGTGGCGGGCGTGCGGATGGCGCGGCCGCAGCCCATTTTGTCGGACATCGCCTTCACCGACGAAGGCGACATGATCCTCGGTTTCATGGACCGCACGGGCCACCAACTGGGCTACAAGCAAAAAAGCACCGTCTCCGGCGACACCAAAGTTTACAACGGCTACATCGGCGGCGACCTCCTCCGCGCCCGCATCGTCAGCGGTTCGTGGGCACTGGAGAGCAACGGCACCGTCGGCGGCACCCTCAACGGCTGCGGGAAGGGCAACAACCAGGGGCCGGGCGGCGGCGAGTTCTATTGCGGCGACAACTATTCCGGCGTTTTGGTCAACGGGCAGGCACCGGTCGAGATCCACCAGGAGACCTTCGAGGGCGGAATGGTCGTCGTCCCCGGCACCAACCAGGTCGTCGCGACCGTCATGGACCCGCTCGCGGTCTGGTCGGGCGGCTTCACCTGGTTCTCCAACACCGACGGCAACTCGGTGAAACGCTATCAGATCTACGAATCCACCAACGCCAACCAGGGCACCCTCGGCAAGGCCAACGGCCTCGGCGTGACCGACGCCATCTGTTCGCCGCCGCCCCTCGAGATCGGCAACCGCGTCTGGAAGGACACCGACGGCGACGGCGTCCAAGACCCGAACGAGCCGCCGCTGAAGGGCGTGACCGTCAAGCTCTACGCCGCCGACGGGACGACCGTTTTGGCGACCGCCGTCACCGACGCGACGGGCAACTTTTATTTCAACAGCGGCACCGGCACCTCGACGGCCTCGAAAATCTACGCCGTGAACCTCCAGCCGGAGACCAATTATTTCTTGAAAATAACCGCCCTCGGCTCCGACCCGTCGGTCGCGGGCATCACTCTGGCCAGCGTCGCGCCCGGCGGGACGCCCGGCCTGAACGCGGGAAACTCCATCGCGAACAACGACGCGACACTGGTCAGCGGCCTGCCGAGCATCCAGTTGAAGACCGGGGTTCAGGGGGAAAACAACCACAGCTACGACTTCGCCTTTGTCAATTGCACGCTCAATGTGGTGGCCGCGTCGAACTCGCCGGTCTGCCAAAACGCCGCCATCAACCTGACGGCGACGGGCGCGAGCGGCTCGGCGACCTACGCCTGGACGGGGCCGAACGCCTTTGTATCGACGGTTCAAAACCCGGTCATCAACTCCGCAAACGCCTCCAAATCAGGCACTTACACCGTCATCGTGAACGACGGCGGCTGCAAGGACACAGCCACCGTGGCCGTCACGGTCACGTCCATCTCGGCCACCGCGACCGGCGGGACGGGCTGCTCGGGCGGCACCGTCGCGCTCACGGCGACGGCGGCGGGCGCGGCCACCTTCTCGTGGAGCGGTCCGGCGGGCTTCACCTCGTCGCAGCAAAACCCGTCGCTCTCCCCGCTCACGGCGGGGATGGCGGGCACCTACACCGTCACCGCGACGACCTCTGGCGGCTGCACGGCCACCGCGACGGCGGCAGTCGCGGTGAACACCATCACGGCGGCGGCGACCGGCGGCGGCGCGGTTTGCCCCGGCGGCACCATCTCGCTCGGCGCAACGGGCGGCACGACCTATTCGTGGGAAGGGCCGAATTCATTTGTTTCAAATACTCAAAACCCGACCATCACCGGCGCGACGGCAGCGATGGCGGGCAGCTATTTCGTCACCGTCACCACGGCGGCGGGTTGCACGGCGGTCGCATCGGTCGCGGTGACGGTCGGTTCGCCGACGGCGACGGCCACCTCCAACTCGGCGGTCTGCACGGGCGGTACCATCAATTTGACCGCGACCGGCGGCGGCACCTATTCATGGACGGGGCCGAACGGCTTCACCTCGACCGCCGCCGCGCCGACCATCACCGGCGCAACGGCGGCGATGGCGGGCATCTATTACGTCACCGTCACGACGGCGGGCGGCTGCACGGCGACCGCCTCGACGACCGTGGTGGTCAATTCCGTCACGGCCTTCGCCGAGGGCGGCGCAGCCTGCACGGGCGGCTCCATCCAATTGACTTCTTCCGGCGGCACTTCCTATTCGTGGTCGGGGCCGAGCGGTTTTACCTCCACTTCGCAGAACCCGCTCCGCAGCCCCGCCGTTGCCGGGACCTACACCGTGACCGTGACGAGCAACGGCTGCACCGCCACCGCGACGGCCACCGTCACCCTCGTCGCCACGCCGACGGCCTCGGTGAGCGCGACCGTCCTTTGCGAGGGTGGTGCCATCCAACTGATGGCCTCCAACGGGGCGCAGTCCTATTCGTGGACAGGCCCAAACGGCTGGACGTCGAGCCAGCAAAACCCAGTCATCCCGAACGCTAACGCCCTCTACTCGGGCAATTACGACGTGACGATGACCGGCTCCGGCTGCAACGGCACCGCCAGCATCCCGGTGACGGTCAATGCAAAGCCTGCCGCCAGCGCGGGGTCGAACTCGCCGGTCTGCCTCGGCAACGCCATCGACTTGACGGCCTCCGGCGGCGGCACCTATTCATGGACGGGGCCGAACGGCTTTGTTTCCGCTGCGCAAAACCCGTCCGTTCTGAACGCGAATTCCGCGAACGCGGGGACGTACAAAGTCACCGTCACCTCGGTGGACGGCTGCACGGCGACCGACGAAACGGTCGTCGCCGTCAATTCCGCGACGGCCTCGGCCTCTACTTCCACGCCGTCCGTTTGCATCGGCGCGGCCATCAATTTGTCCGCCTCTGGCGGAGGCACCTACTCATGGAGCGGCCCCAACGGCTTCACCTCGACCGGGCAGAACCCCGCCATCGCTACCGCAACTGCCTCAGCATCAGGCACTTACACCGTGACCGTCACAGCGACAGGCGGGTGCACGGCCATCGCTTCGACCGCTGTCGAGGTGAAGACCGTGAGCGCGGCGGCCACCTCGACCAGTCCGGTTTGCGAGGGAGACATGCTCCTCCTCAACGGCCCGGACAACATGACGAGCTATTCGTGGACGGGGCCGAACGGCTTCGCCAGCGCCCTGCAAAGCCCGAAGTTCAACTACGCGCTGCCCGCTTTTGCCGGGAACTACAGCCTCGTCGTCACCGGCACGAACGGCTGCACGGCCTCGGCGACCATTGCCGTCGTGGTCAATCCGCTGCCCCACCCAACGGCCGACAAGCCCGTTCTCTGCATCGGCGAGACGCTGAACCTGCACGCCAATGGCGCATCCAGCCCGATGTGGACGGGCCCCAACGGCTTCGCCTCGACCTCTCAAAACCCGTCCATCGCCTTCGTCTCGACCGCCCAATCTGGGACCTATTTTTTGAAAAACGGCGCAACCGGCTGCATTGAAAAATACGACGTCCTCGTCACCGAGGGCGCGGCCTGCATACGCAACTTCGTCGAGGTCGTCGCCTCCGACAGCCCCGACCCGACGAACATCTACGCCAACAACTCCTCCACCGAGGACGACGACGCGGCGGCGATGCTCTGCTTCGCGGATTGCGTGAAGCCCGTTTTCATCCTCGCCCAAGCGCAGGCCGCCTGCGTCAACGGCGCGCCCGGCTCGACCGTCCTCAACCTGACGGGCATCTCGAACGGGACGCACATCGGCTATTCTTTGGGTGAAACTTACAGCGGCCCGGCCTTCGCCTCGGCGACGGCGTTGAGCGGCGCGACCTACTCGATCGTGCTGCCCAGCCCGGCCTCGCCGACCTACTACACCGTCCGCGTTTACAACGGCGGGCAGTGCTGTTTCACCGACCAGACCTACCTCCTCCTGCCCTCGCCCTGCGCGACAGCGACCAACAACGGCCCGGTTTGCATGGAAAACGCCGTCCAACTGACGGCCACCGGCGGCGGCACCTACTCGTGGAGCGGCCCCGGCGGCTTCACCTCGACCGACCAAAGCCCCATCGTGGCGGCACCGGCCGCGGCAGGCACCTACACGGTGACGGTGACGGTCGGCGCGTTCACCGCGACGGCCTCGACGATTGTGGACATTTACACCATGCCTACGGTCACGGCGATGAGCAACTCGCCGGTGCCCTACGGCCAGCCCATCAACCTCGCGGCGACCTCCGTGCCGACCTATTCGAGCTATGCGTGGAGCGGGCCGAACAGCTTTTCGTCGAACAGCCAATACCCCGTCGTCACGTCGGGCGCGGCCACCGGCGGCACTTACTCCGTGACCGTCACTGACGACCACGGCTGCACCAAATCGGCCTCGACCGCCGTGACGGCGCAGCCGCCCGCGCCGTGCTCGGTGACCGGCACCATCGGCGGGCCGACCGTCCTCTGCGAGGGCGACACGCTCAACATGACCTCCTCCGGCGGCAAATTCTATGCGTGGAGCGGCCCGAACGGCTGGACGTCCGCCGTGCAGAACCCGTACATCACCGACGTCGCGCCCATCCACAGCGGCACCTACTCGGTGACGGTGACGGGCGCGGACGGCAGTTGCACCGACGTCAAAACGCTCACTCTCTTGGTCAACCCGCGCCCGCGCCCCGCGCCCTCGGCGACCGATTCGACGGTCTGCGCGGGGCAGAAAATCGAGCTGTTCGCCCAAACCGGGACGGGCGGCACGTTCATGTGGACGGGGCCGAACAGCTTCTCCTCCGCCGTGCAAAACCCCGTCATCCCGAACGCGACGACGGCCATGACGGGGCTTTATTTCGTGAAAATGACCTCCACGACCGGCGGCTGCACGGGGCGCGACTCGGTGTTCATCACCGTCGACCCGTCGCCAATCTTGGCCGACGCGACGACCGCCATTTGCGCCGGGCAGAGCACGGACTTGACCGCGCTCGTCCCCGGTTACGCGGCTTTTTCCAATAAAACATGGAAAAAAGGTACCGTCGGCGGCCCCACCGAGTCCAGCCCGGCGAGCGTCAGCCCGGCGGCCACGACCGATTATTTCCTCCTTGTAACGAACGACGCGGGCTGCGTGGACACGGCGAAAATCACCGTCACCGTCAACCCGCTGCCGACACCGACGGCCACCGCGACCCCTGCCACCGGGCAAATCTGCGCGGGCCAGCCCCTTCTTCTGAACGCCACGGGCGGCGGCACCTACTCATGGAGCGGACCCAGCTCGTTCACCTCGACGGCGGCCAGCCCGTCCGTTTCGACCATCACGACGGCGGGCACGGGCACCTATTTCGTCACCGTGACGAGCGCGGCGGGCTGTTCTGCGGTCGCCAATGTGGCCGTCAGCGTCATCGAGGTGACGGCGGCGGCGACCGGCGCACCGGCCTGCGCGGGCGGCGACATCGTCCTCGGTGCCACGGGCGGCGGCAGCTACTCGTGGAGCGGCCCCAACTCGTTCGCCTCGACGGCGCAAAACCCGACCATCACCGGCGCGGATTTTTCAAAAGCGGGCATCTACACCGTGACCGTCACCTCGGCGACGGGCGGCTGCACCGACGTGGCGACGGTGAACATCACCGTCACCCCCGTCGGCGCGACGGCGACGACCACCGCGCCGGTCTGCGAGGGGCAGAGCTTCCAGCTTTTTGCCAACAACGGCGGCACGAGCTACTCGTGGACGGGGCCGAACTCGTTCGCCTCGACCGCCCAAAACCCGGTCGTGACCGGCGCGACGGCGGCGATGAGCGGCACCTATAATTTGACGGTCAGCGGCTCCGGCGGCTGCACGGGGACGGCCTCGGTCGCGGTCGTGATAAACCCCCTGCCGATCCCGACGGCAACGAACAACGGCCCAATCTGCGCAGACGCGACTTTGAATTTGACCGCGACGGGCGGCGCGAGCTATTCGTGGAGCGGGCCGAACGCCTTCTCCTCGGCTGCGCAGAACCCGACCATTTTGAACGCACCCGCCTCGCTTTCAGGCACTTACAACGTGACGGCGACGAGCGCGGCGGGCTGCACAGCCACCGCTTCGACCCCGGTCTTGGTCAATCAAGCGATGGCGACGGCGGGCGCGGCGGATGCCTCGGTCTGCGTCGGCTTGCCCATCAACCTGACGGCGACGGGCGGCGGCACCTATTCGTGGAGCGGCCCGGACGGCTTTTCCTCCGCTGCGCAAAACCCGGTCATCGCGTCGGCGACCTTGTTGAAACAAGGGATTTACACCGTGACCGTCACCGGCGCGGGCGGCTGCACGGCGACGGCCTCCATCTCGATTTCGGTCAACAAGGCGACGGCGACGGCGACGGTCGCGCCGGTCTGCACGGGCGGCGACCTCGAGTTTCAGGCCACGGGCGGCGCGTCGTTCGCGTGGAGCGGCCCCAACGCCTTCTCCTCAACTTTGCAAAACCCGGTAAAAACGGCCGCCGCGCTCGGCGACGCGGGCAGCTACACCGTCACCGTGACCGACGGCAACGGCTGCACCGCGACCGCATCGGCGACCGCCGTCGTGAACGACACGCCGACAGCGGCGGCCTCGGCGGCCAATGTCTGCGCGGGTGGCACCATCCAGCTTCAAAGCTCGGGCGGCGCGTTCGAGTGGAACTGGACGGGGCCGGGCGGCTTCACCTCGACGCTCCAAAACCCGCAGATTTCGAACGCAACCGCCGCACAATCAGGCACTTACAACGTGACGGTCACGGGCGTCGGCTCGTGCGCGGGCGCGGCCTCGGTGGCCGTGACGGTCAACCCGAACCCGGCCCCGACCATCACGGGCGCGGGCGCGCACTGCCAGGGGGCGAGCTTCAGCCTCGGCACCGCCACCGCGACTAGCTACGCTTGGAGCGGGCCGGGCGGCTTTTTGAGCGCGGTGCAAAACCCGGCCATCGCCAATTTCCAACCGGCTATGAGCGGGCCGTACTTCCTGACCGTGACCGACGCGAACGGCTGTTCGGGGACGGCGACGACCCCGCTTTTGATAAACGTGAACTCGGCCTCGGCGACAGCGAACAGCCCCGTTTGCGCGGGCGGGACGCTCAACCTCGTCTCCGGCGCGGGCGCGTCGTGGAACTGGACGGGGCCTGACGGCTTCACCTCGGCGGCGCAGAACCCCTCCATCCCGGCTGTAACTTCCGCAAAATCAGGCACTTACAACGTCACCGCGACCGACGCGAGCGGCTGCACGGCGACGGCCTCGGTCGTGGTCGTGGTGAAAACCGTTTCCCCGACCATATCCGTCGCGGCGAGCTGCGCTGGCTTCCCCATCAACCTGACGGCGACGGGCGGCGGCACCTATTCGTGGGAAGGGCCGAACTCTTTTTCATCGAACATCCAAAACCCGATGATAGCGGAGGCCGTCGCGGCGGACTTCGGCGCCTACACGGTGACAGTGACGGCAAACGGCTGCTCGGCGACCGCCACGCAGACCATCGTGGAAGGCCCGGACTGCCTCGGCTTCGACTACGGCGACCTGCCGGACGTGACGAGCGGCATCGGGTCGGGCGACTACCAGACGCTCAAACCCTATTTCGCGGCATCGCACCGAATCGTGGCAGGGCTGAAAATCGGCACCTCCGTGGACGCGGAGCTGACCGGCCAGCCCAACTCCCCGGCCACGGGCGACGGCGCGGACGAGGACGGCGTGACCATCCCCTCCTTCACAGCCGGGCTGCCGACCACGGTAACCGCGACGGCGACGAACACGACGGGCATGGCGGCAACCCTCTACGGCTTTATCGACTGGAACAACGACGGCGACTTTGACGACGCGGGCGAAAAGGCCCAAGTGGCCGTGCCGAGCGGCTCGAACGGGGCGACCTTCTTGCTGGTCTTCAACGTGCCGAGCAACGCGGCGGCGGGGCCGCCCATCGGGGCGCGGTTCCGGTTGTCGAGCGACCCGGTGGCCGCCAGCCCGGTCGGGCAGGCTTCGTCGGGCGAGGTCGAGGACTACATTTTGCAGGTCTGCCCTGCACCGACCTGCATCCCGTTGAACGTGCTCAAATATTGATTCTCAAAAAAACTCCTCAACAACCGCCTTTTAATCTGCCCCCAAAAGCCTGTTCGGTTGACTTTTTTCAAAACACTCAAGTTCATAGTCTCATGAGATTTTCAGTACAAAAAAAAGTGTTGCTTGCGCTGTTCGCGCTTATGGCAATGCTTTTCGCAGAAAGCGTTGGTGCCCAGCAAATCGGCCAGATCAACGGCACGGGCATGTCGTGCCGCCTCGATCTGCCGGTCTGCAACGGCGACACTATCCTGCTCGTGCCGACCAACACGGTGAACTATACCAACTTCAAATGGTACTACGGCTCGGTGACGGGCGCCAACGAGATCACCGGCCCCAACCCCGCGCAGGGCGCGGTCTCGGTCTCGAACGACTCGCTCATCGCGGTCGCGCCAGGCGGGATGTACATCATGACTGGCGAGTACACGACACCCGCCGGTTGTTCGGCGATAAACGACACCATCGTGCTCGACTTCCAGCCCGTCCCGAGCCTGGCGACCGTGCCGGACACGATCTGCTCGGCGGCGTTCGGCGGCCAATCGACCGACTTGGCCAGCTTGGTGACGGACGCGAACAACGTCAGCGGAACCACCTCCTGGTTCGCCACGCTGGGGGACGCGCAGAACAACACGGGCGCATTGGCAAACACCGTCGTCTCGCCAACGGCGACGACCACCTATTATGTGCGGAAAACCTCGTCGGGCACGGCGGGCTGCTTCGACATCGACTCCGTCCAAATCGTCGTCTCGTGCCTCGCTCTGGGCAACCAGGTCTTCTACGACACCGACAACAGCGGCGGAAAGAACGGCGCGGAAGCGGGCATCCCGAACGTGACCGTCCAGCTCTTTTTGGACGCCAACGCCGACGGCTCGCTGACGGGCCTCGAGCAGACGCCCATCGCCACCGACGTGACGGACGGCAGCGGGCTTTACCTTTTTGAGAACCTGAAAGAGGGGAAATACTTCGTCGGCATCCCGGCCAACCAGTTCTCGGCGGGCGCGGCACTGGAGAGCCTCTTTTCGAGCCAGACCACCCGCGCCGACGACGGAACCATCGCCGAGACGGCGGCCAACAGCGCCAACTCGAACAACTCCGACACCGACGACAACGGAACGAAGCAGACCGGCGGCTTTTTTGACAACGGCATCCTGACCGACCAGATCATGCTCATGTACCTGACCGAGCCGACCGGCGAAAACCCGGACAACTCCGCCACGACGGTCGACAACAACGACAACCAGACGGCCGACTTCGGCTTCTACGGCATGAGCGTCGGCTCGCAGGTCTTCATGGACGTGAACAACAACGGCCTGTTTGAGTCCGGCACCGAGATGCCGCTCGGCGGCGTGACCATCAAACTTTACTCGAAGGACGGCACGACGGTCATCGCTACAACCGTCACCGGGGCCGACGGCCGCTACCTGTTCACCAACCTCCCGGAGGGCGACTACATCGTCGCCGTGGACGGCACGAGCGCACCGCTGACCGGTAAGCAAAAATCCGACCCCATCGCCTCGACGACCACGCCCAACTCGGACGACAACGACTCGAACGGCTCCAGCCTCATCGGCACCGAAATCTGGTCTAACGTCTTCACCCTCGACGCGGGCGCGGCCCCGACGGGCGAATCAGACCAGGCACAGACAACGGGCGCGGGCATGGGCCAGACGCCCCAAAAGGACAACCCGCTCACGCCCGACGCCAACTCGAACCTCTACGTCGACTTCGGCTTCAAAAGCGACTGCCCGACCATCACGAACCCCTCGGCCGACCAGACCATCTGCGCCGACGAGGCGGGCGGCACGTCCGGGTCAGCCATCTCGGTCTCGACCAACGTGACGACGCCCACCCAGATCCGCTTCGTGAAATTCGGCACCCCGCAAGCAGGCTCAGCGATGTACACCGGCGGCACCGACCTCGGCACCGTCGCACCGTCGGCCGGGACGGCAACCCTGCCCTTCAGCATCGCCGACTTCCCGAACACGACGGCCGCGCCAATCACTTATTACGTCTATGCGGTGATGGAACCGGCCTCGGCGGACGTGACCTGTCGGCCCTTCCAGGTCATCAGCGTGACCGTCAACCCGCGCCCAGCGGCCAGCCCGGCCACGCTCACCCTGTGCGAGACGACTCCCGGCGGCGGCTCTGCCGAATTCACGCTTGCCCCCGCCGATGCGACCGTCCTCGGCGGACAGACCGGCATGACGCTGACCTATCACGCCACGCTCTCGGACGCCCAAAACGACGCAAACCCCATCACCACGACCACGGCGACGAACGGGAACACCGTCTTTGCCCGCGTCGAGACGGCCAACGGCTGCTACCGGACGAGCACAATCACGCTCAACGTCAACGCCGCGCCCGACTTCACGCTCTCGCTCCCGACGGTCTGCCCGGGCGACGCGGCGGTCGTCAAGATCAACAACCTGACCGGGGCCGACCCCTTCACGGCGGAGTACAAGGTCAACAGCGGTTCGTTTTCGCCCTATTCGGCCCTGACGAACGCGACGCTGACGACCGCCGAGGGAATCGTCTTGGGCACTTCGAACATGGTGACCATCCGCAACGTGCTCGTCCCTGCCTGTTCGACGACGAAGTCGATCACCCCGCCGAACACCACCCCGAAGGTCTGCTTGCCCCTCAAAGTGGTCAAGCTCTGACCTTTTTGACCTGGTTTCTCCTTTGAAAAAGAGCCGCCCCAAAAAAATTGGGGCGGCTCTTTTAGTTTTAGGTGATGGCCGAAAGAAGTCGATAGGACATGACACGGGATATTCGCCCCTGAAAAACATAGGAGCAGTTGCGCCGGCTCACCCCGGCATCGCCGCCAGCTTCTCCGGCTTCAAAATGGTGATGAGGCCCCCGTCCCGGATGTCGACGTACCCGTCGTCGCGGAACTCCGAGAGCATCCTGATGACCGACTCCTTCGCCGTGCCGACCATCGCCGCGAGGTCGTCGCGTTGGACGTGGAGCGGCTGCACGGCCTCTTTTTGCAGTTTCAACAGAGCCTCCGCCACCCTTTTCCGTACGTTCTGATAGGCCAGGTGGAGCAGTTGCTCCTCCCGTTCGGCCGCGTGACCGGCGAGCATTTTGATGAAATGGGCCGAAACGTCCTTGTTTGCAAAGAGGAGTTTCAAAAAATCGGCCGTCGGGACGAGAGTCAGTTCCGCCGCGTCGAGCGCGGCCGCGCTGTCGGTGTGCGGCGAGCCGTTGACGAGGTCGAGGAAGCCGAAGAACTGGCCCGCCGTCGCCACGTCGATGATCAGCTCGCGGCCGTCGTCGTTGGTTTTGAAGATTTTCACTTTCCCCGAGTTGACGAAATAGACGTGGCG
The DNA here is from genome assembly GCA_044227705.1 of Saprospiraceae bacterium. Lineage (GTDB taxonomy): Bacteria > Bacteroidota > Bacteroidia > Chitinophagales > Saprospiraceae > JANOQP01. The sequence continues at coordinate 41,355 of JBGAWE010000002.1, forward strand.
CACGGTCTTCCCCGCCTCGAAAATCACCTCGCGCCGAGCAAACTGCCGCCGCTCGTGAGTGGTGGAGAGCTTTTGCAGTGCCTCGTGGCCTCGCGCCTCGTCGACGAAGGCGGCGAACCCCTCGGCCGTCGGCTCGAACTTTTGGCGCAGTTTCTCGGTCTTCGACAGCCGCGTCTCGACGACCGAGAGCAGCTCGTCCTTGTAAAAGGGCTTCGTGATGTAGTCGTCGGCCCCGAGGTTCATGCCGCGCCGCACGTCGTCCTTTTCGGCCTTCGCCGTGAGGAAGACGAACGGGACATGGCTCAACGTCGGCTTCTTGCCCACGATGTTGAGCACGCCGAAGCCGTCCAGCTCGGGCATCATCACGTCGCAGAGGATGAGGTCGGGCGGGTTTTGCAGCGCTTTTTGCACCCCGGCCATGCCGTTCTCGGCCGCCTCGACCGAGTAACCGCTGAGTTCGAGGATCTCCGAGAGGTTCTCCCGGACCTCGGTGTTGTCTTCGATGACGAGGATTTTTTTCATGAAATTTCCTTTTGGTGGGCGGGCAAGGTGACGGTGAACTCCGTCCCCTCGCCCTCTTTTGAGTGAAAACGGATGCGGCCGCCGAGCAGCTCGACGTACCGTTTGACGATGGCCAGCCCCAGCCCCGTGCCGGGGATGTTCTCCACGTTGGAAGCGCGGAAAAAGTTGCCGAACAGGTGCGGCTGGTCCTTCTCCGGGATGCCCATGCCATGGTCGCGCACGGAGACGCTGATTTTCTGCCCGTCCGTGCTGACCGAGCACTCGATGGCCGACCCCTCGGGCGAATATTTGATGGCGTTCGAGACGAGGTTGAACAGGATGTTCTTCATGACCTTCCGGTCGGCCCGCACGTCCATCAGCCCGTTCTTTTCTCGGTGGACGAAGTGCTGCCCCGGTTTCAAAAGCCCGCGCATCTCGTCGACGATTTCCGAACAGAAGTCGTGCAGACAGAACACCTGCTCATCGACCAAGACGCGGCCGTCCTCCAGTTTGCTCAAGCTGAGGAAGTCGTTGAGGATGCCCGTCAGGTGGCCGACTGACGACTTTATCAGCCCAATATGCTTTGAAAAAGACTGGTTCTCCGCCTTTTGCGCGTGCAAATCGAGAATCTCGGCCGAGGAGAGGATGCTGCTGAGCGGCGTTCGGAACTCGTGCGAGGCCGTGCTCAAGAAGCGGGTCTTCAGCTCGCCCAGCTCCCGTTCGCGCGAGAGCGACTGCTGTATTTCGTGCTCGCGCTCGCGCAGTTTCTGCTCGACGCGCTGCCGCTCGGCAATCTCGGCGTTGAGCCGCCGGTTGGTCTCGAGCATCTCGTTGACGACGGTCGTGAGCTTCCCGGTGCGCTCCTCGACCTTCTCCTCGAGGGCGTCGTTCTGTCGACCAAGCTCCTCGTTGAGGCGGAGGATTTCGCCCTCGGCCCGCTTCATCTCCGTCAGGTCGTGGATGATGCCGGTGAAGATGCGCCGCCCGTCGAGCCTGACCTCGCTCACGGCGAGACGCAGGGGAAAGGTTGTGCCGTCCTTGCGCTGCCCCTCGACCGTCCGGCCGATGCCGATGATGCGTGGGATGCCGGTCGAGAAATAGCGGGCGATGTAGCCGTCGTGCTCGTCGCGGTAGGGCTGCGGCATGAGCATCGAGACGTTCTGGCCCATCATCTCCTCGGCGAAATAGCCGAAAAGCTCTGTCGCCGCCCGGTTTGCCGACTCGATGCGGCCCCGCTCGTCGATGGTGATGATGACGTCGGTCGCCAGGTCGATGATGGCGTGGAGGCGGGCAAGGGTGTCGGATGGGGTCTCGTCGTTGGTCGGTCGGTTGTCCACGCGGCGGTTTTTTCCCGTGAAAGTAGTTTTCCTCAAAAAAAATCAGGCCCGGAGATTGGGAGGGGCTTGCATCCCACAAAGGAATCCCGCCCGCCGCCGGGGCGGGGCTGCGCAAAGTCAGTCCGGGCGCTGACTTTGGTCAATGCCCCTGCTTTTGGCCGTCGGTTCTTTTGCCCCAAAATTTTGGGGGAAACCGCTCTCTCGACAGCCCCGCCCCGTTTTTATGAAAGAAATTAAGGTCTACGGATTCAGCGACGCCCGCACCCGACGGCTGCTCGAGCACCTGCACGAGGCCCTCAACAGCCACGCCCGTGGCTACCGGATAACCGAGGTCTCGGACGTGCACGCCATCCTCGACAGCTCCGTCCGGGCCATCCCTGCCGTCGAGGTCAACGGTGAAATCGTCCTCGAAGGCTCCGAGTCGAGCGTCGAGGAGCTGCGCAAACTGCTGCGCGTCGCGCACTGACGAACGTCACCCCGTGCGCTGACGGAGGTCATTTCAGCCCGCTCGGCCGCCCGGCCACTTTTGTCGTGTCAAAAAAATCTTCCACCTTCTAATAAGACGCGACATGAACCTGTTCCATCCAGTATCCGAAATCATGAGCACCCGGCTCGTCACCGTCGGGCCGCACGACACCCTGAAGACGGTGCAGACCGCCTTCGCCGACAGCCACATCCACCATCTGCCCGTCACGGTGCTCGGCAAGCTCGTAGGCATCCTCTCGAAGCAGGACTTCCAGCACTTCACCGGCGCGATGTACCGCTTCGGCAACGCCTCGCAGCTCAACGAGAGCCGCCTCGAGCACGCCACCGTAGAGGAAATCATGACGAAGGGCGTGGGCAAGCTCGAACCGACCGACCGCATCAACGTGGCCATCGACATCTTCCTCATGAACCGATTCCACGCCCTGCCCGTCGTCGAGGAGGACGGTCGACTCGTCGGCATCGTCACCCCGTTCGACATCCTCAAGGCCCTCGCCGAGGAGAAGGTCGAGCACCCCGAGTCGGTGTACGACAACTGATTTCCCCAATTCTAAAAGCCGAAAATCATGGAAATAGAACTGCTCAACAGCAAGACCATCGGCGAGGTGCAGGCCGAGTTCATGGCGAAGTGGCCCTACGTAAAGCCGGTCTTCTTCACCCGCTCGCACCGCGCCTTCCGGGGCAGCAACGCCAAGTTCATCATCAACGACCGCACGCTCACCCTCGGCCAAATCCGAAAAGCGGGCCAGGCGGATGAGGGGTGGCTCTACCTCGACGACGAGACCATCGTCTTGGACCTCGAAAAGATGTTCGAGGAGGACTTCGGGCTGCACGTTCAGATTTTCCGAAAATCCGGCGACCGCTGGCTCGAAACCTCCGTCACCGACAACCTCTCGCTCGCCGAGCAGAACCAGCGAGGCGAGGAGTCGGCCAATTTCACGTTGCCCGTCGATGAGCCGATGGACTATCGCGAACAGGATTAAACCATTGAAAATCAACGCTCTATGAAAAGGATTCTCGTCCCGACCGACTTTTCGAAGACGGCGGGCAACGCACTCACTTTCGCCCTCGAAATCGCCCGCCGGACGGGCGCGAGTGTCCACGTCGCGCACTTCACGCGGCCCTACGAGGGCATCGAGAACAACATCTACAACGCGCTCCTCATCGACGAGTACCTCGACCAGAAGCGGCGCGGGCTGGCCAACTGGCTCAAAAAGTACACCCGCAACGGTGCCTTCGAGGAGGTGGTCGTCACCACCGGCGTGGATTTGGGCATGGCCGCTTCGTCCATCGTCGAGGCGGCGCAAAAGGGCCATTTCGACCTCATCTGCATGGGCACGACCGGTGCCAGCGGCCTCCTCGGGATGCTGCTCGGCAGCGTCGCGGGCGGGGTCATCGGCTCCTCTCGGGTGCCGGTGCTGGTGGTGCCGAAGAACGGCTCGTTCCGCAAGCTGGCCACCGTCGGCATGGCCACCGACTTCCGCGCCGACCTCAACCAGCGCTCGCTCGACATGCTGCGGCAACTGCTGCTCATCGAGCGGGCCGAGTTCCACGTCGGCGGCAGGGCCTCGGCGGCATCGCCCCGAAGTTCCACTATCTGCACGACAAGAACCTCACGGCCGCCATCCACGACTTCGCCCGGAGCGTCGATGCGCACCTGCTCTGTGCCGTCTCGCACCGGCACAGCTTGGCCCACCGGCTGTTCTTTGCCAGCACCAGCCGCCAGCTCGCCGAGCGGGCGCGGATGCCGCTGCTGGTGCTCTATGATTGACCAAAACGGTTGTTTCCGCGCAGTTTTTGTTTGGGCCGCCGCAAAACTTGGACATGGCGCGGCGGCCCTTTTTTTTAAACAAGCCTCTTTTTGACATGAAAAGCACGACTCCCGTCTCCCGTTTCATGACCGAGAACCCGGTCGTCGTCGGGCCGCACGACACGATGGACGAGGCCGAGCGGCTCTTCGAGGCGCACGGAATCCACCACCTGCCGGTCGTCGAGCACGGGCGGCTCGTCGGCATCGTCAGTCACACGGACGTGCTGAAAATCACCCGCCAGATCTTCGGCGACGCGGCCGAGGTGCGCCGCAACAGCCAGATAAAACAGTCGCTCACCGCCGTCGGCCTGATGCCGAAGTACACCTCCTGCCTTTCGCCCGACGACACACTGGCCGACGCGCTCCGCCTGCTGCGCGGCAACCATTTCCACGCGCTCCCCGTCTGCGAAGGCCCCGACCGGCGGCTCGTCGGCATCGTCACGACGGCCGACATCCTCCGAATCTTTGAAGAAAAACTGGCCGAGGACGAGGCCCCTGCCTGCAGTTTCGACCCGTCGCTGGCACTGGCGGTGTGAGAAAGTGCAACCAGGTTTATTGAAGTTTTTTTGCCCCCGGCCCGGGAGTCGCCCGGTGCCGGGGTTTTTCTTTTTGACAAAAGTCACCCGCTCGGCTGACGGCCGTCACCGGCCACGCCTGCCCGTCCGATGACCTTTGGCCCATCATCGGTTCACAAAAAAATTTCTCTGAACATGGAAGCTCAAAATGTCTCCATCTCCGAAGCCGTCGTCCGCTACTTCCTCATGATGGCCGTCATCGTCGTCGCCGGTTTTGCCGGGACTTGGTGGCTGGCGCTGCTCGCGCTGCCGCTGTTCTTGACCGCCATCACGGGCTTCTGCCCCATCAAGCGGATTTTTCAAAACGGGAAAAACCAGAAAAAGAACCTCACCGTCCACCACGCGGCTAGCCGCGAAAAGGCGAAGGCGGCCTGATTCGCCGCCCTTTCAAACAAGAAGGAAGCAAGCCCGCGCGGACGACCGCAGCGGGCTTTTTTGTTCCCCGAAAAAATCAATGGCAGATGGGCGGCAGCCCCGGAAAGCCGCCCACAAAATCCTGCAAGTCGAGCCGGAAGGCGCGAAAAAGCACCAGCAAGCCCGCCAAAAGGAACATCGTCGGTTGAACCCAGCCCATTCGCCCCCGAAGTTTTTGCCGGAAGAACCGCCCGCCGAGCGGCAAGGCGAGCATCATCGGCCAAGTCCCGAGGCCGAAAAGGAACATGAACGCCCCCCCGCCCGCCGCACTCCCGACGGCCAGCGCGCCCGCGACGGCGGCGTAGACCAGCCCGCACGGCACCAACCCGTTGAGCAGGCCGACGGCGAAAACAGACGTGGCCAGCCCGCTTTTCAGCAGACTGGCCAGCCTGTTTCTCACCCAATGAAACAGCCGCCCGAGGCCCGGGGCCGAGACGGCCGTGCTCTCCATTTTCGTTGAAAAAAAGGCCATCGCCAGCAGGAAAACGCCCGCCGCGACCGACAGCCATTTTTGGAAACCGGCCACGTCGACCGCCCGGCCGACCAGCCCGAAGGCCGCGCCGAGCGCCGCATAAGTGACCGCCCGGCCGAAATTGTAAAGAAGGGTTTGACCGACGGCGCGCAGCCTCGATACCCGGTCGAGCGGCAGGGCCAGCGCGATGGGGCCGCACATCCCGGCGCAGTGGAGGCTGCCCGCGAGGCCGAGGAAGGGCGGCTGTCAGCATCCCAACTGGTTGTATGTCAAAGGTTATGGGAAGCTCCTTTTCAAATACCCGCCCGCCGGCCTCCCAGTCGATGGTCACGCGCCAGAGGCCGGGGCGCAGCCCGACGGTCGGGACGAGCATCCGACCGGCTGTGTCCGTCTCTATCTTTTTCGAGAAATCGAGGGCCGCGTCGCTCGGGCGCAGGAAGCGGACGGAGCCGGTCGGTTGGCTTCCGTTTTGGGGAAATTGAAGTTCGACGGTGCGGCCGGCCGGGTCGTATTTCACCGAGACATCCTGCCCGGCGGCGTTGGCGCGGCGGTCGTGGGTCTTCTGCGCACCGAGGTCGGCCTCGTAGTAGTTTTTGGAAACCAGGCCCGGGTCTTGGCGGCTCGACGCGACGACCAGCCCGATCATTCCGACGGCGAAAAGGGCATAGAAGATGGCGATGCCCGCGCCCCAGTTGAGTTTCATAAAATCATAGTTTAGCGGTGGCCGGAGCTGGTCTTCTCCCCGTCGTCGTGGTCATCATGTTTTTCATGGTCTTCGTCGCGGTGGCCGGGGCCGGTCTTCTCCTCGTCGTCGTGACCATCATGCTTTTCATGGTCTTCGTCGCGGCGGCCGGGGCCGAGGAAATTGGTCTTCCCCTCGTCGAGCAGTTTGCCGTTCGAGAAGAGCTGGAAGGTAAGCTCGTTCTTCCGCCCGTGCAGCAGCGCGGTGGGGAACTCGACGAAATACTCGCCCTTCTGGTTCTCCCCTTTCGGGACGACGGAAAAAGGCTTTCCAACCGGCCTCACCACTCCGCCCGGCGTGGCAAGAACCAGTTCGACAGGGCAGTCCCGGGCCGTTTTGTTGACGATTTCGATGTTGTAGAGATTCGTGATGTGCGTCGAATCGACCTGCTGGAAGAGCATCCCTGGCGTCCGCAGCACGAGCATATCGACCCCCGCCCGGCGGCTGAACATGAACACATCCAGCCCGACGAGGGCGACCAAAAGCGCGGAATAGGCCGTCGCCCGGGGCGTGAAAATGCGCCGCCGCCGTTCGGCGATACCGGTCTGCGAGTCGTAGCGGATGAGGCCGCGCGGGCGCGAGATTTTGTCCATCACCTCGTCGCAGGCGTCGATGCAGGCGGTGCAGTTGACGCATTCGAGCTGGGTGCCGTTGCGGATGTCGATGCCCGTCGGGCAGACCTGGATGCAGAGCTTGCAGTCGATGCAGTCGCCGAGTTCGCGGGTCTTTTCGGAAAGCTCGGCGAGCGAGAAGGCGGTCTGCACAGGGTTCTTTTCCGGGACCTCGTCGTCCTCATGGCGGCTTTTGCAGTCGTCGCACTTGCCTGTGCAATTCGTGCCGTCGCCGTGCTCGTGGTGCTTTTTTTCAACAAAAACGGGCTGCTCGGCGGCCAAATTGGAGACGACGGGGAGCGAGAAGGCCATCCCCTCGCCGCCCGCTTTTGCCATGGCCTCGACCGGCTTTGGGGCGGCGGCTGGCTGCTTTTTCAGCTTTCCGCGCGGCTCGCCCCGGATGAAATCATACGCGACGACGATGGTCTCCTTCACCAAAAGCACGCCCTGCAGGCGGCCATACGGGCAGATGGTCACGCAGACCTGCTCACGCAGGAAGGCGAAGACCCCGTAAAAAATCAGGCTGAAAAGCAGCATCGCCGCAAAGCCGCCGGCGTGCTGCCCGACAGGTTCGGAGACGATTTTCCGAACCTCGTCCATGCCGATGATGTAGGCTAAAAACCAGTTGGCGACTATGACGGCGATGGCGAGGAAGATGGCGTGCTTGAGGGTCTTCTTGCGCAGCTTTTCGGGCGTCCAGGGGCCTTCGTTGAGGCGCTTTTGGGCCGAGTGGTCGCCCTCGATGGCGTACTCGATGCGGCGGAAGACCAGCTCCATGAACACCGTCTGCGGGCAGGCCCAACCGCAGAACAGCCGCCCGAAGACGACCGTGAACAGGATGATGAACACCAAAAACGTGAGCATCGCCAGCCCGAACAGGTAGAAATCCTGCGGCCCGAACGCCAGCCCCCAGAGGATGAACCGCCGCTCGACGACGTTGAGCATGAAGAACGGCTCGCCCCCGATTTTGATGAAGGGCAGCGTCAAGAAGATGGCGATGTAGACGTAGCTCGCCCAGTGCCGGGCACTGGTGAGGCGGCCGCTGGGCTTCTTGGGATAGAGCCAGATGCGCTTGCCGTCGGCCCCGACGGTGGCTATATGGTCGCGGAATTCCTCGGTGTCTGGAGCGGTCGCAATCATTTTTTTGGATTGAAAAGCGGGCGGCCCCGGCTGTGCGCCGAGGCCGCCAACTTCCTGAAAATCAATTCTTTACGGCGGCTTGGGCGGTCGGCTCCTCCTTCCAGATGTCGCCCTGCGGGGCCTTCGGGTTGGGCGGGTTCGTGCCGCGCAGGGTGAGGATGAAGCTCGCCACCTTCTGCATGTCGGAAGGCTTTATCTCGGCCTGCCAGCTCTTCATGCCCTTGTCGGGCACGCCGTACTTGATGGTCTTGAAGACGTTCTTGATGCCGCCGCCGTGAATCCAGTTGTCGTCGGTCATGTTCGGGCCGACGCCGCCCTCGCCGAGCTGGCCGTGGCAGGCGGAGCAAGTGTTTTTGAAAATAAAGGCCCCGTCGGCCAGCGCGTCCTTGTCGGTCAGGGCGGTGACGGTCTCCTCGTTGACCTTGTCGGCGGCGCTCGACAGGGCGATGGCCTTCTGGTAGCGGGCCTCCTCCATCTCGCGCTCATACTCCTGCCGCTGGTTGAGGCCGGGGCCGCCCCAGTGGTAGTAAATCATGTAGCCGACGGCGAAGACGATGGTCAGGTAGAACATGTTGACCCACCACGGCGGCAGGTTGTTGTCCAGCTCGCGGATGCCGTCGAACTCGTGATGGCCCATGATGCGACCCTCCTCGGCCATCGGGACGGCGTCCTCCCAGTACTTCTTCCGAAGTTTTGTCCAAAAATCGCCGCCGCTCGGCACGGCTGTCGGCTCCGGCACGGGCAGCCCCTGCGCCCGGAGGGCCATGTTCTGCAGCTCGCGATAGATCATGAAGTTGATCTTGACCATCGTCAAAATCGCGGCGACGACCACGACGGCCGCCATCCCGGTCAGCACCCAGAACATCGACTGCTGGAAGACCGGGTCGGCCGCTTTCGCCTCGGCCGGAGCTTGGGCGGCGAGCAGCCCACTGGTCAGCAAAAAGAAGAGAGCCAAACCTGGCTTTATGTTTTTCATAAAATTCAAGTCGTTGAAAATGAACGGGTTAAAGCGAGCAGCTCAATCTTCGAGCGGCAGCCGGGCAATCCTGTCCATGTCGGCCTTCCTCGAGAAAAAGGCCATGAGCGAGGCGACGGTGAACGCCGTGAAGAACAGCACCGTCGGCACGACGTCGAACCAGTGGATGCCTTCGACGGATTGTAGGATGTACTTGTACATGGCTCAATTGGCTTTTTTGATGTCGGTCCCGACCCGTTGCAGGTAGGCGATGAGCGCGACGATTTCCTTGTTGTCCATCTGGTCGTCCTTCACGCCCTGCGAACGGAGGTTTTCGGCCACCTTTTTGGCCTGCGAAGAGAGGTCGGCCGTGGCCCTCGACTCGAAACCGTCGGGGTACGGGGTGCCCATTTTTTTCAAAACATGGATTTTGGCCCCGGTGAGCGACGTGTCGATGGGGTTCTCGAACAGCCACGGGTAGGTCGGCATGATGGTGCCGGGCGACATGGTCGACGGCTCGAGCATATGGTTGTAGTGCCACGAGTCGGGGTACTTGCCGCCGATGCGGGCGAGGTCGGGGCCTGTCCGTTTCGACCCCCAGAGGAAGGGGCGGTCGAAGATGAACTCGCCGCTCTTTGAGAACTCGCCGTAGCGCTCCGTCTCCGAGCGGAAGGGCCGAACCATCTGGCTGTGGCAGCCGACACAGCCCTCGCGGATGTAGATGTCGCGCCCCTCCAGCTCGAGCGGCGTGTATGGTTTGACAGAAGAGATTTTCGGGACGTTGCTCTCGACGAACATCATCGGCAGGATTTGCACGAGGCCGCCGATGGCGATGAGGACGGTGCTCCACAGGAGCATCTGGCCCGGCCGCGTCTCAATCCAGCGGTGCCAGTAGGTGCCTTTCACCCACGCTTCGCGCTGGCGGGCGGGGGCCTCGGCGGGTTCGTTGGCGAGGAAGCTGCCCATCCCGGCCGTCTTCGTCAGGTTGTATATCCCAATCAAAACGCCACTGAAGTAGAGCAGGCCACCCACCGCCCGCATGGCGTACATCGGGATGATTTGGGTGACGGTTTCGAGGAAGAGCGGGTATTTCAAAGTCCCTTCCGGGGTAAATTCCTTCCACATCAGGCTCTGCGTCCAGCCCGCCCAGTAGAGCGGGACGGCGTAGAAAAGGATGCCTATGGTGCCGATCCAGAAGTGGACGTTGGCCAGCCTTTTTGAGAAAAGCTCAGTCTGCCACATCCTCGGGATGAGCCAGTAGAGGATGCCGAAGGTGAGGAAGCCGTTCCAGCCGAGCGCGCCGACGTGGACGTGGGCGATGGTCCAGTCCGTGAAGTGGCTGATGGCGTTGACGCTTTTAATGGAAAGCATCGGCCCCTCGAAGGTGGCCATGCCGTAGGCCGTAACGGCGACGACCATGAACTTCAGGACCGGGTCCTGCCGGACGCGGTCCCACGCGCCGCGCAGGGTGAGCAGGCCGTTGAGCATCCCGCCCCAGCTCGGCGCGATGAGCATTATTGAAAAGACGGTCCCGAGCGACTGCACCCAATCGGGGATGCTCGAATAGAGAAGGTGGTGCGGCCCGGCCCAGATGTAGATGAATATCAATGCCCAGAAGTGGATGATGGACAGCCGGTAGCTGTAGACCGGCCGGTTGGCCGCCTTCGGCATGAAGTAGTACATCAGCCCCAGATAGGGCGTCGTGAGGAAGAAGGCGACGGCGTTGTGGCCGTACCACCACTGCACGAGCGCCTCCTGAACCCCGGCGTAGAGCGAGTAGCTGTGCGTCAACGAGACGGGGTATTCGAGGTTCCTGAAAATATGGAGAACGGCCACCGTCACCCAAGTGGCGATGTAGAACCACACGGCCACGTAGAGGTGCGATTCGCGCCTTTTGACGATGGTCCCAATCATGTTTATCCCGAAAACCACCCAAATCAGCGCGATGAGGATGTCGAGCGGCCATATCAGTTCGGCGTACTCGCCGCTCGTCGTCCAACCCGTCGGGAGGGTCAGTGCGGCACCGAGGATGATGAGCTGCCAGCCCCAGAAGTTTATCCAGGAAAGGGCATCGCTGAACATCCGGGCCTTAAGCACGCGCTGGAGCGAGTAGTAGACGCCCATGAAGATGCCGTTGCCGACGAAGGCGAATATCACGGCGTTGGTGTGCAGCGGCCGCAGCCGCCCGAAGGTGGTGAAGGGCAGCCCGAAGTTGAGCGCGGGCCACACGAGCTGGCAGGCCAGCACAAGGCCCACGAGCATCCCGACCGCGCCCCAGATGAGCGAGGCCCACGCAAAGGCGCGGACGATGCGGTTGTCGTAGCTGAATCTTTCAATTGGGTTCATTCGCCTGTCTCGGTTGAGTTTGATGAATTGGTGGAAGTGGTTGATGCGGACTCGCCCGCGGTCGCGCTCGCCCCCGGCTTGTCGTCGAACAAAATGCGGATGGACGGCGTGAGGCCGTCGTCGAACTGCCCGGCCCGCGTCGCCCAGAGGAAGGCGGCCAAAAAGCCGAGCGCGACGACGAGGCTGACCAGAATCAAGAAGAACATGATGCTCATAATCAATGCATTGCGCGGTTTTTCGGGTCAAAAGTCATCGGCGTGTCAGCGGTGTTGGATGATGGAAGTCAGGGGCGGGGTTGATAAAAATCAATTGTTGAGGCCCAGTTGCCGCGCCTTCCACCGCACCCCCAGCGTCCCGAACAGGATGACCGTCAGCGAGCTGACCGGCATCAAAATCGCCGCCACGACCGGCGAGAGCGTCCCCGTCACAGCATAGGAAAGCCCGACGATGTTGTAGCAAAACGCCACGACGTAGGCCTTTCCGACCAGCCACACGCCGCCCTCCGCCAGCCGGATAAAGGCGGGCAGTTTCTCAAAAGCCCGTGCGTCGAGGATGGCGTCGCAGGCCGGGGCGAAGTGGTTCGTGTCCTCCGTCACGGCGATGCCGACGGTGGCCGCCCGCAGCGCACCCGCGTCGTTGAGGCCGTCGCCGAGCATGAGGGCCTTCTCGCCCTTTTCAGCCAGTTTTTTGAGAAAAGAGAGCTTGTCGGCCGGGCTTTGGTCGAAACGCAGGTCTTCTCTTTTTTCAAAAAACTGGAGGAGCGCGGCGGCCTCGCGGTCGTTGTCGCCGCTCAAAAGGAAGGTCTTCCCTCTTTTTTTGAAAAAGGAGGCGACGGCGGCCAGCCCCGGCCGGTAGGTGTTGCCCGTCGAGAAGCTGCCGACGAGTCGGTCGCCGATGGAAAAGGCAGTGCCGGGTTTGCCCGCCGCTTTCCCAAAAGAAACCGGCTGTCCGCCAATCTCCCCTCGAATCCCCTGCCCCGTTATTTCCTCGAACCCGGCGACCGGCAGGAGCGGCACCTCGCCCAGCATCTCGAAGACCCGGCGGCTGACCGGGTGCGAGGAGTGGCGCGTCAGGCTTTTCAAGATGCTCCTTTCCTCGAAGCCCAGGCTGCTCAAAAAACCGCCGTCGCCGCCCGCGAGTGCCTCGGTTATCGTCCCCGTTTTGTCGAAGACTGTCGCCGTCAGGTTGCCGAAGGCCTCGGCGACCTGCGCGTTTTTCAGGTAAAAGCCCCGCCGCCCGAGCACCCGCAGCACCGTCCCCATCGTGAACGGGATGCTCAACGCCACCGCGCACGGGCAAGCCACCATCAGCACGGCCGTGAAGGCGTTGACCGCCGTCGGCATCGAGCGGGGCGCCCAGTAGAGGAAGGCCGCGCCCGAGATGGCAAGGATGAGGCCCGTGAAATACCGCCCGGCGCGGTCGGCGAGCTGGCTGGCGTGGCTTTTTTGGCCGGTTTTAAAAGAGGAGTCGTTCCAAAGCTGCGTGAGGTAGCTCTGCGAGACGTTGCGCGTGAGCGTCACCTCGACGGCCGCGCCGACCTGCTTGCCGCCCGCGTAGATTTTGTCGCCCGCTTTTTTCAAAACCGGCTCGGCCTCGCCGGTGACGAAGCTGTAGTCGATGCGCCCCTCGCCGCGCAGCAGGATGCCGTCGGCTGGGATAAGCTCCCCGTTTCGCACGGCGATGACATCGCCGGGCGCGAGGCGGGCGACGGCGACCGACTCCTCAGGGCCGCCGGGTTTTTTCACCCTTGCCGAAATCGGGAAATAGGCGCGGTAGTCGCGCTCGAAGGAGAGCCTTTCGAACGTCCGCTGCTGGAACCAGCGGCCGATGTTGAGGAAGAAAATCAGGCCGGCGAACGAGTCGAAATAGCCCGCGCCCGTCCCCGTCGCCACCTCCCAGGCCGAGCGGCCGAACAGCATCGCCGCGCCGAGCGCAAGCGGCAAATCGAGGTTGAGGTGGCGGTTTCTCAGCCCGACAAAGGCGGAAACAAAGTAGTCGCGCGCACTGTACAGCAAGACAGGCAGCGCGAGCAGCAGGTTGAGCCAGCCGAAGATTTTGAAGAAATGCCCATCGGCCGCCGCCCGCCCAATGCCGAGGTACTCGGGGAAGGAGAGCAGCATGATGTTGCCGAAAGCGAAACCGGCCACCCCGATTTTGTAGAAAATGGAGCGGTCGGTCTTTCGGGCGGCCGCCCCGAGGTCGCCGAGGCTCAGTTCGGGCGGGTAGCCGAGTGCGGAGAGCAGCGCGGCCACGCGGCGCAGCGAGGTCTTTTGCTCGTCGAACTGGACGGCGACCGTCTTTTTCAAGAAATCAACCCGGGAAGAACTGATGCCCGCGTCGAGCCGCCAGAGCTGTTCGAGCAGCCAGATGCAAGACGCGCAGTGCATCGCCGGGAGCGAGAAGGTGGCCCGCGCCGTCTGGCCGTCGGAGAACTGGAGGATTTTTTCGCGCACCTCGGGGTCATCGAGGAAGGCCCACGCGCCCGCCTCTTTTCGGCTTTTTTGAGAAAGGCCGGGCGCGTCGGAGAGGTCGTAGAAGGTGCAGAGGCCGTTCGCGTCGAGAATCTCGAAGACGGTGCGGCAGCCCTCGCAACAAAATTTCTTACCGGAAAAAACGACCGGCGCGGCGGGCAGCGGGTCGTGGCAGTGGAAACAGGCGGGCGCGGCCACCGGGGCGGGTTTCGGTTCAATCAAACCCGAGGTCGTCGGGCTGGGCGCGGACACGGCTTGCATCAAAATCGGCGGAGTTTTGGGCAAAAGTCACCGGCCGACCGGCGGCCCGGCGGTGACTTTTGCCCTCCGGCCGATTGACTTTCGTCAGCCGATCCAATACTCCGTCGGCACAGGGTCAAGCTCCTCGAAGATGCCGATGAAGCGCACCTCCTCCCAGCGCGTGGTGATTTCGCGCCCCTCCTCGCTCTCGACGGGGACGAAGTGAACGTCTTGCCCGTGCGTCATGAGGAAGCCTGTCGGCGCAGAGTGGACGGTCGAGCTGTCGGGGGCGAGGGGCAGGCAGGAGCTGCCGTTGAACTGGAAAGGGCGGCCGCTGGCCGTGAGGTGCGCCTCGCGCTCGAGCCAGTCTTGTGCGGTGAAACGTGCTGTTGCCATGTCGAAAAGAGTGCTTGTGATGAGAGATTGCCCGGCGGGCGGGCTGTTGCAAAAATGTGCAGCACGGTGGTCGGCAAAGAATGACATTCGTCAGGCCCTAATTGTGATTTTTCCAGAAATTTGGGCGGCAAACGGGCGGACTGCCGGGGTGAGGCGGGCAGGCGGGCCGTGTATTTCCACCTCAAAAAAGCGACCGATGAAACAGACGAAGCTCGTCGTCGAGGGCCTGCCCATCTCGAGTTCCTCGAAACGTGGGAGGAGCCGCACAACCCCGGTTTTAAATCCGACCAAATGGCAGGATTTAAAGAGCGGTACTTGCAAAACCGCCGCGTCCTAACGCCCAAAAGCTGGGTCGAGGAAACCGGATTGAAAGCTCACGCGGCGCGGAAAACCTTCGCCCATTTCCAAACCTCGAACCACGCCACCCCGCAAAACGCCGCCAGCGCACACCGACCAATCTCCTCCACTGAAAGCGGCGCGACGCGAAACAGCCCAGCCAAAAACGGCACATAAAGTACCGCCCCCAGCATCACGAGCGACGCCCCGAGGATGGCCGGAATCGCCCTGTTTTTATAAAAAATCGTGCGGAAAACGGTGTATTTCATCGACCGGCTGGCCAAGACGAGCAGCAGGTTGGACAGCACCAGCACCGTGAAGACCGAGGCCCGCACCGCGTCCTCCGGCAGCCCGCGACCGGTGGTCGACCATTGCGACCAGAGGGCGGCAGCGGCGATAGCGGCACCCTGCAATAGGCTGAAAGCAAGCTCTTTTCCAGAAAAAAGCGGCGCGGCGGCCGAGCGCGGCGGCTTGTCCATGAGGTTCGGCTCGGGCGGCTCGTTCTCAAAGGCGATGGCCGCGACGGGATCCATCACCAGTTCCAAAAAGATGACGTGCAACGGCAGCAGGATGTGCGGCCACTGCCACCCGAAGGCAAGCGGCACGAGCACCGCCATCAGTATCGGCAGGTGGATGGCGATGACGTAGCGGATGGCCTTTCGGAGGTTCGCGTAGATGCGGCGGCCCATCGCGACGGCCGTGGCGAGGCCCGCGAGGTCGTCGCTCAAGAGGACGAGCGGCGCGGCCGTCTTGGCGATGTCGGCACCGCTCTTGCCCATCGCCACGCCGATTTGCGCGGCGCGCAGGGCGGGGCCGTCGTTCACCCCGTCGCCGGTCATGGCGACGGTCTCGCCGTTGGCCATCAGCGCCTCGACGACGCGCAGCTTCGCCTCGGGGAACATCCGGGCGAAGACGTTGACGCGGCCGACCGCGTCGCGCAATGCCCTGTCGTCGAGCGACATCACCTGCGCCCCGGTCATGGCCAGCTCCCAGCCCTCGAGGCCGGTCGAGCGGGCGATGTTTCGGGCGGTCGCCGGGTGGTCGCCGGTGATCATCGCGGCGCGGATGCCCGCCCGGCGGAACTGCTCGAAGACCTCCGGGGCGTTCGCCTTCGGCGGGTCGTAAAAGGCGGTCAGCCCGACGAACTCCCAGTCGAAATCGTCCTGCGATAGCGGGAATCGCCGGCCAGTGTTGGCGTCCTCGCCAACAACTCCCGCGGAGGTTGTTGGCGAGGACGCCAACACCGGCCACGCCGCCCGCGCCACGCCGAGGACGCGATAGCCGAGCGCGGCCTTTTCCTCCGCCATCCGGTGGACTTCCTTTTCAAAATCATCGTCGGCGCCGCAGGCGCGGAGGACGCGCTCGACCGCCCCCTTGCAGGCGACGACGAGGCGGCCCGTTGCCCGCTCCTGCCAGATGTGCGTCATCATCGGCGGGGAGCCGCCGAGGGGGTATTCGTGGGCGAGGAAGAAGTCTTTTCGAAAATCCGGGGCCTGTTCGAGCAGCGCCTTTTCCATCGCGTCGATGGGCGACGGCTCACTGGCCCAGAGGGCGTTTTCGAGAACCGGGTCGGCGAGGTGGCCGCCGTTTCGGCCGTTGTTGGCGGCCCCGCCAATAACCTCCGCGCCGAGAAAGGAGACGGTCTCTGCCAGCGACATCCGGTTCTCCGTGATGGTCCCCGTCTTGTCGAGGCAGATGACGGTGGCCGAGCCGAGCGCCTCGACCGTCTTCGGCTGCTTGGCGAGGATGCCCCGGTGCATCATCCGCATCGCGCCGAGGGCCATGAAAGAGCTGAACGCGACCGGTATTTCCTCTGGAATCAAGGCCATCGCCACCGTCAGAGAGAAAAGGAGGGCCTTCCAAAAATCGTGTTCGAGCCACAGGTTCAGGCCGAGGACGACGAGGAACGCCGCCGCCCCGATGAACGCCATGCTCCGCACGAAGCGGGCGATTTGAAGCTGAAGCGGCGTCGGCGCGGGCTTTATCTCCTCGATGGAAAGGCCGAGGCGGCCCAGTTTCGTGCGGTTGCCGGTGGCGGTCACGCGCATCAGGCCCTGCCCGCTGGCGACGGTCGTGCCGTGGAAAAGGAGGCTTTCATCGTCGTCTCCTCCCCCACCCTTTTGTTTCTTGAAAACAGGGAGGCTCTCCCCCGTCAGTGCGGCCTCGGCGACGGATAGGTCGTTTTGCTGCAAAACCTCGCCGTCGGCCGCCACGCGGTCGCCCTCGCCGAGGCCGAGGAGGTCGCCGGGGACCACTTCCTCGGCCTCGATTTCCACCCAAAGGCCGTCGCGCATCGCCCGGACGCGGGCGGCGGAGAAGGCACGGAGGGCGTCGAGTGCCTTCTCGCTGCGCGTCTCCTGGTAGACCTCGATGCCCGCCACGAAGGCAATGGAGACGAGCATCATCAGCGACTCGGTCAGGTCGCCGAGGAAGAGGTAGAGGAGAAAAGCGGCCGCCAGCAGGACGAACATCGGCTCCGTCACAATCTCGCCGAGGCTGTGGAGGAGATGGTTTTTGCCGGTCGAGGCGAGGGCGTTCTTTCCAAAAACCCGTTGCGCCTCGGCGGCCTCGGCTGTCGTCAGGCCGATGGGGGCGGTCTCGGGGGGGCGGCTTTTTCCCATGTTCATTTTGCAAAAGAGGGGCGGCCCTGTCGGCGAGCCGGTTGAGAAAAGTCAGGCACTGGGCTGATTTTGGAGCTTGGCAGGCCGGGGCTGGGCCGCAAATTTTGCCTCAAAAAAGGCATGAAAGAGTCCATCGTCATCCAAAACCTCAAATGCGCGGGCTGCGCGGCGAGCATCGAGAAGGCGCTGCGCCGCTTCCCCGAGGTGTCGGCCGTGGCCGTCGATTTTGAGAAGGAGACGGTCTCCGTCGAAAGCGCGCAGCCGGGCCAACTGGTCAAGTACCGGGCCGCCCTCCGCCGCGCAGGCTACCCGCCAGCAGGCGAGGAGAACCGCTTTGCCGACAAGGCCAAGTCGTTCGTCAGCTGTGCCATCGGGCGAGTGAACTCCTGAAAGCCGGGCCACTTCTTTTTCACAAAAACAAGCCCT
This sequence comes from Saprospiraceae bacterium, assembly GCA_044227705.1. GTDB lineage: Bacteria > Bacteroidota > Bacteroidia > Chitinophagales > Saprospiraceae > JANOQP01. The sequence goes on from JBGAWE010000002.1 coordinate 59,231, forward strand.
TTCCATGCAAGCCGCGTCCATTCTCCCCGCCCCCGGACCGGCCCCGACGAACCGCCTTCCCGCGCCTGCGGCGAGTCCTGCGCCCGTCCTTCTTTTTGAAAAAGAAAAAGCGAGGCCGCGCCAAAAAGCCGCCCCTGTCGAAGCCGCGATGACCGCCGTGCCGACCGCTCGGAAGGTGCCGACACTGCCCTTCGTCGTGCGGCACGACCGGCAGACGCTGCGCGAGTCGGAGATTTGGTGAGGCGGAAAAAGCCGGCCCCGGGCCTGATCGCCTTCAGCGGCGTGGCCGGGCAGGGCTTCCAAGCTTGCATCAAAAGACCATAAAAGCCGGTCTATCCAAAGACCGAATCTGTTCACCAATAAATTTTTCAACACCATGTCGCTCATCAGATGGAACCCCGAAGTGAGCTTCCCGTCGCTGCCGTCGTACCTCGACACGTTCTTCGGCACCAACTTCGACGGCTTCTTCAACAACACGGCCTCCAACCTCCCGGCCGTCAACGTCGTCGAGACGAAGGAGGCCTTCCGGCTCGACGTGGCCGCGCCCGGCTTCAAAAAGGAGGACTTCAAGGTCGAGGAGCGCAACGGCTACCTCAACATCTCGGCCGAGAACAGCTCCGAGAAGGAGGAAGAGGAGAAGGAGGGCCGGTACGCCCGCCGCGAGTGGCGGTACAACAGCTTTTCGCGCTCGTTCGCCTTGCCCGACAACGTCAAGGGCGAGGCCATCGAGGCCAAGTACGAGGGGGGCGTGCTGCACGTCACGCTGCCCAAGTCGAAGGCCGAGGAACCGCTCAAAACGGGCAAGCTCATCGCCGTCGGCTGATAGCCCGGCCGCGTTTCATGTGTCTTCGGGCCGTCCGGTGTGGTAGCCGGACGGCCTTTTTTTGTTGAAAAAACGTCGAAATCACTCGAAAAGGAGGGGAGATCAAGCCGCCTTCCGCCGCTGCACCAGCCCTTTCACGCAGGGCAAGCCGACGGAAGAGTTCGCGATGCGGTGCCGTGTGCCGGGCGGGATGTCGAAATAGTCGCCCGCCGAGAAGCTGGCCTTCACGCCGTCGAAGTCGCAGGCGCAGGAGCCTTCGAGCAGGAGGAAGCTCTCCAAAAAGTCGTCGGCCTCGTGCGCGGCCTCGACCATCTCGCCGTCGAGCCAGACGAGGCAAAGTTCCTTCTCGCCCGACTCGAACAGCGGGCGGACCTTGTAGCCGGGGAAATCGAGCTTCGGCCCCAGCCCCTCGACGGCCTTTTCCCATGCAAAGGCGTCGCTCAATCGGTGGATGTCGGGCGGGTTTTTCAGGTCAATCGGCTCGGGCAGGCGGTGCTTTTCAAAGAAGTCGAGGACGCGGTTTTTCAGCCCCGGCACGGGCGCGGGGCCGATGGCGATGCCTTCGAGCGCGGCGAGCGTCCGGTCGATTTCGGCCTGCAGGAGCGGGTCGGCGGCGGCTTTTTCGGTGAGTTCTTTCGTCAAATCGTCGGGGAGAGTGCCGAGGCAGTAGGCTTCGAGGTTCCCTTCGTCGGTGAAATCTTCCATGTCGTGATTTATAGTTCTTCGGTGTGCAGCTGCTTTCGCAGGTGGATGAGGGCGGCGCGGGTGCGGCTTTTGACCGTCCCGAGCGGCAGCCCGAGTTCGTCGGCCACCTCCTGTTGGGAGTAGCCGAGGAAGTATTGCATGTCGATGACCTGTTTCAATTTGGGCTCGAGGGCGGCGAGCGTCGTGTCGAGGCCGAGGAACTCGACCTGCTTTATTTCCGGTGCGTGCGCACCGACAGTTACGAGGGCATCGTCGGATTGGATTGCCTGTTTTTGAGAAAAATAAGCCGACCGCATGAAATCGAGCGCCGTGCGTCGCGCGACGACGACGAGCCATGTGTAGAGCCGCCCTTTCGAGGGGTCGTAGCGGGCGATGTTGCGCCAGATTTTCACGAAGGTGTCCTGCAAGAGGTTCTCCGTCTCGGCGGCCGAGTTGGTAATGTGGAAGATGATGCCGTGCAGGGCGCGACCGTAGTTGTCGTACAGCTCGGCGAAGGCGGCCTGCTCGCCTAGTTTTAGTCGCTCGACCAGCTTTGTCTCCGTTGGGGTCGGCTCTGCAATTCCCATTGGACGGGTCTTGATTTTGGCTCAAAACTATTGAGCAAGCGGCGAAAAAGCCCTGTTCTCAAAAAAATCGAACCGCCGCAATCCGGTTCTGCGGCCTCCCCGTAACTGGCTGCAACCCGGCCGGAAGTGCGCCGGGGCTTTTTCAAACCAACCAAATCTTTCTTCCAAATGCGCACCATGCTCAAATGCGTCCTCGACACCGAGGCATCCAACAAGGCCATCCACGACGGCTCGCTCGGCACCATCATCGAAAAACTGATGCAGCGCACGCAGCCCGAGGCCACCTACTTCACGGCCGACGGCGGCCACCGCACCATCTACGTCTTCTTCGACATGAAGGAGTCGGCCGACATGCCCTACGTCGGCGAGATGCTCTTCGACAAGTTCAAGGCCAACGTCACCGTCCAGCCGGTGATGAGCCCCGAGGAGCTGAAGCGCGGGCTGGCGAAGACCTTTCAGGATTGACGAATGACGGGTGATGAACTGCGATTTGCGATTTGGATGCGCTCCCGCTCGTAGATCGCAGTTCGTCAATCGTCAATCAAAAAACATCTCCCCTCCATCAATCAAACATCAACCATCCGATGGCATCCTACCATTTCACCACCCGCTGGCTCGTCGAGGCGACCTGCGAAGAGGTCTACGACATCCTCGGCGAGGCCGACGACCTGCCCCGCTGGTGGCCAAGCGTCTACCTCGACGTTCAAATCCTGAAAAAAGGCCAGCCCGGCGGCCTCGGAAAAGAGGTCTCCCTTTTGACGAAGGGCTGGCTGCCGTACAAGCTGCGCTGGCAGTTCCGCGTCACCGCCGTCGACAAGCCGAAGGGCTTCAGCATCGAGGCTTGGGGAGACTTCGTCGGGACGGGCGTGTGGACCTTCCGACCCTCGGCCGACGACCCCAGGTTTTGCGAAATCATCTACGACTGGGACATCGACGCCGAAAAGCCCCTGCTCAAAAAGCTGACGTGGCTGCTGCGCCCCGCCTTCTCCGCCAACCACGAATGGGCGATGCGAAAAGGCGAGGAGAGCCTCCGCCTCGAACTGCTCCGCCACCGCGCCCGGCTGGCCGGTCTGGAGGCCGAGGTGCCGCCGCCGCCCCGGGCGGTCTTTGCCTGAAAACCCGCCTTTCCGGCTCAAAATCAACCTTTTGGCCATTGTTGGCGTCCCCCCGACAACCCTTCAGCTTAACTTCTCACCAAATTTCAAAACTCAATTTAGGGCATGAACACGACCAAGCTCCTCCTCTCCGCACTTGTCTACACTGTCGTCTGCACGGCCTTTGCCATCGTCTACCACGAGCAGATTTTCGGCGGCCAGTACACGGGTTTCAACATCTACTCGGCGGGCGAGAACTTCTCCATTCCCCTCGCTGTCGTCGGCTCCGTCATCGAGGGCCTCGTGCTGGCCTATTGCGTCCAGCGGTTCGGGCCGCCGACGGGGCGCGTCGGCTTCGGCATTGTGATGGGCCTTATCCTCGTCGCCTTCGCCAGCAGCTACGGCGTCTTCCAGACCGCCGCCCTCGAAAACGTGCAGGGCGGCGGGCGCGGCCTTTTCATCGCCCTCGAGCTGGTGGCAATGGCCCTCTACGGCATCATCGGCGGGGCCGTCGTCGGTTGGATAAACCGCGAGCGGGCGGCGAACTGAAAGCGGCCGCGCCTGTTGAAGGAAGCCGTCCTCGAAACACTCGGGGGCGGCTTCTTTTTTTCACGAAAAACATCCTCCAACATGAAGATAGCCATCCTCTCGGCGAGCGTCCGCAGCGGGCGCAACAGCCACCGCGTCGCCCTTTTCCTCCAAAAATTCCTTTCCGAAAAGCACGGCGCGGAAGTCGAGCTGCTCGACCTGCAGGCCCTCAACTTCCCGATTTTCGAGGAAAGGCTGAAGTTCCAAAAGGAGCCGCTGCCCTCGGCCGTCGCCTTTTCGCAGAGCATCCGCTCGGCCGACGGCGTGGTAATCGTCTCGCCGGAGTACAACGGCAGCCTGCCAGCCAGCCTGAAAAACGCCATCGATCTGCTCAACGACGAGTGGCGGCGCAAGCCCGTCGCGCTCGCCCCGGTCAGCGCGGGGCCGTTCGGCGGGGCGCAGGCGACGGTGGCGATGGTCTTCCCGCTCTGGAAAATCGGGGCGTTCCTCTCGCGGGTGCCCTTCCCCACTCCGAAGGTGGCCGAGGCCTTCGCCGAGGATGGAACGCCGACCGACGCGGAAGGCGCCGAAAAGCGCGCGGCGGCTTTCGCGGAAGAACTCTTCTGGGTCATCCGAGCGGCGAAGACCGCCTGAAAACCGGGGAAAACATGATTCGCCAGCACATCGAACAGAAGCTCGGCCAGCCGCTCACCGACGGCGAGTTCGCCGACGGCGAGTTCGACCGGTTCAGCCAGCTCCTCCACCCGAAACGGGTGGCCAAAAAAGAGATGCTCATCCGCGAAGGTGCCCGCTGCGCCGACCTAAATTTCGTGGAAAAAGGGGCCCTTTTCTCCTCCCTCATCGACGCGTCGGGCGACGCGCACGTTGTCCAGTTCGCCCTCGAGGGCTACTGGATAAGCGACTCGAACAGCTTCTGGCACGGGAGACCGGCCCTTTTCACCGTCGAGGCGTTGGAGGAGTGCCAACTGCTGGCGTTGAGCCGCGAGGGTTTTCAGGCGGCCTGTGATGAGATGCCGAAGTTCGAGCGCTTCTTCCGGCTGCTGGCGCAGAACGCCTACGCGAGCGCACAGTGGCGCATCGCCCGGATGTTCAGCGCGAGCGCGGAGGAGCGCTACCGGGAGCTTGTCGAGCGTCACCCGGACATCGTGCAGCGGGTGCCGCAGTTCCTCGTGGCCTCTTTTTTGGGGGTGCGGCCTCAGTCGTTGAGCCGCATCCGGCGGCAGATTTTTGAGAAGAGGTAGGCCGCCTTTCCGGGGATTTCACATTGAATCAAGGCAGGATTTCCGTCCGAATCGCCGTCTTCAACGAGTTTGCGATGAAGCATTCTTCGTGCGAGAGGTGGTGCATCCGCTCCAGCGCCTCGCGGTCGGGAGTTCTCTCGCCCTCGAACACGATG
>JBGAWE010000197.1:0-8680 GCA_044227705.1 Saprospiraceae bacterium
GCAGGGGTTCGTGGCGGTCAGGACGACAGTATAGGTGCCGTCCGCATTGAATGTGTGGACGGGGCTGACCTCCGTCGAGGTCGTGTTGTCGGAGAACTGCCAGAGGAAGCTCGTCGCGTTTGTCGAGGTGTTGGTGAACGTCACCGTGTTGCCGTTGTCGACGGCCGTGAAACCGGCGGTCGGCAGCGGGCTGATCTGCACAAGGTTGGCCGAGGTGATGGTGTTGGTGAACATCGAGTTCGACACCGTCAGCGTCACCCCGTAGCTACCGGCGCTCATGTAGGTGACGGTCGGGTTCGGCAGGTTGGAGGTCGAGGGGGTGCCGCCGGCGAAGGTCCATTGCCACGAGGTCACGTTTGGCGAGCTGGTGTTCGTATAGTTGACCGTCAGCGGAGCGCAACCAACGGGGTTCGACTGGGTGAAACCGGCTGTGACCGCCGTGACAATCGAGACCGTTTGGACGGAAGTGACGGAGCCGCAGCCGTTCGTCGCGGTCAGCGTCACCGAATAGGTGCCATCGGCGGCATAGGTGTGGACGGGGTTGGCGTCGGTCGTCGTTTGGCCGTCGCCGAAGTTCCACGAATAGGAGGTGGCATTCGTCGAGGTGTTCGTGAATGTTGCCGTGTGGCCCGAGGTGGTGAAGGTGAAGCCAGCCGTCGGTGTGGTGTTCACTACGATGTAGTTCGTCTTTGTGATGGAGTCGCAGCCAGTCGCGTTGCAGACCTTCAGTTTCACCGAATAAGTCCCGGCGACGTTGTAGACGACGGATGGGTTTTGGGCCGTCGAACTGGCGGGCGTTCCGCCGGTGAACGTCCACAGGTAGCTGGTCGCGCCGGTCGAGGTGTTGTTGAAATTGACCGTCAACGGCGTGCAGCCGGTTGTCGGCGTGGCCGTGAAATTGGCCGTCGGCAGCAGGACTATGGTCACGGTCTGTGTCTCGGCAACGGTTCCACAGGCGTTGGTAGCCGAGAGGGTGACGGTGTACGTCCCGCTGGTTGCATAGGTGTGCGTCGGGCTGGTGACGGTCGAGGTCTGGCCGTCGCCGAAGTCCCAGAGGTAGCTCGTCGCGCCGCCCGTTGAGGTGTTGGTGAAATTGACCACGTTTAGGTTGACCGTCGAGAAGAAGCTCGGCGTGGGCGCCGTGCCGACATGGATGTAGTTGACGCGCGCCATCTGGTTGCTGCCCGCCGGGTTCGACACGGTCAGCGTGACCGAGTATGTGCCGGGGTTGTTGTAGACAATGGTCGGCTGAAAGGCACTGGAGGTCGGCGGGAAGCCGCCGGGGCAGTTCCATGAATAGTTCTGCGCGTTCGAGGAGCTTAGATTCTCGAACATCACAGCCTGCGCGGCGCACCCGTCGAGTGGCGAGGCGACGAAGTTGGCCGTCGGCGGGGTGATGATTTCAACATCTTTCGTCACTTGCACGGTGCCGCAGGTGTTCGTCACGAAGAGGGTCACGGGGTAGATCCCGTCCATCGCATAGGTGTGGACGGGGTTTTGGAGGGTGCTCGACTGGCCGTCGCCGAAGTCCCACAGATAGGAGATGCCGTTTGTCGAGGCGGTGGCGTTGAAGGTGACGGTCAGCAGGTTTTTCGTGAATGTAAACGAAGCGGTCGGCAGCGGCTTTACGACAATGGTCTTCGTGAGCATGCTCGAACCGACGGCGTTCGTGGCGGTGAGTTTGACAGAATAGGTGCCGGGCACGTTCCAAATGCAGGTCGGGTTCTGTGCGCTCGAAGTCGGCGGAGTGCCGCTCGGGAAGACCCAGGCCCAAGCGGTCGGCGAACCGGTCGACTGGTCGGTGAACTGAACTTCCTCTCCCTGACAGACCGGACTGGCTGGCGAGAACGTGAAAAGGGCCACCGGCGGCGCCGCCCCCGCGCAAGCCGTGAGGCAGCTAGCGTTGATGCGGCCCGGCAGGTAGTTGTTGATGGACGAAATCGAGGTCGACGACCAGGTGTCGGTGCAGCTCACAGACGGGGCCATGATGGTTGGCGAACCGGCGGCGTCGTGGACGGCGGAAAACTGGTGCCCGATCTCGTGGGCGACGACCACTTTCAGCAGGCACATGTTAGTCGAAAAGTCGGAGATGCAGTGGTATTTGTTGGCCGTGCAGACCGCGCTCAACCAAGCGATTCCGATTACGCCGCTCTGCCAGGTGGAGTGGTCCCAAAGCTCGCCCAGGTCATAGGGTGGGGTGAAGTGGCCCGGCCCCCAGGCGGTAAAGTTGTTGAGCAAAGTGCCGGAGTTGGTGCTGTTGCCCCAAGAGTCGCCGGCAGCGGAGGTCGAGTTGTACCACTGAACGACGACAAAGTCGAGGTCGTGGATGAAATTGCCCGAGTAGACCGTGTTCACGAGGTCGAGCACGGCGAGGACGTGCGCCTGAACCCCCGAGACCGTCCCACCGTGCGGGGCGAGCATGTTGAAGCCGGTGGCCACGGCAAGGTCGACCTGATAGCAAGCGAGCGAGAGCGACTCGGGGTCTTCCAAATCCTTGTGCTTTCGTTCTTCGGTTTCATGGAGGTCGATGGCGCGTTTTTCCGCGTCCATCGTGCCGCAGTATTTCGGCGCGCCGGGCTTGACGTCGGAGTTCTCATAAACAATGTACTCGTCGGCCTTTGCCCCGGGCGAGTAGAGCCGCAGCGGCTGGATGTTGTAGGTGTTGCCCCGGTCGAGAATGGCGCCCTCGATGTGCGCGTCGTCGATGACGAGGGCAAATGGGCCATTGCCGTTCACCTGCGCCCCATGGTACGTCGGGTCGTAGCCGAAGGGGTAGGTCTTCTCGCCGTCGTCGCCCGCGACGGTGACGGTTGCGCCCGGTTTCACGATGTTGGCCGGGGCGATGTTGAGGTCGAAATGGTACTTGTCGCCAAGGTCGAGGTGCATCTCGCCCGAGCGGCCGGGCTGGGCGAGGAGCCACGATTTCATGGCCGCCGCGTCGAGTTTGAAGACGTCGGCTTTGTGGAAATACTCGTCGAGCGCGGCCTGTGGCGTGGTCTGCTGCAGGCCTGAAAAGCTCTGCCCCGACAGGTTTTTGATGAATAAGAGGCCAAAAAAGGCCATCGTCAAAACAGCGCGGTTTTGAGGAAAGCAGGTTTGAACGGTAGGAAAACGCATGCTTGAAACGGGAAAATAAGTTGGTGATGAACCGAGAACGGAGATTGAAAGAGAGAGGGTTGCCTTGCTGAAAAAAAGAGCGGGAAAGGTTTTGGGGCCGTGAAAAAAGAGGCCTCGAACCAACAAATCGCGGCTGGGAGAGGGCCGCCCGCCCAATCAAATTTGGCGGCTCAAAAGTAGACAGGGCCTCGGGAAAATTTTTGCGAAGCGGGAAATTATCGGCGGTTGGCAAACGCCGACAACTGCCGAGTTTTTGGAAAAAAAAGAACCCGTCGTGGCGACAGCCTCCGACGGGTTCTCATTTTCAGGTCAAAGCCTTGCGTGAAATCACTTTTTCCACGGCAGCTCCAGCACGCGCTTTGAAGCGATTCGGCCGAGCGCGAGGCCGGCGATGCAGTCCATCTCGAAGTGGACACCCAGCGGGACACGGCTGATGGCGTTCTCGTAGGCCATCTCGTCGAAGCTGTTGAACGAGCGCGGCTTGCCGTTGAACTCGATGCGGAACTCGTGGCAGCGGTCGGTCATCGAATAGTGGCCGCCGAAGGCCTCCGTCAGCGGCCCGGAAGCAGCCGATCCCATGCCCGAGTGGCCCGAAGGGTAGGCCGGGAAGGGCGGCGTGACGCCACTGGGCTTGCTGCCGTTGGTCCGATCGTCGAGGTCGGTAATCCAGTTTGGGTCGATGAGGCGTCGGATGTAGCTGACCGGGCGCTCCACGTTGTAGTAGTATTTCGACTTCCAAGCGGCGATGACATAGTCGCTCAATGACATGCCGATCTTCGCGTAAAGCTCGGCGCACTTGGCGAGATCCGCGTTTTCAGCCTTAACCACTTGGTCGGCGATGGCAATCCAGTGCGTGGGCGGGCCGAAGGTCTGGTTGAGGATGTCATCGCTCCAAAACTCGGCAATCCAGTGGTCCTCATAGCCTCCATAACCGTTGGCCTTGATGTTGTCGACGGTAGCCTTGACATATTCCGCCTGTTTGCGGAACTTGGAGTTCACATCTTCAGAATATGGGATGGGTTCTGGGCAGATGAGGTCGGTCTGAAGCATAGCAAACGGCCGGACGTTGGCCCCATAATAGGGGAACATGCCCCGGGCGAAGTTCGGGTAGGTCGGCTGCCAAAGGCCGGGGCCAACCGGCGGGACGTAGCCGACCGGCTGCGGGTCGAGGTTGGCGTCGTGCCCGCCGTCGGTCTTCGACCATGCGTAAACGGCGGTAGCGACCGCCTCGCCATAAGCCACAGAGCGGTCGAAGGTCGCCTGGTCGGTCTCGCTCTTGTACTGGGTGTCAAGTTCGTTTTTCAGCTCGTCAATCTTCTGGTAGAGGTCGGCGTGGGCGCCGTTGGCCATCGAGTTAAAGAACTGCTTCATCAGGAAGCCATAGGAGGCATTTACAACGGTGGGCCAGTGGTACTGCGCACCGCTCTCAACTTCCGGAACCACAAGGCCACCCGGAAGCACCGAGGCGAGCGAGTTGTTTTCTGGCATGCCAGGAAGGATGGCATGGTAGGCCGAGAGGCCCATATAAGCGAGTGCGCGCGGGCCAGGTGCGGGCCGGAAGCCGGGAGCATACCGCTCAATCTCGCAGTAAAAGTCATTCCACCTGACAAAGACGTTGCCGTCGTAGGTCTTGGCCAGCGGGGCGCTTTCCTTGAGGTTCTTGCAGGCAAAGGCCGTCAGAAGTAGGCCAAATGCCAGCAAGGCTTTGAAATGTTTGGACACGTTCATGATGATAATGTTGAAAAAACTTGATTGGTAGGAACCTCGTGACTGGGAGGCCGGCGGATTATTAAAAAATCGAATTTGGCGGGATGCAGTCGATTTCCGGGGCAAAAGTAGGCGAGTGCGCCGTTTTCAAAACAAGTCGTTCTAACGTTTCGCCGCCCAAATGCGCGTTTGCCCGTGTTTTAGATGGCTTTTCGTTGCAAAAACTGCGCTAACGACCGCCCCGCTCATTTTCTCTCCCCAATTCTTATGGCAATCTTAAGTCGCTTTCAGGGGAACGGTCCGGCCTGCAACGGGCGTGAGTTGTTGAGCAAAAAACTCGGGCCGGGCTGTTTTTAGGGGCGGTGCGCCAATTTTGCCCGGCCTGTTTTTGGGCCGCCCGTTCAAACCAAACTTTTCATGAAGCAAAAATTCTACGTCGTCTGGCAGGGAAGAAAGACCGGCATCTTCACCTCTTGGGATGAATGCAAGGCGCAGGTTCACGGCATGGAAGGCGCCAAGTACAAGTCGTTCGACAGCCGGTCGGAGGCCGAGCTGGCCTTTTCGAAAGACTATTGGCAGGCCGTGAAAAAGACGGCGGCCGTATCTGGTTCGCCCCAAACCGCCGTTAAAACCTCCTCCAAAAAGGACATCGCCGGCCCCGACTGGGAAAACTGCATCTGCACCGATGCTGCCTGCAGCGGCAACCCCGGCACGATGGAGTACCGTTGTGTTGAGCCGAAGACGGGTCGTGAGCTTTTCCATCAAGGCCCCTTCGCGGAGGGGACGAACAACATCGGCGAGTTCCTCGGCCTCGTCCACGCGCTGGCCATGCTCAAGAAGCAGGGCGACGACAACACCATTATATATACGGACTCGAAGACCGCCATCGCGTGGGTGCGGAACCGGAAGCCGAAGACCCTCCTCCCCCGAACCAACCGGAACACCAAAGTCTTTGAGCTTCTCGACCGGGCGGTGGCTTGGCTGGAGTCGAACACCTGGAAGAACCCCGTCCTGAAATGGGAGACCGAGCTTTGGGGAGAGATTCCGGCTGACTTTGGCAGGAAGTGAATTTGGCGTTCCAGGACCTGAAAAAGCAACCAAGGAATTGGCCAATCAGCTACTTATTTAGCTGATTGGCCAATTTTTTTCTCGACCATCTAAAAAATTAGTTGTTTGGCTAAAAATTTGGCTGTACGTTTGCCACATCAATCGTTTTCCATGCAAAAGCTCACGAAATCTGAAGAGGAGGTCATGCACCTTCTCTGGAACATGGAGCAGGGGACCGTCGGCGAACTGCTCGCCTCGATGCCCGAGCCTCGGCCGCCGCAGAGCACTTTAAGCTCTTTCATCAGGATTTTGGAGAAAAAGGGCTTTGTGGACCATCAAGCGTTCGGGAAAGTCCACGTCTATTTTCCGATCGTTGGGAAGAAGGAATACGCCAGCCGCTCGCTCGGCGGCATCGTCAAGGACTATTTCGACGGCTCCGCCGCACAGCTCGTCTCCCTGTTGCTGGCCGATGAGAAGTTGACGGCCGAAGAAATCGCCGCCCTTCGGCAACGCCTCGACAAATTGGACGAGCAATAAAATCCGCGAAATCATGGCCAACCACCTATTGCAATCGACCCTCTTTTGGCTCGCCTCCGCGCTGGCCTTTGAGCTGTTTCTCAAAAAGCTGACGCTCCATCGAGCCAACCGAATCTGGCTTTTGGCGACGGCCGCCGTCGGCCTCGTTTGGCCTTTTTTTCAACAGAAAATGGGGAGCCTGCTGATTCAAAGCCGCCTGCCAGTCGCCGTGTTGCCAGCCTTCGAGGTCGGCGGCATCCCTGTCGGGGGCACTGCTCAGACCTCCGGCGGGTCGGGTTTTTCTGAAACCCTCTGGCTGGTTTGGGCGGTCGGTTTTGCTGTCGGTTTGGGTCGGCTGGCGTTCGGCCTTTGGCAGATTTATCGAAAGACAAAGACTGGCCAAATCGAGCCACTGCCAGGCGGATTTCGTCTCGTTCGCTCGCCGATGGCGGCCCGGCCGTTCAGCTTTTTCCGGCTGATATTCATAGACAACTCGTTGAACATCAACGACTTGGGTGCCCGTCAGATTCTCACACACGAACAGGCGCACGGGCGGATGGGCCACGGTTTCGACCTGCTTTTCATTGGCCTTTTCGGTGCTGCTTTCTGGTTTCACCCGTTCGCCCATTGGCTTCGACGGCGGCTCGTCGCGGTCCACGAATTTGAGGCGGACGAGGCGGCAGCCACCCAATTTTCTCGGAAAAGCTACGGCAACCTCCTCCTCGACGCGCTCGCCACTGGCCCCTCGCGTAGGGCTGCCGTTTCCGTGACCAATTCCTTTTTCTCATCACCAATCAAATCTCGAATCATGATGCTCTCTCAAAAAAAATCCGGCCCGGTCGCCTCCGGCTCAACCACCTGCTGGTGTTTCCGATTGGAGCGTTTCTGCTGTTTTTCCAGCAAGAAAGCGGCCCGCGCAGACGGTGTGACAAGTTCCAGAAACTGGAAGATGACCGAAGCGATCGATACGGTCGTCACCTTCAATCCCGAGACATACAAGGAGACGGTCGAGTACCTGAAGACGCCTATTCCGAAAAAGGCCGAGAGCGACGACGCAACTGTTTTTTACAAGGAAGGCGACGAAATGCCTGAGTTCCCCGGTGGCCAAGCAGCGTTCGCGCGGTTTTTGGGACAGAACATCAAGTACCCCGCGGAGGCGCGAAAGGCGGGTGTGCAGGGAACGCAGATGGTCTCCTTTGTGGTCGACGAAAGCGGTGCGGCCGGGGATTTCATGCACGCGGGCGACTACTTCAACCTCGCCTTTTACAAAGAGGCCGAGCGTGTCCTAAAGCTCATGCCGCGCTGGAAGCCGGGCAAAATCGGCAATCGCTCCGTTCGGATGCAGGTCGTCGTGCCAGTCAAGTTCAGGCTTGAATAAACGCCTTGCAAAACAGTCGGCCCCGCCAAAACGCAGAGCTACTTTTGCCCAGTCCCGATCCCACGGGACTGGGCTTTTTTCTGCAACAACAAACTGATTTTCAATCCTTTGCGACTTTTTCCGAACATGAAATTTCTGACAAAAATCCTCGTCGCGGCCAGCCTCGCCGCCCTGTTCGCGGCGAAGGCCGAGGCCCAATCCATGGCCGCCGACAGCGTCTACATGATGGCCCAAAAGATGCCGGAGTACCCCGGCGGGCGCATGGCCCTCACAAAGTACTTGATGGACAACATCAAGATGCCGCAGAAATGCCGCGATGAAAAGCTCATCGGCATGAGCGTCGTCGAGTTCGTCGTCGAGAAGGACGGCACTCCCTCTAACTTCGTGGTTTCGATCAGTTCCGCCGACCGTTACGCCTCCGATCCGGAGAAGGCCGCGACCGCCAAGCTCTTCGACAAAGAGGCCCTGCGCCTCGCCGCCGGGATGCAGAAATGGTCCATCGCCGAGCAGGACGGCAAGCCGGTTCGAGCGCGGATGCGGCTGCCAGTCAAGTTCACCATCGGGTTTTGAGGGAACCCAACCACATGATTTTCAACCAATTAAGTCCTTTTTTCAATGAAAAATCTCCTTTTGGCTGCTTCGATGCTCGCCTCCCTCGCCGCCTTTGGGCAGCGGGCACTCCCCGTCGCTGACGTGAAAAAAATCGATGGCTCGACCGTCTCCACCGCCACCCTCGCCGGGAAGGGCCACCCGGTCGTCATCAGCTTCTGGGCGACGTGGTGCTCGCCGTGCAAGAAGGAGCTGGACGTCATCGCCGAGGTCTACGAGGAGTGGCAGGCGAAGTACGGCGTCGAGGTCGTCGCAGTGACCCTCGACGACGCCCGGACGGTCGCCCGCGTCCCGGCGATGGTCCAG
>JBGAWE010000198.1:0-8491 GCA_044227705.1 Saprospiraceae bacterium
CTGAAAAATATCAGACATGAACTTCAATCTTAACAACAGCGACGACCAGACGAGCTTCGATGCCATCGTCGTCGGATCAGGAATCAGCGGCGGGTGGGCCGCCAAAGAGCTTTCAGAGAAAGGCCTCAAGGTCTTGGTCCTTGAGCGAGGGCGCGACATGCCACACGTCACGGGCTACCCGACGACCATGAAGGCACCGTGGGAGTTCCCGCACCGGGGCGCCGTGACGAACGAGGCGCGCAGGAACCAACCCGTGCAGAACCGCACCGGCTACACGACAGCCGAACAGCACGGCTTCATGTTCGTCAACGACCTCGAACACCCTTATCTCGAGGACAACCGTTTCGACTGGATGCGCGGCTACCACACCGGCGGCCGCTCCATCATGTGGGGAAAACAGAGCTATCGTTTCTCGGAAACGGACTTCAAAGCAAACGAAAAAGAGGGCATCGGAACGCCGTGGCCGGTCGGGTACGACGACATCAAGGACTGGTACTCGTACACAGAGAAGTTCGCGGGAATCAGCGGATCGAAAGAGGGTCTGCCGCAACTGCCCGACGGTGAATTTCAGCCGCCGATGGACATGACGGTGGTCGAAAAGGCCGCCAAAAAGGCCATCGAGGCGAAATGGTCGACGCGCAAGATGATCATCGGCCGCGCTGCCCACCTCACACAACCCACCGACGAGCAAACACGGCTCGGCAGGGGCCAATGCCAGTACCGCGACATGTGCATGAGGGGCTGCCCGTATGGCGCATACTTCAGCAGCCAGGCCGCAACGCTAATGGCTGCGTCGCGGACGGGGAACATGACCCTGCGGCCGTGGTCGACCGTCGTTTCACTGATTTACGACGAGAAGAAAAAGATCGCGAAAGGGGTAAACGTCATCGACGAGCAGACGGGCAAGACGCTGGAGTTCTTCTCGAAAATCATCTTTCTGAACGCCTCGGCCGTGGCTTCAACAGCGATCTTGATGAACACAACTACGGCCTCGATGCCGAACGGGCTGGACGAGTCGGGCGAGCTTGGCCACAACCTGATGGACCACCACTTTCAAGCGGGCGCCAATGCAGAGATGCCGGGGTACGAGGATTTCTACGTTTTCGGGCGGCGACCGAATGGGATTTACGTGCCGCGCTACCGCAATTTCGGGGAAAAAGGCAACGGCTATCTGCGCGGCTTCGGATACCAGGGCGGCGGCCACCGGCAAGGCTGGGCGCGTGGAAACGACATGGACGGCTTCGGTGCCGAGTTCAAAGAGGCCATCCTCAAGCCGGGCGGCTGGACGATGGGCCTGATGGGCTTCGCCGAGACGCTGCCCTACCATCGCAACCGGATGTACTTCCACGCAACGCAAAAGGACAAGTGGGGCCAGCCGCTCATCGTCTTCGACGCGGTGCCCGGCGACAACGAGAAGAACATGAGAAAGGACATGATGAACGACGCGGCCGAGATGCTCGAAGCCTCCGGCGCGAAGAACATCAAGACCTACGACCACGGAATCAACCTCGGCCTCGGCATCCACGAGATGGGGACGGCGCGGATGGGGACGTCGGCGAAAAACTCGGTTCTGAACAAGTGGAACCAAGTCTGGGCGGCGCAGAACGTGTTTTGCACCGACGGGGCCTTTATGACCTCGGCCTCGTGCGTCAACCCTTCGCTGACCTACATGGCGTTCACGGCCCGGGCGGCGAACTATGCGGTCGAGCAGATGAAGAAGGGGAACCTTTGACCCCCCTTTTTTCAATCGAGAAGAAGGGCGGCTCAGGTTGACTGGGCCGCCTTTTTCATTGAAAGCTGCTTTTGAAAAAATCCAGCGAGATTGGGCTCCCATTCTGAAAGCGTTGAAAATTTTTCTGTGGATTCTATCGCGTTTTAAATAACGTCCAATTTCGACAGAGGCGATGACGATAGAGACTGACTTCTTGAAATTTCAGGGCCGGCTAAAGCTCGTCCAATCGGGAGTGCGGCGGCTCGTTTTCGACCCGGTTCGGAAGAAAGAGGTCGTCGCCACGCCGGAGGAGGTTTTGCGGCAGCTTGTCCTGCTGTATTTAATGGAGGAAAAAGGCTGCCCAGCCGGGCGCATCCGCGTCGAGAAGGGCGTAAAACTGCTCGGCATGACGAAAAGGGCAGACATTCTCATTCACGACAAGGCCGGGCAGCCGTGGCTTTTGATCGAATGCAAAAGCCCGAAGGTGCCGGTCACGCAGGAGGTTTTCGACCAGACGGCGCGGTACATCCTCTCGCTGAAGGTCCCGTTTTTGGCGGTGACCAATGGGCTGTCGACCTATTGCTGCGCGATGGACTATGAGCGCGGCACATGGCAGTTCCTGCCCGAGTGGCCGTCGCCGTGACCAATTCGGCCGACATGATTTCTGCTTATTTTTTGACAAAAAAGGCGGGCAAGAGGGCTTTTCGGCGGGCCGTTTCCACATTTGCCGCCAAACCAAACCAACTCATGCGCCCGACCAAGATCCTGCTGACAGGGGCCGGTGGCCAAATCGGAACCGTCCTGACGGAGGCCCTACGAGAGATTCACGGCGCGGCCAATGTGGTCGCCACCGACCTCCGCGAAATACCGGACGAGCACGGGCCGACGGCCGTCCTCGACGCGCTCGACGGGGCCGCGCTCGGGGAGCTTTGCCAAAGATTCCGCATCAACCAAGTCTACCACCTCGCCGCGATTTTGAGCGCGACGGGAGAGAAGATGCCGCAACGGGCTTGGGAAATCAACATGAGGAGCCTGTTCAACGTCCTCGACGTGGCGGTTGAAAGGAAGATGGACAGGGTCTATTTCCCGTCGTCCATCGCGGTTTTTGGGCTGGAAAGCCCGAGGTTGGACACGCCGCAGTTCGGGCCGCTCATACCCGAAACGGTCTATGGCATCTCGAAGGCGGCGGGCGAAAACTGGTGCAACTACTATTACAAAAAGCACGGCCTCGACGTGCGCTCGCTGCGCTACCCCGGCATCATAGGCTGGCAGAGCCTGCCGGGCGGCGGGACGACCGACTACGCCGTCGAGATCTACCACGAGGCGTTGAAATCGGGGAAATACACCTGCTTTTTGAGCGAAAACACCCGGTTGCCGATGCTCTACATGGCCGATGCGATCCGGGCGACGATCGAATTGATGGAGGCGGATTCCAAAAAAATCTCTTTGCGAACAAGCTACAACCTTGCGGGGATGAGCTTCACGCCCGGTGAAATGGCGGATTCCATCCGCCGAAAGATCCCCGATTTCAAACTCACCTGCCAGCCCGATTTCCGGCAGGCCATCGCCGACTCTTGGCCCGCCTCCATCGACGACTCGGCGGCGCGGCACGACTGGGGCTGGAGGCCCGAGTTCGACCTCGACGCTATGACTGACGACATGATTTCTCATCTGGGGAGTTGAGGAGTCGACAAGCCGAGGAATCGAATATGGCTCCTCGGCTTCTCCATTCCTCGCTTCCTCAATTCCTCAATTCAAAATGTACATCAACATCAAAAGCCAGTTCGAGCAAGAGCTTGCCGCCATCGAGGAGGCCGGGATTTTCAAAAAAGAGCGCATCATCACCACGCCGCAAGGGGCCGAGATTTCGACCAGCGCGGGAAAGGAGGTGCTAAACTTTTGCGCCAACAACTACCTCGGCCTCTCCAGCCACCCGAAGGTGACGCGGGCCGCCAAAAAGGCCATCGACACGCACGGCTACGGGATGTCGAGCGTGCGCTTCATCTGCGGGACGCAGGACATCCACAAAACTTTGGAGCGGAAGATCGCGGACTTCCTCGGGATGGAGGACTCCATTCTCTATGCCGCCGCTTTCGACGCGAACGGCGGCGTGTTCGAGCCGTTGCTCGGGGAGGAGGACGCGATTATTTCAGATGAACTGAACCACGCCTCCATCATCGACGGCATCCGGCTTTGCAAGGCCAAAAGGTGGCGGTACAAGCACAACCAGATGGGCGACCTCGAAAGGTGCTTGAAAGAGGCCGAGGCGGCGGGCTGTCGGCGGAAGATGATCGCGACCGACGGGAGCTTCTCGATGGACGGCACCATCGCGCAGCTGGACAAAATATGCGACCTGGCCGAGCGGTTCGGGGCAATGGTGATGGTCGACGAGTGCCATTCGAGCGGTTTTTTGGGCAAGACCGGGCGCGGCACCCACGAGCATCGCGGCGTAATGGGGCGAATCGACATCATCACGGGCACGCTCGGCAAGGCGCTCGGGGGCGCGTCGGGCGGGTTCACGGCTTCTAAGAAGGAGATCGTGGAGATTTTGCGGCAGCGGTCGCGGCCCTACCTGTTCTCGAACACGGTGGCACCGTCGATTGTCGGGGCGAGCATCGCGGTGTTCGACATGCTTTCCGAAACGACCTCGCTGCGCGACAAACTGGAGCGGAACACGAAGTTTTTCCGTAAAAACATGAAGAAGGCGGGCTTCGACATCATCCCCGGCGAGCACCCCATAGTGCCCATCATGCTCTACGACGCGCGGGTTGCACAAGAGATGGCGGCGCGACTGCTGGAGGAAGGAATTTATGTCATCGGCTTTTTCTACCCGGTCGTGCCGCAGGGGAAGGCGCGGATCCGCGTCCAAATCTCGGCCGGGCATTCGCGGGCGCACCTCGAACGGGCGGTCGCGGCATTCACGAAAGTTGGGCTGGAGATGGGCGTTTTGAAAAAATAGCCTGCCAAGTTTTCCTCGCCAGGTAGCGTTTGCGGGGGCGGCGGCGTTTCAGATCAGGCGTCGTTTTGTGCGCCGGAAAAACAAGTTTTTCAAAAAATCAACCCGCCAGCCGTGCTACCTTTGCCGCTCGTTATGAAGAAAACCTTCTTTTTGGCCGCCATCGCTCTCGTGCCGTTGCTCTTTTCCTGCAAGAGCCAGTTCGAGAAAATCCGTTCCAGCGGCGACACCGACCTCATCCTGAAAAAGGCCAACGAATATTACGGCCAGAAGAAATGGGACAAGGCGCAGACCCTCTACGAAATCGTCCTGCCGACCTTGAAGGGTGACGCGCGCGGCGAGCAGGTCTACTACAAGTACGCCTGGACACAGTACAACGTCAACAACTACATCCTCGGCAACTACTATTTCAAGAACTTCGCCGACACCTACACCAACTCGCCGCTGCGCGAGGAGTGCTCGTTCATGGCGGCGAAGTGCCATTACAGTTTAAGCCCCGAGTACAAGCTCGAGCAGGGCTATACCGACAAGGCGCTCGAGGATTTCCAGACCTTCGTCAACACCTTCCCGACCTCCAGCCGCGTGGGCGAGTGCAACAAACTCATCGATGTTCTGCGGCGGAAACTGGAGAAAAAGGCATTCGAGGAAGGCCTGCTTTACTACAAGATCAGGCAGTACCAGTCGGCCATGATTTCCTTCGACAACTTGTTAAAGGACTTCCCGGAAAGCCCCGATGTTGAACAAACCCGCTATCTGGTTGTCAAGTCAGCCTACCTGTTGGCGCAAAACTCTGTCGTCGCCAAGAAGGCGGAGCGGTACTCGGCCGTCATCAAAAAGTCCGACGAGTTCCTTTCGAAGCACCCCAAATCGGGTTCGGCCAACGAGGTCTCGGACATGAAGAACTCATCCACGCAAAAACTCAAATCCATCAGCAAATGAGCGATATCAAGGCCCGCGCACAGGGCATCGACCCCAGCGTCTCGCCGCGCGACATCAACGAACTTATAAGCCAGACGGGCAACGTCTACGAGGCGTTGACCATCATCTCGCGCCGGTCGCGTCAGATTTCCTACGACCTCAAGCACGAAATCCAGCGGAAGCTCGACGAGTTTTCCGTCCAATCCGAGACTATCGAGGAGGTGCACGAGAACAAGGAGCAGATTGAAATCTCGAAGTTCTACGAGCGGCTGCCCAACACCGCCATTCTTGCCACTCAGGAATTCCTCAACGGCCACGAGAACAAGTAGCAGATTGAAATATCTAAGTTCTACGAGCGGCTGCCAAACACCGCCATTCTCGCCACGCAGGAATTCCTCAACGGCGAGTTGCAGTGGGAGGCTCAGCAAGAATACCGCGATTGAGGATGGTAAATTGTCAATGGTTATTTGTGAATTGAACCAGCCCGGCCATGTCGAAAGCAAAAAAGACGCGACCAATCGGCAATGCCGAACCGGCTCAACAATCGACAATTGACCATTCACAGTTAAAAATCCTGCTCGGGGTCTCGGGCAGCATCGCCGCCTACAAGTCCGCCTTTCTGACCCGGCTTTGGGTGAAAAAGGGGGCCGAGGTTCAGGTTTTGCTGACCCGCTCCGCCGCCGACTTCATCGGCAGCTTGACGCTCGGAACGCTTTCCGGGCGTCCCGTTTTTACGGACGTATCGAGCGAATCGGGCTGGAACAACCACGTCGAACTCGGCCTTTGGGCGGATGCGATGGTCATCGCGCCCGCCTCGGCGAACACCATCGCCAAGCTGGCCAACGGGCTTTGCGACAACATCTTGACGGCCAGTTTCCTGTCGGCCCGCTGCCCGGTCTTCGTCGCCCCGGCGATGGACGTCGACATGTGGCGCCACCCGGCAACGCGGGCGAACATCGGAAAACTGCGCTCCTTCGGCGTTCAAATTATCCCCGTCGGGCACGGCGAGCTGGCCAGCGGCCTCGTCGGCGACGGGCGGATGGCGGAGCCGGAGGAAATCGTCGCTTTCGTGGACGCCTTCTTTCAAAAAAGAAAAAGCCTCGCCGACGAGACCGCCCTCGTGACCGCCGGGCCGACCTTCGAGCCGCTCGACCCGGTTCGTTTCATCGGCAACCGCTCGACCGGTAAAATGGGAATCGCCATCGCCGAGGAACTCGCTGGGCGCGGCGCGAAAGTCCGGCTGGTTTTAGGCCCGACGAATTTGCGGCCAGCGGCGAACGTTGAAATCGAGGTCGTCACGGTCGGTTCGGCGCAGGAGATGTTCGAGGCTTGCGACGGCTTTTTTGAGAAGACGGGCATCGCGGTTTTGGCTGCGGCCGTTGCCGATTACCGGCCACAAGTCATTGAGAATCAAAAGATTAAAAAGAAGAACGACGATTTTGAACTTCGCCTCGTGAAGACCGTCGACATCGCAGCGACGCTCGGAAAACGAAAACGGCCCGGCCAAATCCTCGCCGGTTTCGCCCTCGAGACGAACGACGAAGAAGCCCACGCGCTCGGCAAACTCGAGCGCAAAAACTTCGATTTCATCGTCCTCAACTCGATGCGCGACGCGGGCGCGGGCTTCGGCCACGACACAAATAAAATCGCCATTTTCAGACGAGACGGGAGCCGCCGGGCGTTTGAGCTGAAATCGAAAATTGCCGCCGCCGCCGACATCGTCGATGAAATCGAGCGACAACTTTCGAGTCGTGAATCTTCCTAACTCATTGACCATCAACCAGTTGGCCATGTTCAAAAAATACCTCTTCCCCACCCTGCTGCTTTTCCTTTTTGGAAAAGGCCTCGCTGCGCAGGAAATCCTCGCCACGGTCAAGTTCGTCACGCCGCAACTGCAGAACACTGACCGCAAGGTGTTCGACCAGCTCGAAGGGGCCGTGCGCTCGTTCATCAACACGCGCAAATGGACGAACGACGAGTTCGAGCAGAACGAGCGCATCAAGATGAACTTCATCGTCACCGTCTCCGAGGAGCTGGGCAACAACACCTTCAAGGCAGAGCTTTCCGTGCAGGCCACGCGGCCGGTTTTCGGCTCGACCTACGAGTCCCCGCTGCTGACGCACCTCGACAAAGATTTCGTCTTCACGTGGGACATCGGGCAGCCGCTCGACTTCAACTACGACCTCATCCAGGACAACCTCACGGCGGTGCTGGCCTTTTACGCCTACCTCGCCATCGGGCTGGACTACGACAGCTTCTCGCCGAACGGCGGCGAGCAGTACCTCAACATCCTCAACCAAATCGTCACGAACATCCCGCCGCAGATCTCGCAGAACTCGCCGGGCTGGAAGGCAAGCGACTCCAACAAGAGCCGCAACCGCTATTTCATCACCGAGAGCATCCTCGCGCCGCGCCTCAAACCGCTGCGGCAGGCGATGTACACCTACCACCGCAAGGGCCTCGACGAGATGTCGAACGACGTGGAAAAGGGGAAAATCTTCGTCGCCCAAGCCCTCGAGGACGTCGAAAAGGCGAGCACTGCGGGCTTCAATTCGATGATTGTCCAGATGTTCGCAAATGCGAAGCGCGACGAACTCATCGAGATGTTCAAGACGGCGGCGCGGCCGCAAAAGGAGCGCGTCTATCAAATCATGTCGAAGGTCGACCCGGCGAACTCGCAGAAATATCAGGAGCTGCGCATCTGATTCGACCCGAAACCCACAACTCAAAACTAAAACGAATGGGCAGTTTGATAATGACCGGCCAGCTCCTCTTGGCCCTGTCGATTTTGGTCATCCTTCACGAGTGCGGCCACTTTTTCCCGGCCAAATGGTTCGGGACGCGAGTCGAGAAGTTCTACCTCTTTTTCGACGCGTACTTCTCCCTTTTCAAAAAGAAGATTGGCG